>CAZQAS010000045.1:0-1604 GCA_964591285.1 uncultured Rhodothermales bacterium
ATGCCCTCGAGATCGCCGCAGAGCTCGATGCGGAGCGGCAATCCAACGGCGCGCGCGGTCCGTTGCACGGCATTCCTATCATCGTCAAGGACAATATCGACTCCTCTGATCGGATGATGACCACGGCGGGCTCGCTCGCGCTCGTCGGTTCGGGCGCAGAGCGTGACGCGTTCCTGATCGAGAAGCTCCGCGAGGCCGGTGCAATCATTTTAGGGAAGGCGAATCTGAGCGAGTGGGCGAACTTCCGATCGACGCGGTCCTCGAGTGGATGGAGCGCTATCGGAGGTCAGGGCCGAAATCCGTACGTGCTGGATCGCTCGCCGTGCGGATCCAGCTCCGGACCCGCCGGCGGGATCAGCGCGAGTTACGCAGCCGCAGGGATCGGAACCGAGACGGACGGATCCATCGTGTGCCCGTCGTCGGCGAATTCGCTGGTCGGCATCAAGCCGACGCTGGGCTTGGTGAGCCGCTCGGGTATCATTCCGATCGCCCATAGTCAGGATACGGCCGGCCCGATGGCCCGCACCGTGGCGGATGCGACCATCCTGCTTGGAGCGCTCACGGGGGAGGATTCGCGCGATCCTGCGACGGCTGCCGCGCAGGGGCACGCTCATTCTGATTACACGCCGTTCCTGGATGCAAACGGGCTCGACGGTGCGCGCATCGGCGTCGCGCGACAGCAGTTCTTCGGGTACAGTCCGGATGCCGACCGCCTGGCTGAAGATGCGATCGAGGCCATGGAGCAGGCGGGCGCCGTGATCGTCGATCCTGCCGACATTCCACATGCAGGCGACTACGGCGACAGCGAATACACAGTGCTCCTCTACGAGTTCAAAGCGGATCTCAACGCGTATTTATCGGCGCGCGAGGCGGAATCCGGCGTGCGGTCGCTCCGCGATCTCATCGCATTCAATGAGGCGCATCGCGAGCAGGAGATGCCCTACTTCGGGCAGGAGATCTTCGAGATGGCCCAGGAGAAGGGCCCACTGACCGAGCAGGAGTATCTCGATGCGCTGGCCAAGAACCATCGCCTCTCCCGCGCGGAGGGGATTGATGCGGTGATGGACGAGCACCGGCTTGACGCCATCGTGGCCCCGACGGGAAGCCCACCCTGGCCGATCGATCTGGTGAACGGAGATCACTTCCTCGGCGCGAGCTCCACGCCCGCCGCAGTCGCGGGCTATCCCAACGTCACCGTCCCGGCCGGATACAGCTTTGGACTGCCGGTCGGTCTCTCGTTCATGGGTCGAGCGTGGAGCGAGCCGACGCTGATACGGATAGCGTATGCCTTCGAGCAGGCAACGAAGCACCGGCGCGTGCCCGACTTCCTTTCGACCGCGGGTCTAACCGAGGGATAGGTCGTCTCGGCAAGCGACTTCTTCGCCTCCATTGCAGGCCCGAGTCGCACATCACGGCACGGACCGAAGAATCAGGAGCATCATCAACACCGGCGTCCGCGCATGGATGCTGTGAGGCACCTCCGGCGTCATGTGGATCCACGTGCCGGCGTGTGCCTCGACGCGGTCATCGCCCAGTGTGACATCCGCCTCGCCTTCAATGAAGTGGAGCATGGCTGGATGAGGCGCCGTGTGCTCTTCGAGCTT
>CAZQAS010000045.1:1704-4505 GCA_964591285.1 uncultured Rhodothermales bacterium
CGTACGCCGAAGCGTCCGCCTAATGGCCGGTCTGAAGGTGATCGGCGATGCGTGATCGCCGGAACGCTGACGGCTACAGAATCGTGCCGTTGTTGACGCGCGTAACGTTGGAGGCACTCAAGCCTTTCGGCGTCTCCTCCACGTCGAACTCGACCTGCTCGCCATCGCGAAGACCTTCGTCGTCGCCGAGGCCTGGAATGGCATTCCAGTGCACGTATACGTCCTTGCTTCCGTCCTGGGGCTCGATAAATCCGTAGCCCCTATCGATGCTAAACCACTTGACTCGTCCTTTCATATGCGTTCTTCGTTTACCGTTCTATAAGCGTCGATGAGTCGAGACAAAAAGTCCCGTCCGGGTTTCTCCGGTTTCTATGGCAGCTAATTTCTGCCAGATCGTTTTGTTGTCAGTTTTGACCGCGATCGGCTCGCTTCCGCGCTTCTCGCACTTTTAGCGGGCGATCATTGAAAAGCGTTCCGCGCAGGGCGGACATGGCGCGCTCGCCTTCGGCGCTGTCGTTCATTTCGACCAATCCGTAGTTGCGGCGGGTACCGTCGGGTAGATCCTTTGCCAGACCGACTCGTGCGATCTCACCGTATTCCGCAAAGAGGTTCCGCAGGTCGTCCCTGGTCGTCCCGTGCGAAAGATTCCCCACTAATATCCTCATGATATCCTCCGTCTGAGCAGCCGCACGGCTTTGCACGTCCATAAAAAAAGGTTCAAACCTCCGGATCTGCATAAGACAGACCTCCGGGCTCGAACCTGAAGACGTGTGCGATGCATGCTTGATTGTGTATAGCATACCCTGGGAGGACCTCGATGATCCCCGTCTCGCCGTGAACCGGACCACCGTACGTTGATCGGCATGGAAATCATCGGAGAGAACCGCTCAGCGCCCCGAGCCGCGATCGAGCAGTCGCGATGATGCCGCCGCGGCGATCCCACCGGCGAAGTACCAGGTGAAGGTCATGATTTTCGTCGGCCGCGTACGTCCGCTCGGCTTCGCGCCAAGGCCCAACATCGGCGGCAACGCGACACCTCCTACTCCCGCGGCGATGCCCAACAGTACGCCGCGGAGCCAGACGCGGTCGTCACCCGATCCGACCATGCTGTAGTAGAGGCCGTTCGACACAACGTCGGCCCCCATGGCCAGCGAGTGCAGCCGATCGTGCTTCGGCGGCTCCACATCCACAAGCCCCATGAGCGCTGCCAGTCCCCGCATACCGAGCACATCCATTCGTGGCGCATCGGGCCGAATCCGCCGCGCCGTTTCGTGCAGTAGCGTCACCACTGATGCGCCGATCAGTCCACTCGCCAAGGCTTTCGCCGCTCCGCTTCTGTCGCTATTCATCGTCCTTTCACCTTCGATCTGTCGTTGCACTTCTCGATGCATCGCTTACCGCCGCTCGGGTCCATGCGGTCCTTATGTGCGGCTTCCCTTGCAGAGGCGTTACAAGGCAGGAAGGGCTACCGATGAGTCGGACTCACAGGAGGAGGGTCTCGATTCGGTGGGCATAGAGACGGTCGTCAAGATCCGACCAGGCGAAGAGCGTAAAGCTGCCGTCCTGCGAGGCTACGAAAGCGAGAGCATCGCGCTGATCGTGAACGAATTGCGCTGCCGAGAAGTGGCGGGTGCCGCCGAGGGCGTCGGTCTCGGTTGGTACCGGCACATTGCCGACGACCGGTTCGGTGAGGACGACGTTCCCGACCCGTTCTGCGTGCCGGGCACGTTCGATTTTGGCGCCAAAAGCGAGGAGATTATAGTCTTTCGTCAGGATGGTGGCACCGTCGACCGCGGTAAGTCCGGCGATGCCGTCCACCGTCTGGCCTAAGTCAAAGAGCCAGCGTCGAAGGCTCCGCTCCGTGCGGCCCTGCCGCAGCATATCCGCGAGCTTGCCGAATGGTGGCGAGACGCCGTATCGAATCGGCGTCACGATCGAACGCATCCACCCGTCGCCATCGGAGACGACGAGGAGCGTTCCGCCATGCCCATGGTCGCGCATCGACAGCGCCAGCTGCAACAAGACATTCGGATGCTCGAGGCGCGCGTTGCCGTCGGCCCCCGCCAGCGCCACGAGAACCTCCGGACAGTCGGGCCGGCGGACGGCATCCTCATCGACGACCTTTACACGGTCGCCTTTGAACATCGCGAGGTTGCCGAACTTTGTGTAGGGGATACTGCGGCTGTACTTCGCCACGACCAGGCCTGGTTCGAATACTTCGAGCACCAGACTAAAATCCGGCACCGAGCGCGCAGCACCCCAGACGTGCAGGTCGGCAGCCGTGCCCCAAACGCAGAGGTGTATGCCGGGACGCTCTACTGCCGGGGCGAGGCGTGCGAGACTCTGCGGTGTCGGTGAGATGCGGCGATCGAACGTCAGTGCATCCTTCGCATGGTCGGGCGGAACCACCACGAAGGAAATCCTCGGCGTCTGCCCCTCCTCCCGGTGGAGACTCGCCCAGAAAGCGGCCTCGATCAAACGCTCGATGAGCGCCGCATCCGGAAGTGCCGCGCGGCTGCCGCGCCCCTGCCGACGGGCTTCCTCCTGAATGTGCAGCAGGCGCTCATGGAGAATCGGCGAGACCCTCGCGGCCGGCGGATAGACAAGCTCACTCATAGTACTGGATGGCTTTGTAGAACTGCGAAGATATATCGGATCGGCCGCGAAGAGATTCGGAGCGCACAAAAGCTTTACGTCGCGCACTGCCTCACAAACCGAAATAGAAGCCCGGCCTCCACCACCAGAAGCCGGGCTTCGCGCATCCCCAACGCAGGCAGCCGTGTCGCGCGAGGAATGCAGAA
>CAZQAS010000045.1:4605-16281 GCA_964591285.1 uncultured Rhodothermales bacterium
GCCGGGCTTCGCGCATCCCCAACGCAGGCAGCCGTGTCGCGCGAGGAATGCAGAAAAGAATGGAGTTGAATGCTGCGACGTGCAGCGACGTCGTTCCGTGAAGCTATTCGACGAATGCCGGAAGGAGAACGGCCGTCAGAACGCTTGAGAGCAAAACGTACATCAGGCCCTGCCAATCAATTGATCTATTTCATGTCGGCGGATAAGACTTCGTAGGAACGGCTGCGCGGCGTCCGCCTGAATGTGATACGTCACGAGTCCGACTTCTACAAAGATGCCTGTTTCTATCGGCATCCATGCATTGATCAAGCCGAGGCTTCGAGCGCGGCGTATGAGATGTTGGGTATCGTCGGATCCGGGAGCGTACATCAACTTGCCTTCACTTCTGGACGGTATCCGTTCTGAGTTGGAGTATCGGTTAGAGAGATTCACGTCTTAATAAGTCAAAACTGCAATCGGGAGGCAGCTAGACACTAGTCCCTATCGGTAAATCTTCGCAACATGTTGAACCGAAGAGCGCTCTGAATTCAAGGACTCGAGAGAGTTCATGAACATTCCATCAAGAGAGATGATTTGCTTGGATTGTCGCATCCAAATGCGTGGCGACGTTCGGTTTGATCGCTGGATTCAATTCTCCCAACCTTCATTTACCACGCTTGTAAAGCGAGAACTATGTGGGGGATTCCCCGACATAGTCGTAGGACATAATCCCCACAGTGTGTGTTATGGAATCGCGGGTGCAATCCGAATGACATAACACATACTATTATAGTTGTACACCCCGGGTTCGACGAACATCGTGAACGTCATGGTGTCCATGCCGGTGATGGCCTCGGTGATGCCGCCGTTCTGGGCGACGGAGTCGAAGGCGCGAACGTTGTCCGTAGTATCCTTAAACATAGATCCCCCTCTCCAATCCGGAAATGACCTCTCCCTTTCACGCTCGACAGCAGCACGTGCCAGATGTCGCCGGCACGTCAACCGATAGCAAGCTGCTCAGAAAGTTGGCGGATACGGCTACCTTGCTGCGCCTGGTGGATGAATGGCTGCACGAACCCAATGCCGTACATTTTCGGCTGGGCACCATCACAGTGGCTCTGCCTGAAGATCAGGCCGTGCATTTTCTACGCGGACTGCTGCGCGGTTACGACGATATGCTTCGACGCTACGGCTCTACCCATTCGGGTCGATAACCGCGCATACGCTTCGCCGGCACCTATCTCGGCTTCAGCATTTTCACGAGCTTATTGTAGACGCCCATGGTAAGCAGCGTCGGTGCCCACAGGCCGAGTAGGTTGCCTCGATCTCGATTTCCGGAGGCGAAGTAGTAAAGTGAAAGCCCGATGGCACCGAAGGCGGCAAGCAGGAAGAAATCCGACGGCACCTTTGCCGTCTGCTGTTCGATAAGCCGCGTGAGAGATCCCTCCGTGTGCTCGTCCCGGTGAACGGCCGTCGGCTCGTAGACGCGTTCGGATTCGGCACTCTTTGGATTCACCTCCTCCGCCCGTGCATCGGCGTTCTTCTCCCCAGCCACACCGCCCAGATCCGGTGAACTCTCCTGTTCGGATTCCCGGGCCGTTCGCTTCAGATCGGCCATCTCTCCACCCGTTACGTTGCAACAATACGTCGTTTCATTAGAAACGGCGAGGTTGCGCCGGATGTTGGCTGTAGTGTGTAATGATTCTGGACGGCGGTACCGGGCACCGCCCGCCGGATGTGCATGCTATCGTGGATCGGTGGACTCATGGACGATCAGCTTCAGTCGGCTTCAAAGGGACGCGGGCCGCTCATACAACGGGACTACTGGGCGGTTATTCGGGCGTGCCGCATCAATCCGCAAGAAGTCATGACCGTCGTACGAAGCGATTTCAAAAACCTGGCACCTCGAGAGCTCGTGCGCTTTTCGGATCCTGAGAAGCCGCATCTCGACGAGGGCGATGAGATGAGTGTGAACATCCAGATGGGCCCCCGATTCGCCGTGCGGGTCATCGACATGACTCCAGACAGTCTCACTATCGCGACGCTCGCCGGACATGCAGAGGCAGGCAAGATTACCTTCGGCGCCTATTACAATGCGCGCGGAGACGTCATTTTCCACATCCGCAGCCGTGCGCGCTCGAAGTCGCTGCTGCACCGCGCGGGCTTCGTGGCAGGCGCCGACGCGATGCAGACCAACACGTGGACCGATTTCGTCGACCGGCTCGCCCACTCCGTCGGCGAAGGCGTCATCGGAGAGATTGTCGCCGAATCGTGCGAGGTGGAGGAATCGCCTACCGACCGCGGCGGAACGACCCCCACTTTCATCGCACGGTCGGACTGATGGCTCGCTGGCGTATCGGACGGGGATGGACGGACGAGGAACTCCAGCGCGAACTCGCACGCGTGGGATCGCTCCGGCGGAATTTCGATGAAGATCCTGACGAACTGCAGCAGCGGTCTGGATGGCTCAAGTACGGGTCGGAGTCCATCCTCGCCCGCGTCGCACCGGGTCCGCCGGTCCCGGACGGTCCCTTTGCAAGGGGTCGGCAGTGCCTGGAATCTTATGAATTTTCCGATCGACGGATCGTACGTGCCCGCTTCGACGCGACCGCGGATCTGCTCGGCCGCCGAATGCTGCTTGAGCTGCGCGCCTTCCGGATCATCCGCTTTCTTGCGGGCGTGGAGGTCGGCGCCGTACGTGACGAGCGCACTGAATCCACGTCTACGTTCGGCTTCCGATACGATACGTTGGAAGGGCACATTGAGCGGGGATCGGAGTGGTTCGTCCTGACGCAGGACCATCGGAGTGGCAGGATCCGCTTCCGCATCTCCGCCCGATGGCTCCCCGGCGACTTCCCGAACTGGTGGAGCCGTCTGGGATTCCGGCTCGTCAGCCGTCACTATCAGACGACGTGGCACCGCCGCGCGCACCAGAAAACCGCACGAGCGGTACACAGCGGGATCCCGCGCACGTCCAGACGACCCAGAACATCAGCCCCAAAAGTCACATTCGAACGGAGGACCCAAAATGCGTGATAACTCGACGACCCTCTTATTGGCGGCGGGCCTCGGTGCGATTTCCGGCGTTCGCAGCATGTCCGGCTTGGCGCTGCTGAGCCGGCGGCAGCACCTGCGGGCGGACGACCGCCTCGGCCGGCGTATCCGTTCACGACTCTTCGCCGACGGACGTAGCCTAGTTTCGGTGCTGAGCACGAAGTACGCCGACATGGCGACGGCTGCGATGGCCGCCGGCGAAATGGCGGCGGACAAGGGCGCCGACCTGCCTCCGCGGACGGATCTGCCGTCACTCATCGGACGGGCGACCTTTGGCGCGCTATCCGGCGTCGTCGTCGCAGAGTTGCGCTCCGGAAACCGCGCTTCGGCCGCTCTGGTGGGCGCCGTATCGGCCGTCGGTTCGGCCCATCTGTTTTACCGGCTCCGAAAGGTCGTGACCGAAACGACGACGATCCCCGACTGGGCGGTCGGCATTGCCGAGGACGTGCTCGTACTTGCGGGCGGGAAGAGTCTTGTGGACATCATAGCGCCACGCCGGTAGCGGTTGCCAGCACCGCGCCAACGCCATAGGCGACGCCGGCGGCCACAGCTCCGATCGTCATCATCTCGACCCCATCTACCCACCACCGCCCACGCGTAACGAACGTACGCGCCGCCCCGACCACGAAAAGCGTTCCAAGCGTCAGCGCCACGGTCGCCGGAAAGCGGTAGTCAACCGGCACCGAAAAAATGACGCCCAGAAGCGGTACGCTGCCGGCGAGGACAAAGGCCAGAAAGGTGGCGAATCCGTGACGAAGCGCGAACGGCTCCGTCACGCTCTTTCGTTCCATGCGCTCAACGGCCGATTTCGAGCGGATCGATAGAAAGTCGCTAGCACCCATCGAGAAGCCGTCGGCCAGCAAATTGGCGACTCCGAGAATGAGAATGACGACGGAGGGGAGTTGCGCGCCCTCGACACCCGCTACTACGGCGAAGGTAGTGATGATGCCGTCATTCGCGCCATAAACGAGGTCCGGAAGGTAGTGCTGCGCGACTTGACGGGCCGAGTTCAGTTCCGGATGCGAGGTGTCTTCTTTCTGTGGGCTCATCCGATCTCGTGGACAGCATGCAAGGGCTCTCAGGGGTCGAGAGTAAGATATCCATACTGTCCACAGGATCACTAGCCGGGATGCGGAGGGCCGGGGCCGCAGTCGTGCGGCCGCGCTTGACGACCTACTTCGATAGGGTCATTAGACGCGTTTGGGTACCCGTCGACGTGCGAAGCTGGTAGACGTAGGTTCCCGACGGCAGACTTGCGGCATCGAAGTGGATTTGGTGCTCACCGGCCGGGCGCACTCCATCCACCAGAACGGCCACCGCACGGCCCAGCACGTCGTGGACCGTAAGCGTCACGCGCTCCGGGTTGGCGAGTTCGAAGGCGAGCGTCGTGCTGGGATTGAAGGGGTTTGGGTGGTTCTGCATGAGCCGGACGGTCTGCGGCAGCTCATCGTGCTCGGCCGCCGTCGGTTCGCCTTCCATCGTGATCTCCGCACTGTGGAACGTGCTGTTGTCCTCCGCCAGCGTGAGGTGGGCGGAAACGGTCTGAGTGTTCGTCAGGATGTCGATGTACGTCGTCATCGTCTCAAAGCCGCCCATCGATGTCGTCTCTTCCCTGCGGATTCGGAGGGCATCATGGCTCGAGCCGTCCGGAAGCACGAGCGTACCCCATCCGTCGACCTCCGCCTCCTCCGTCGTTTCCAGGATGAACGTCGACGTGTGCGTCCACGAGTCACCGTAGGTCACGGGCAGTAAGAAATTCAGGCTGGGTGGATTAAAGGCGAGCGTGAGGGTGTCGGGTTCACCGGTGTCCGGATTCTCCGTAATGTAGCTCCCCCCCAGCGTGAGCGCCGAATCGCCCTTGATCTGGTTGAAAACCCACGCGGCCGAATCCACGTCGGGGCTCTCGAGACCCATCATTACCTCGATAGCATAATTCGTTTCGGGAAATTCGTCCCCACCTGGCAGCCCGTCTCCCGACCCATGGTAGGTGGTAACGGCGTGCAGCGTATCGGTGTGCGAGACCTGAGAGAAGTCCCACGTCTGATCGGCACCGTCCGCATCGACGATCGCCTGAATCTGTGCGTCGGTGGAAGAGAACGTCGTGAGCGAGCGGGATTCTCCGATCAGGCTAGTAGCGTCCTCGGATGTGATCGAAATCTGTCCAGCCGCAGGCTGAACGATGTGCGTGGCAATGAAAAGTAGAACCAAAATGTACGAGCTGTAACGGTACTCCATGGACGGTACGTTTGTGTTTATGAGTTGTACAACTGAAAGCAGCGGTTCGTAGAATGAACGTCCGCGTAAGATGGTCCGAATCCGAGCGGAGATGAGCCCCGACCTGACTGACCCGTACGAACCAGCCAACCACGTGGTTGTTGAACTTCGGCTACCTAAAGGGGGACCTTGAAATTGTAGTTGAACTGCCAATGAACCTTTGTATGAATCCTGGTGCCCGTCGCGGTCTGCTTGCCGTATTCTTCGTCTCGATTGCCCTCATTCTTAGCGCCGCGATCTTTACCTCCACAAGCGCAGCTCAGGAACGGGCGCCTCGCGTCGATCGGGAGCGTCAGGAGGGCGTCAATAAGCACGACTTCTATCCGTTCTCGACCTGGTACAGTGGGGGCAAAGCACGCGCGCCGATGGTTTCGGAGATTACGCCGGCCTCACGTACGGAGTGGCGGGCCGATCTCCAGCAGATCAAGGATCTCGGATTCAACACCGTCCGCACGTGGGTCGAATGGGCGCGCGGCGAACCGGAAGAAGGCGTCTACGACCTCGAAAACCTTCGCCTGCTGGTGGAGCTGGCCGAGGAGGTCGGCCTCCGCGTATTCATCCAGATGTATGTGGATTCGGCGCCGGACTGGGTGGGTGAACGGTATCCGCACGCCCGCTTCGTCGCGCAAAATGGACACGTCGTTGAGCCGCAGTCAGCCCCCGGCTACTGCACGGACAATCCGGAAATCGCCGAGCGCGTGCACGGCTTTTACGCGGAGGTCGCGCGCGTCGCGTCAGAGTACGATGCCTTTTACGGTTGGGATCTCTGGAGCGAGCCCCACGTGATCAACTGGGCACTCATCGACTACATCCCAAACGCGCAGTTCTGCTACTGCGAGGCCACACAGGCGCGCTTCCGTGAGTGGCTGCAGGATAAGTACGGCTCTCTCGAGCGCCTGAACGCGGCCTGGCACCGGGGATTCGAACAGTGGAATGAAGTCGAGCCGCCGCGCTTCGCCACCATCCTGACGTATACGGACTATCTGGATTGGAAGACGTTCATCCGCGACCGCCTCGCCGACGACCTCGGCCGGCGTGACGCAGCCGTTCGCAGGGGTGGATCGGATCACGTGACGACGTCCCACGCCGCCGTTTCGGCGATCACGCAGTCTCCCCGCGGCGGCGCCGGATCGCCCGACGACTTTCTTATGGCCGAGCAGGTCGACTACTACGGCACGTCCATCTACCCGAAACACAATCGGCCGTCGACGCACTGGCCTTACTGGCGCGTCATGTCGATGATGGAGTTTCAGCGCGGCGTGAACGTCGATAACGGCGGATGGTACGTCGGTGAGCTGCAGGCCGGTGGCGGCACGATCGGCCTGTGGCTGAGTGAGCCGGTCACGCCCGAAGATCACCGGAGCTGGGTCTGGTCGGCGCTTGCCTACGGCGCGAAGGGCGTGAACGTGTACGCATATTATCCCATGTCCTCCGGCTACGAGTCCGGCGGGTATGGGCTCGTGAACCTCGACGGTACGCTGACCGATCGCGCCGTGCACATGGGCGAGATCGCGCGGACAGTCGACGCGAATCAAGAGCTGTTTCTCGGGTCGCGTCCGGTGCCCGCGCGCGTCGGGATCGTCTTCAACCGTCTCACGCAGCTCGTCGGCGGCCAGCGCGGCGGCGGCGATAACTACCACGATCATCTGGTTGGATACTATCGGGCATTCGCCGAGAGCAACATCCCCGTCGAATTCGTGCATCGAACGGATGTGGAGGCGGGCGACCTCGAACGGTACGATCTCCTCGTCGTCCCGTATCCCCTTATGCTGACGCAGCGGATGGCGGACGGGCTGAAGGCGTTCGTGGAGAGCGGCGGCCATGCAGTGGCCGAGGCGCGTCTTGGCTGGAACGACGAGCGCGGCTATTCCTCGGAGATCCTGCCCGGCCTCGGACTGCACGAGGTCTTCGGCGTAAGGGAGCAAGACGCGTGGACGGTGGACGAGGCAGAGATGTTGATCGAAGACGCATCACATCCTGCCCTTGCACAACTCGCGGAGGGCGATCGCCTGCGGGGTCTGATGTTCGCTAACACGGTGCGGCCGCTCTCATCCGAGGCACGCGTGCTCGCGACGCTGAACGGCGCGCCGGCCGTCGTCAGTGCACAGTATGGAGAGGGTGAGACGCTCTTCATCGGCTCGTTTCTCGGTGCGGCGACGCACCAGAGGGAGATGACGGGCACCGGTGATGCGCCGTCGCCGGAGGACGAGAGCGCAGGGAAGGAAACTATCAACACGGGCGGTCCGAGCACCGGCGCGTTCGAGCTCCCGGCGGTCAACGCCGCGTTTATTCGTGGTCTGGCGGATTGGGCCGGCATCGAGAAGCCGGTAACGACGTCCCTCGACGGCGCTGCGAACCCGCCGGTGATCGCCCGACTGCATACGGCCGAAGACGGGTACCTGCTCTTCTTGATCAACTACAACACGGCGGCACAACCCGCGAACGTCGATGTCGCGATGTCGGACGGCCGCTACTCACTACGGGAACTCATCACGGATGAGCATCGGACCACTACTGCGGATGCCGGACATCTGCGCATTGACGCAGAGCTGGAGGGCAGGGGTGTGCAGGTGTGGTCGATCACGAGCGAGCTAGCCAACGGCGAATAGCATGAAACGCAGCGAACATCTCCAGCCCCTCTCACATGATCACTACGAAGGCCTTACCGTGGCCGCTCGCATCCGGAAGGGGCTGCAAAACGAGTCCCCTCCGAGCGAAATCGCCGCATACGTGGCGAATTTCTGGGATGATCACCTCTCGACCCATTTCGAGCTAGAGGAGGAACTGCTTCTGCCGCTTATGTCGGAGATGGAGGCCGGCGACCTGGCGGACCGCATGCTCGACGAACATCGCAAAATCGAGGGGTTGGTCATCAGCGCCCGTGAGGCGGTGAACGACGTCGGATCGGCGCTCGAGGAATTGTCCGAGATGATGAAAGCCCACATCCGCTTTGAGGAGCGCACGCTGTTCCCGGCCATCGAGGAACAGGCAGCGCCGGAGGCACTTCACGAAGCGGGCCGGCGGCTAGAAGACGCACATCGCAGTGCAGATCTGAGTTGGAATCCTGTATTCTGGGAGTGACGCATCTCGCCGGCACGTCCGACGGTCGCCATCCGACAACTGGCAAAATCTGCGAGATGCCGCCGTCTGATTCAATACTGAGAGCAGTTGGCGTGATCGGGCAAACATGAATGTATTGTTGGATGCGGAATCCGCGCACTTCGCTGCTCGTATCCTTTAGTCCATACACTTGAATTCATTACGCTTCCGGTCACACGTGCAGCCATATTCCGTCCTCATTCCCGTAGCGCTTTCGACGTCCGGTCCCGAGATGCTCCGCATCGCGCGACTGCTCGCGAAGCGTGAGAAGCTGCGCGTGACGGCGCTGCACTGCCGCCTCGAGAATGAATCGAGCCCAGGTGAGCCCCCCATGCGAGACTGGGCGTCTCGAAGCGACGAAACGGACGAGCATCCGCTAGCTCCGCTGATGCGCGAAGAGCAGGACGACGCGATCGAAGCGCTCGAAATCACGTGCGCACGCGTCGATGAAGGGATTCTCACGACTGCTCGAGAGCAGTCCAAAGATCTGATCCTAATGGGATGGCATCGGCCCATGGTTCACGACGACAGTGAGCCCGGCCCGGTCGGTGGCGTTCTCGAGCGTGCTGAGTGTGACGTGGCGGTATTCCTCTCCCGACGGTTCCGCCCAGTCCGGAGTGTTCTCGTGCCCTTCCATGGGGGCCGGCACGACCGGAGGGCGCTTGATCTTGCGGCCCGCATCGCACACAGCACGGACGTGTCGGTCACCGTGCTCCATGTGATCGCGCCGAACCGTCCGGATGCCGCGCCTGGCACGGGTTGGTCGGATCTGGTTGAAGATCTCTCAGATGGACGCGTCCGCCTCAAAGTCGTGGAGAGCGATGACCCTGTGGACGCGGCTGTCCGCGAAGCATGGACCGGATATGATCTCATACTCGCGGGAGCATCCGACGTTTGGGGGGTCGACTTCTCGATCTTCACCGAGCCTCTGAAGCGGCTTGCGTTCGCGACGCCCGCATCACTGCTGGTCGTGCGCGCGTGTGCGCAACAGCGACCCGCCCACCGTTCTCAGACCAAACGTCCCGCGATCTCCACGTCGGACGGACCATCCGCAGCCTGAGCGGAGATCCACTGGATCACCGAGAATACGTGCATTCTGAGGGATAGGTATAAGGACGACACGTACGATCAGGCGTAATAACGCCGGATGGACGCAGCTACGCCGTCGAGGTCGGGAAAGAGATATCGCTCCTCGACGCCGGCCAAATCGAGCTGATCGCGCACGTGGGCTGTCACGTCGGCCGGAATCACGTACTTCGTGAGCGACGCTGTGAGCCCCTCGTCGGCGAGAAAGGTCTCGTACGATCGGGACGTGTCCGTGCAGATCGTGAAGGTTGCCGCCTGCGCGAAGATCCGCTCATTGAGCGAGGGCGGCTCGATCAGGAATGAGAAATTCCGGCCCGTGTGGCGAAATAGATCCCAAACGGTGAACCCTTCGGTGCCGTCGAGCAGCTCCAGGTCTGATATGTCCTCAATGCGGAGAGCCAGGGTATCGATTCCGTACGCCTGGTGGATCTTCTGCCACTCTAGCCGCCAGATCGCGCATGCCTCTCCCTCGTGAGCCGACGTCGTGGCGAAGTGCGCAGCCACAAGCGGCGAATACGACCAGTCCAGCAGCCGCGTAGGCACGCCGTGATGCTGCGCCACCACGAGCAGCTCCCAGTCGTTCACCGGCGTCGACTGCAGGTACGGACGCGAGTACCGGGCAAAATTGCGAAGGATGTGCGCCTCGAGACGCCGCTTCGTGTGCGGCGGATCGGTCCCGCCGAGCCGATCCAGCGACGTTAGCAGCGCGTGGTCGGATGACGCCGCTCCATGATAAACGCCGGCATCGCGGCGTCGGCCCGTCGTGGGGTCCGGCTCGGACGGCGTGACCGAGTCGATCAGGTCCCCGAGGCTCCGGATGGTCCGCTCTTCGATCTCCATGGAGTTTCCGTGGCGCGTCAGCGACGGATCGTTTCAAATTCGAGTTCGGCGTAGACGACTCACCGTGGGATCGTAATGCACCGTCGCCTCGCGTGATAATATACGCGACCTGTCACCTCTCGTCGGGTCTCGGACGTTTCATTCCCGAAACGAGCCTCCCCCGTCAACGTATCCTTCTAACGCTGCAATCACCCGTCCATCCGCAATGTACCTGAGGTCATCGGCTGTATATCTTACCGCGTGCCTCGCCGTTGCCGTCCTCGCCTGCGGCGACAATGCGGGGGATCGAGGCCCCGAATCGACCCAGGATTCGAGCCAGGAATCGGCCCAGCATCCAGCCCACGACTCGGACCAGCTTTCGGACCCATCTGCTGAAGCGGTGTGCCCCGAACAGGAGCGATTCGTCAGTGAGGGTTCGATCCCGGTGGAATCGTCCGCCGGTCCCGGCGACCTGCAACTCGCCGGCATGCGCTGGTCGGTGCACGAGGACTGTGAGCGGGTCGTACTCGATATCTCTGGGGCCGATGAACGCCCCGCGCAGTCCACGGGAGCGGTTCGTGCGGAGTACATGCGTTCACACGGCATCGTCCGCGTCGAACTACCGGACGTGCAGTCCGTCGACTCGGCCGCCTTCGATACCGACTTCGATGGGCCTCTGGCCGAACGGGCCTACGCCGTATTGTCGGCCGAAGGCCGGTGGATCTTCGTCGACCTCCACCTGGGCGAGGCCGCCGACGCCTATGTCCACACTGTCGATGACCCGGCCCGCATCGTCGTCGACCTGCGCCCGGGCGGCGAACCATTGCCGCCGCTCGCCGTCGCGGACGATCGCGTCGTGGTCATCCGCCCGAGGGCCGGACTGGTTTCTTATCCGTTGGATGTCGTCGGCTATGCCCGCACGTTCGAGGCAAACGTAGTTGCACGCCTTGAGCACGGCAACGAACAGGTGGCCGACACATTCACAACGGCGACCTCCTGGCTCGAAGCATGGGGCTACTACTCGATGGCCTTCGAGGATGGGCCGACTGGCGCCGTCGAGCTCCATGTGGGCGAGTACTCGGCGCGGGACGGCACCTGGGAAGGTGTGGCCGTCGAGTTGCAGGTTCGATAGATGATCGAATCGCGTCTTATCGATTTGAGTTATCGATGCGAGCCCATCGGAATCCGTTCGACCATACCTCAACCCGCATCCACACAACACGTCGACACATGAAGCTTCGCATCAAAGGCCAGTCAATCCGGCTTCGGCTCACGCAATCCGAGCTCACCGCCTTCACCGAACACGGCAGCATCGAAGAGACGCTCCGATTTCCGGACGGGCGATGCCTCGTCTATTCCGTGGAG
>CAZQAS010000045.1:16381-17496 GCA_964591285.1 uncultured Rhodothermales bacterium
CATCGAAGAGACGCTCCGATTTCCGGACGGGCGATGCCTCGTCTATTCCGTGGAGACGTCGACCGAGGTGGAGGGGTTGATCCCCGAGTACGACGGCGAACGACTTTCGGTACTCATGCCGCGGAAATGGGCTGACAGTTGGGCGGAATCCGATCGCGTCGGCTTCGAAAGCACCCATCCACTCCGCGAAACCGGCGAGCTAACCGTCACGATCGAGAAGGATTTCGAGTGCCTGCACAAGCGTCCGGATGATGAGGACGCGTTCCCGCATCCGCTGGCCGATCAGGATCCGAACCAATGATCGACGCGGACGTCACGGGTGTCGTGCTCGCCGGGGGCGGAAGCCGTCGGTTCGGTGAGGACAAGGCGCGGCATCGTATTGAGGACCGCTCGATGATCGAACGCGTCGTCGATTCGGTCGCCGCCATATGCCCGACCGTCCTGGTCAGCGTGGGCATGGACCCGAGATCCTATCCGCTCTCAAACGTGCGCTACGTGCAGGATCACTTCTCGGATGCCGGGCCGCTGGCGGGTATCCACGCCGCGATGCTCGCCTCCGATTCGTCCTGGCTAATCGTGGTCGCGTGCGACATGCCCTTCGTGACCCCCGAGGCGCTGCGCCGGTTGCTTGCCGCGCGCACGCCACGCGTGGAGGCAGTTCTGGCTCAGGAGAATGGCGGGCGCCTGCACCCGCTCTGCGGATGCTACCACCGAGCTCTCCTTCCGGAACTTTCGGCGTACCTCGACGGCGGGCATCGCGCCGTGCACGACTTCGTCGCGGAGATCAATCACGCCGCCGTCACCTTGCCAGGCGGTCCACTGCGCAACATCAATCGACGTCAAGATCTCGTTGATGAAAACTCGAGCCGGGGCCCGTCAGCCACGCCCCGTACTTAAACGACGCATCGGTGGCGGCGCCATCACGAGGCATCATTCTCGCGCACTCGTTCTGCTGCCTCACGGAGCTTCGACAGCTCGGAGCCGGTCTCTTGGACCTGCCGCAGGAGTCCTTCGAGGCGCGCGCGCAAGTGCAGGGCTTCACGCTCCCGCGTGAAATCATCACCGGCCGAGTAGACCTCGACAAGCCGACGCGAATCGGCCGTCGCGTCCTCCAG
>CAZQAS010000045.1:17596-22780 GCA_964591285.1 uncultured Rhodothermales bacterium
TAGCTCCGCATCATGCAAGGGATTTCGGAAGAAGGATGTAGGGGAGGAAGTGATTCGTATCTTACCTGGTGATGATCCGATCCCTCAGGAAAATCGCGTGTACATTTTCAGCAAGGGACTGCATCGTTTCATGAACCGCTTCGAAACAGGACCTCGTTCCGTGACAAGCGCGCTTCGTTCGGCGATGGCGACACTGCTTCTCCTCCTCGCTAGCCTCGGAGCACACCAGAGTGCCGCCGCGCAATCACTGACCGGATCCTACACGGGCGTGATTTCCGGTACGCCGTCGACGCTCACGCTCGAGCGCTGTGGGGAGTCGCTGACGGGCATGATCGATTCCGACGGATTCATGTTCTACCTGGAGGGCACGTATGTAGAGGACGGTCCGGCCGGAAGCTCCGGAAAGGGCACGCTCATCGACTCGCCGTCGGGCGCCTCGATGTCCTTCGAGATTACCGAGCGGTCGGGCGGGCTCATCCTGGCGGTTCTCTCGCCCGATCCTACCGGACAACTTCAGCGCGTCGAGGTCCGTTATAACCGCAAGCGGCCGGCCACTGAGGCACCCCCGGGAACGACCAGCGGTTCGACGCAGGCAGACTCCATTGATAGCGGATGTCCCGAATAAGACTCCCGCTCATAGCACATCTGCGAACCTACCGGCGAGAAGATCTGCAGGGCGACCTGTCGGCCGGCGTGACGGTTGGCGTGATGCTCATTCCCCAGGGTATGGCGTATGCGCTAATCGCCGGTCTGCCGCCGATCTACGGTTTGTATGCGGCGATCGTCCCCCTCACCGTTTATGCACTCTTCGGTACGTCGCGGCAGCTCTCCGTGGCGCCTGTCGCCATCGTATCGCTGCTCACGGCCGCCGGCGTCGCGCCGCTTGCGGGGGGCGACGTGGAGCGGTACGTCGCGCTGGCTATCGGGCTCGCGCTGCTGGTGGGCATCATCCAGTTCGTTCTGGGCCTTGCGCGGTTCGGCTTCCTCACGAATTTCCTGTCGCATCCGGTACTGGCCGGATTCACGAGCGCGGCGGCGCTCATCATCGGCTTCAGCCAGCTCAAGCACCTGCTAGGCGTGGACATCGCGCGGTCGCACTACATCCACGAGATCATCTGGAGCGCGGTCGAGCAGGCAAGCAGTATCCACGGGCCCACGCTCGCGATCGGCCTGGGAGGCATTACGCTCCTCATCATTCTGCGGAAAGTGAGCCGTGCGATTCCAGGAGCGCTGATCGCCGTTGCGGTGTCCACGGCGCTCGTGTGGCTGCTGGATCTCCAGGCGGCGGGGGTCCGGATCGTCGCCGAGGTGCCTCGCGGTCTTCCATCCTTCGTTGTACCGGAGGTAGGCGCATCCGACTACCGAGACCTCCTCCCGACGGCCCTCGTGATCGCCCTCGTCGGCTTCATGGAATCGATCGCCGTCGCAAAGGTCTACGCCTCAAAGAATCGATATGCGGTGGATGCCAATCAGGAGCTGATCGGCCTCGGCCTGGCGAATGTCGTCGGCGCTTTCTTCCGGGCGTTCCCGACGACGGGCGGCTTCTCGCGGACGGCAGTCAACTCCGACGCCGGCGCGCGGACGCAGCTCGCCGGCATCTTCAGCGCGGCAATCATCGCCCTCACGCTGCTCTTCCTCACGCCGCTGTTCTACCATTTGCCGACGGCCATCCTCGCCTCCATCGTGATCGTCGCCGTCTCCGGCTTGTTTGACTGGAAGGAGGCGCGCTTCCTCTGGAGAGTGGATCGCCGCGATTTCGCAATGATGATGGTCACCTTCGTCGCCACGCTCGGTTTGGGCATCGAACAAGGCATCCTCGTCGGGGTAGCGGCTTCGCTGATCGTGGTGATCCACCGGAGCTCGCGGCCGCACGTGGCGATTGAAGGCCGCCTTCCGGGCTCCAGCACCTATCGAAATATCGCCCGCAACCCACAAGCCGAAACGCGTGACGGCATCGTCGTCTTCCGGATGGACGATTCGCTTTACTTCGCCAACGTAACGTATTTCAAGGAGTCGATCGAGGAGCTGGATGAACAGGACGACGCCCTCGGTGCCGTCATCATCAACGCGTTCCCCATCAACCGGATAGATTCAACCGCCGTCCACGCACTAAGAGAGCTCGTGGAGGATCTTCAGCGACGCGGCATCGAACTGTTCGTCTCCGGGATGAAAGGGCCCGTGCGCGACGTACTCGAAAAGGCGGGGCTCGTTGAACGGATCGGTCATGAGCGATTCTTTCTCGAAGTGCACGAGGCTGTCGCTGCGGCCGAGCGCACGTTGGAGGAACGCAAAGCCAGGGCTCTCTCGCCCGCGTGACCGTTCAGACAATCTTCGGGACCATACGCACGATTCCCTACCCGGAAACCACTATGAAAACCGTTATGAATGTGACTCGCCATGCCTGAGATAGACAAGCGTTTTCAAGAGGACGTCATCGAGACGAGCCGGCGCAAACCCGTTCTCGTCGATTTCTGGGCGCCGTGGTGCGGACCATGCCGTGTGCTCAGTCCAACGCTCGACAAACTGGCAAAGGAAAGCGGCGGGAAGTGGCGTCTGGTCAAGATCAACGCCGACTCCTATCCGGATCTCGTGCGGCACTTCGGTGTCCGCGGGATTCCGGCCGTGAAGCTGTTCATCGATGGCGAAGTGGCGGATGAGTTCGTCGGTGCCCTGCCGGAGCACGCGCTGCGGGAGTGGCTCGCCCGGGCGCTGCCGGCGGAGTGAGTTCTTGACTATCGCCCCCAGGGTCTCATTCGTCTCCCTGTTACGGCAGAATAACAGCAGCAATCTCTGATTCTGTTATGTTATAGGAGTCTGCAGACTCAGCCCCACGTCGTGCGCCGGGGTGTCCTTCCCTGGTTTACCACAATTTCGAAGAGTTTTAGTCCCATGACCCACATCGGGCGCGAGTCAGTTAAGGCGGCCGCATGGGGACTTCTCATGACTGCGATCCTGGGCGTGCTGATCCTCATCGGGTCGCGGAATCTCGCGCACTTCGACGCGGCGCTCGTCGCCTACACGTTTGCGGTGCTGTTCGCCACGTTCGGCCTCACGTACCGCTACGCGATGTGGCTGCAGCGGCCGCCGACCGGCCTCTACTGGCGGCGCGGATGGCAGGCATTCTTCCGCCGAGGGTTTCGGCTGCGAAACGCCGCCACATGGTTTCAGCGCGTCGGC
This sequence comes from uncultured Rhodothermales bacterium, assembly GCA_964591285.1. Lineage (GTDB taxonomy): Bacteria > Bacteroidota > Rhodothermia > Rhodothermales > VXPQ01 > CAZQAS01. The sequence goes on from CAZQAS010000045.1 coordinate 20,774, forward strand.
TCGGAGGTCCTCGCCAATCGATTCATCCTTAAGCGGGACCGGCTGCGCGGGCTCACCCACCTGCTCATCATGTGGGGCTGCATCATCGCGGTGCTCATTACCTTCCCGCTCGTCTTCGGATGGCTCTACTTCGTTCCGGTCGAAGGAAACCCGGAGTGGTACCGCGTGGCGATCTTCGGCTTCGAGACGTTCGCATTTCCGGCCTACTCTCCCATCGCGTTCTTCATGTTTCACGGGCTGGTGTGGTCGTCCTTCCTTGTGATCGCAGGCGTAATGCTGGCGATGCGGCGCCGGATGCGCGACGAAGGCGCGGCGGCCGTGCAGCGCTACGCGGAGGATTTCATGCCGCTCATCTTGCTCTTCGCCGTCAGCCTGACCGGCCTTATGCTGACTGCCAGCTACACCTGGATGAAGGGCTTTGCGTTCAATTTCATCGCCATCCTGCACGCCATCACCGTGATCGGCACCTTCATCTGGCTGCCCTTCGGGAAGTTCTTCCACGTCTTCCAGCGGCCCGCCCAGCTCGGCGTCGGCTATTACAAGGACGTCGGCAGCAAGGAGGCGCACGCGCACTGCCGGCGCTGCGGCGCCGCCTTTACCTCACAGATGCACGTCGAGGATCTAATCGAGGTGGAGCGGCAGCTCGGCTACCGCTACGAGATCGACGACGGCGAGGTCGAGCACTACCAGTGGATCTGCCCGCCCTGTCGGCGCGCCACGCTGGCGGCCGCCCAGGGAATGCTCTGGCACGGCCGCCGCGGTGGAACGCCCATCAAAGCCGACGGCCGCCCGGTCCCCACGCCGAAATACGCCAACCCGGGCATCGGCGAGGGACCGCTCGGCGAGGAAGACGCCCGAAATTATCACCCGTAAATCGCTCCCCATTCGTCACGACATTCACCTTTGACAAGGATTTCTGAACTGAGCGGACCGTCCGCCCTTCTGACCCTACGCCTATTCCCATGCCCGAAGTACCCCCGCTGGACGTCGAAATGATCGAGACCTTCGGTCCGCACCTCGCCTACATGCGCGGCGAGCGGGCAGACGCGGCTCTGCGGCCGGATCGCCTCGTGAAGACCCACTGCTGCTTCTGCGGCCAACAGTGCGGCATCCAGCTCAAAGTCAAAGACAACACCGTCGTCGGATTCGAGCCGTGGTACGAGTTTCCCTTCAACAAGGGGAAGCTCTGTCCGAAAGGCGTAAAGCGCTACCTGCAGAACGCCCATCCAGACCGTCTTCTGCACGCTTACCGAAAGGACCCAAACGCGCGATCGGGTTTCAGCAAGATGCCCTACGATGAGGCCATCCGGCGCGTCGCCGGCGAGATCGAGCGGATCCAATCCGCGCATGGCCCCAACGCCTTCGCGATGCTCAGCGGCGCGAGCCTCACCACGGAGAAGACGTACCTGATGGGCAAGTTCGCGCACATGTGTCTTCGAACCTCGCACATCGACTACAACGGGCGGCTCTGCATGGTCAGCGCCGCCGCGGGCAACAAAAAGGCCTTCGGCGTCGATCGCGCGGCGAATCCCTGGACGGACATCCTGGGAGCCGACGTCGTCTGGATAAGCGGCGCGAACGTCGCCGAGTGCGCACCGATCACGACCGACTACGTCTGGGAGGCGCGCGAACGGGGCGCCAAGGTGATCGTCGTCGACCCGCGGTTGACGCCGATCGCCCGTACGTGCGACGTCTTCATGCCGATCAAGCCGGGGCGGGACGTCGCCCTGTTCAACGGCATCCTTCACTTGATGATCGAGAACGACTGGCTCGATCACGATTTCATCCAGCAGCACACCGTCGGATTCAACGACCTCGCCGAACACGTACAGCAGTGGACGCCACGCCGCACCGCTGAGGTCACCGGCATTTCCGAGCGCGCGATTCGCGAGGCGGCGGAGATGTGGGGCACGGCGAAATCGAGCTTCCTGATGCACGCGCGCGGCATCGAACATCACAGCCACGGCGTGCAGAACGTGATGGGCGCGATCAACATCGTGCTCGCCT
>CAZQAS010000046.1:0-4010 GCA_964591285.1 uncultured Rhodothermales bacterium
ATCGACATTGCGATCGGAGGCGCGATCCGATCCGTGATCTGATCCTCGATCCAATCCGCGATTCGATCCACCCTCCGACACCGGTCCGTTTCCCCGCTCAGTCATCGGTGCCGTCCGGCATGGCCGGAGTTCCGTTCCTCCGTGTGTCTGCCGTCTCGGTGGTGCGCCGCCACATGCGCTCAAACAGTTCCTCGTCGACGTCGACGCGGACCTCCTGCCGGAGGCTGTCGAGCAGCTTCACCTCGGGCAAGTGCGTCCGAAGATCCTCAGCGATCTGATCCTTCAATTCGTCGAACGAGGCATAGATCTGCTCGCGGTCGGCGACGCGCAGCACGGAGCACGCAGAACCCTGCGTGCATACGACGACCGGCGTCTCGAGCGGGGCGCGGCGGATGTAGCCGCCCAGCTCATGATCACGCACGTCGCGGCCTTCGGCGAATTCGTAGCCATCCAGCTCTTCCGGCGCGACGCTGCCGGCGCGGATCTCATCGAGCGCGGCCTGAGCATCCGCGTAGCTGTCGAAGCGAATGCGCCAGTAGTCCGCCTCGACGGCGCGCAGCTCGCGGTAACCGAGCGTTTCGTACGCGCGGCGGATTTCATCGTCGGTAGGCTCAACGGCCGCCTCGGTTCGTAGACGATCGCGCAGCTCATGGGCCAGGTACGTGTTTGCCAGGTGCTGCACCGTCTCGGTCACGAGCGGATCGTCTTCGAGTCCGGCCTGATTTCCCTTCCGTGCAAGCACCTCATTGCGCAGGGACCGGCCGAGCGCGGCCATCGGCCGCAGGCGCAGCTCATCGAAGGGCAGCTCCGGCATCCACTGGAAAAACATCCCCGCGGTCAGCTCGTGGACCTCGCCGTCGAGCCGATAGCTCGCCACGACGGTCTCCGGCGTAAATTCGGCACGCATCGCCTCTATTTCTTCATCCTCGAGCCGGCGAAGGGCATCTCGGCTCGGATCAGCGTCCGCACCTCCACCTTCATCGTCTCCGATCACCCGCCGCACGGCTTCCGCGATCTGCCGCGCCGCTTCCCGGTCGATGTCGATCTCGACCTCGTTCATGATCGCTCGAACGAGCCGATCCCCCGCCAGGCGATGGCGCCGGATCTCCTCCCTCCCGGCGATCGACGCACGGTGGCGGGCGAATTCGTCCTCGGTCAGCAGCGGGCTCGTGCTCCGGTCATCCACCCACAGGACGTGCCAGCCCTGCCGGGAGCGGACGGGCTCCGAGTAGGACCCGACCGGCAGCTCAAAGGCGGCCTCAGCGATGGCAGCATCTAGATCCCAGTACGATGCCCATCCCAGATAGCCGGCCAGCGAATCGTAGCCCGCCGTGTCAAAAGTCTCGTTGGCCAGGTCGATGAAGTCCTCGCCGGCTTCCAGGCGCTCGTGTGCTGCATCCGCGCGGGCGCGATCACGGAAGTAGAGGTGCCGCAGCTCGACCTCCGATTTGGTTGCGCTGTACACGCTCCGCGTCTCCTCGCCGGAGGGCGGGCGCAGCGAATCGACCATCGCGACGTCGAAGTAGCGTCCGCCGACGGCCAGCTTCCTCTGCACATCCACGTACTGTGCAAAGGCGGGATCTTCGTCGTACCCGCGCGAGCGCGCCTCGTCGGCGAGCACATAGGTGGCGACGAGATTCGTCAGATGGTGTCTGCGCTCCTCGAGCGCGTCGTTGCGTCCGGTGGCGAGGAGATAGGAGAGGTACGTCTTCGTAAAGCGCTCGGCCGTGATGTGATCGCCGTTGATGCGGACGAGCACGACGTCGGAGGATTCAGCGCCCCCTCCCTCCTGCGCAGCGACGCCGGTAGGCGCAATCGCCCACAGCAGTACGCAAGCCAGTATGTAGGACGTATTCAATCTCATCTCGCTATCCATCTGCCACATCCATCAACCTTTCGTTCGTTCGGCGGGATTCAAGAAGAGACTACCGGACCGGCGCGCATCAGTTCGCGACGACCACCGTATGGGTGCGGACCGTCTCGTCCGCCTCCACCCGAAGCACGTACAATCCGGCCGGAAGGTCGCCGACGTCGAGGTCGGCTTCGTGCACACCCTCCGACAGCACGGTTCCGTTCACGATGCGCGCTACTTCCCGTCCCAATACGTCGAACGCTCGTACCGTCACGCGCGAGTCTCGATCCAGCACGAAACGCACACGCGTCCGTCCGACGGCGGGATTCGGATAGGTCTCGAACCGCATCGGCGCCTCGGTCTCCACCCTGCCGCTCCGCTCGACTGAGACCGGTAAGCCGGTTGGCGATAGGGTCGCCTCCAGCGCGCCGGAAACGTAAAGCAGCGGCGCATTCCAGTTGATGGTCACCTCGTTGCTGGCGTAAGAGCACCAGACGTCGACGTACGACTTCGCGGGCTGCGTCGAGGGATAGGTGCACCCATCCTGCCGCCCGCTGTTGGGCCCGCCGACGAGGAATCCGGGCACCGGATCGGCAATGTTGTCCGATTGCGACTGCCGATGGTGGATGTTCATCGGCGTGCGGTCCCCGCTTCCGGTAACGAAGGAGAAGCCGGTCGCGTTGCGGCCTAGCAGGTAATCCAGATTCGACAGCGCCGCCTCAAGATAGCGCGCATCGTCCGTTATGCGGTAGGCCTGCAGCAGCATCATGGACTGATTGCCCGCCAGCGAGTTGCTTCCCCAATAGAAATCGCCCGATCGGCCCATGACGATGTCAAACGCGGACTCCCGCTTCAGGTTGAGGTACGAATTCGCGAGCGTGGTGAGGCGCTGCTCGACTTCGTCGGTGTCTACCACGTCGTCGATCTCCGCCGCGTGATGCGCCAAGGAGACGAAGGCGAGGGGGTCGACGTAAGGCCAGCCCGGAGCGTTTAGATTGCCGGCGTTCCATGGTGGATACATCACGACGAAACTGTCCTGCTCCGTCGTGATGAACAGCTCAGCGGCCGCCCACCGGAATTCGTCGAAGAAGCTGCCGTCGCCGTAGGCGCCCGTGTTGATGTCCGGATCGAACTCCTGGTTCAGATCGCCCTGGTCGTACGGCCATTCCGGATTGATCTGCGCCCAGTTCCACGCGGCCTGCGCGGCGGTCAGCATGGAGTCGGCGAGGCCCGGCAGCTCGCTCTCGAAATCGTCGAAGATGCGCGCGCCAAGTGCCATCACGGCCGCAAAGTTGAGCGTCGCCGCCGTCCCCTTCTGCACGACGTATCGCGGCTGATTCGCGACGTGCGGCATCACGGCGCCCTCGAAATTGGGCGTGGTCAGTTTGTGATAGACCCCGCCGTCGCCCGGATCCTGCATGTCGAGCATCCAGCGGATATTCCAGAGGGTCTCGTCCAGCAGATCGGGCACGCCGTTGCCGCTCTCGGGGATGTTCGCTTCCAGCATGCCAAAGTAGTCCGGGTAATGCTCGTAGAGCATGAGCATCGTGCCGACCGAAATCCCGGAATTGACGACGTATTTGTTATAGTCGCCCGCATCGTACCAGCCTTTCGGCGCGGAGATGACGGTCCCGGCCGGGCGGCCGTCCGAAGCCGCTGAGGGATGGATCAGCACTTCATCGTCTGCGTGCCCTGCCGGGCGGCTCCATCGTCCGGCATAGGCCGGCTCGAGCTTTGTCGACGCGCGCTGAAAATAGTACGCCTTCAGCGCCGCCCGTGCGACGTCCTGATGTACGTGCGAGCGGATCGAAAACGGATACGAGATGCCCAGGTCCGGCACCGCGACGACGTATTCCCCGGTCGTCTCGAGCTCGGTGAAGTCGGCGAGCCGTGCCGTCTCCTGTGCCGCGCTCCACGTCTTGGAACCGGAGAGACTGCCTTCAAACAGCGTGTCGGAGAGGTCGGACGTGACCACGTAGAATTCGTCCGACGGCGCATCGACGACGGCGGCGATCTTCGGCATTTCGGGGTAAAACCCGATTTGATTCAGCCGGATATGGGACGTAGTCGTCGTCTGCGCCTGGACCAATCCCACCGAGATGAAGCAGAAAATGGCGACGAGTGCCGCCGAAAGAACCCGGAAAGAAGTCATGAGGCT
>CAZQAS010000046.1:4110-21077 GCA_964591285.1 uncultured Rhodothermales bacterium
ACGTCGAGCCGGGTGCGATCGGCGGCCGGATCGGGATAGTTGGGCGCGACCGTAAAGGTCGCCGGCCGCTCGGAGGCCTCGCGGCTTGTCGAGGTCGTCGTCAACTCGACGTGGACCGTATCGGATGCCGTCACCTCGACGTCCTGCACGATCGTCTCACCACCCACCAAGGCCGACACCTCGTGCGTGCCGGAATGGCCGCGGCCGATCCATCCGCCCTCGTCGTCGGTATCGCCGGCGAGCGAAGTCCACCACTCATCGAAGACGAGATTCAGGAATGCTTCCCCGGAGGGCTTGAGCGTCCAGTCCTCACGAAAAAGCGGCGCATCGTCGAGCCAGTGCGAGCCGTCCCAGAAGCCCCACATTAGAAAACTCTCGACGGCCGGATGGCTGTACACGAGCGTCAGGAAATCGCGCATGTAATCGCCGGCGATCTCTTCTTCGACGCCCGCCGCATCGTACTCGGTCACGCTGATCGGCTTGCCGAAGGCGGCGAGCTCGTCGATCACCTTGTAAAGCGTGTCGATCGGCGTCAGCGGATCGCCCATATGGCCCTGCACGCCGATGCCGTCCAGCGGCGCGTCCGCATCCACGAGGTCGCCGATGAGCTGCTTGTAATAGCTGCGCGCGGCCGGGGCCGCGCCGTAGGTGCTGATGATGCTGTAGTCGTTGACGAAAAGCCGCGCCTCGGGATCTGCCTCCCGCGCCCATTCGAACCACTCCGCATAGATTTCTTCTCCGGTTGGATAACCGGCCGTTCCGGCGAAGACGTCGCGGAGGTCGGTCACGTGCGTCGGTTCGTTGACCACGTCCCACTCGCGGATCACGCCCTTCAGTCCCGAGTAGCCGGCGATCTCGGCGACGTGATCCTGAATTCGATCGCGGATGTAGGTGGGATTCGCCTGGTTAGATTCGAGGTCGTCGGGGAGCCAATCCCAGCCCGGCCAGACGAGGTTGTGCCCGCGGACGTCCATACCGCGCGAGATGAGCCACGTGACGGCGATGACCTTGTTTTCCTTCGAGAGCGGCCAGTTGCTTTCCCACTGCGGCCACTTGAGGGCATTTTCGAGGACGGCGATGTTGAAGGTCCGTCCATCACCGGTGAGATCGGCTAGCCGCGTACTGTAATCGGCGACGCGCCCGGGGCCGATGAGAATACCGCTGTTGACGGCGGTCCCAAAGCCGAACGCATGCCGTTTCATCTCCACCTGCACGTCGGCGCCGGGAACGGGCTCACCGTTCGAATCGCGAACCGTCACGCGAATGACCCCCATCCGGTGCTCCGCTATACGTGCCTCCGCGGCGGACCGCCAAGCGGCGTCCGGAGCGTGACCACCATAAGCCGCCTGCGCAGGTATGACCGTCGGCAGCTCGCTGACGGAAATGTCAGACCCATAATTCAGGACGGCAAGGCCTCCAACGTCGATGATCTGACTCTGGAAGCCCATCTGCAGCTGAAATCGGGCCTCGCCGGCGCCGTATTCGTCCAGTGATTCAAAAGGGATGAGGTACATTCCCCATTCTCTGGCGACGCTGTAGGATTCGGCCAACGATTTTGTATACGGATCGGCTGACTGCTCGAAAACCGTTTCGACTCGTCCCACCACATCGGACGGCCACGCGTGCCTAAGCCACACGGCAAGAAGTAGCGCGTCGCCCTCTTCTATAGGCTGCGTGATGTGGAATCGTACCGTTCGATCCCACGTCTGCCCCGTTGGCTGGGTGATCGTGTAGCGACGACCAGTAGTGAACGGCACGCCGGTTGGGCTGACCTGATCCACCTGAACACCACTCGTCGGTTGAGCAAGTGCAAATACCGCCGCTTCCGTCGTTCCGAGCGTCCACTCCCCTCCGGTAACCCCGTGCTCATCCTCCAGATGCATGCGGAGCCAGTTCCGGTAGGCATCTTCCTGCGCCGAAGCCGATACAGCGACGGCGACGGTGAGCACGGCAGTGATAAGGGCGCGGAGCGCGGGCATCGGTGAAGGTGCTAAACATGAAAATGGGTGTGGACGCGGGGAAACCGCCCCGCATCCACACCCGATCTTCAGTGGCTAGAGGTTATCGGATCAGAATGAAGGACTTCGTCTGCACAACGTCACCCGACTGCAGCTGATAGAAGTACGTCCCCGACGACAGTGAGGAAGCGTCCAGGCTCACCTCATACGTTCCGGGCGACTGGCGCGTGTTGACGAGGGTCATGACCTCGCGTCCGAGCACGTTGTACACCTTCAGCGTCACCTCTCCGTCCCGCGGCAGCTCGTACCGAATGAGCGTGGTCGGATTGAACGGATTCGGGTAGTTCTGATGGAGAGCGAAATCCCGGGGGACTTCCGTGCCGATCTCATCGATCGCCGTCGGTTCGAATTGGTCGCCGATCCACGTATAGAACCAGTTCTCGGGCGAGATGTGAGCGTTATCCTCATCGTCGAATGACCAAACAAGGGCTCCGTCACGCGTCGGCGTCTGATTCCCGGTGTCTTCATCGTGGATCTTGAAGTTCATCGGAATCCGCATGCCGTTCTCGGGTGAGAAGGCGGGCGCCTCGGCGAAGGCGAAACTGTCGTACGGCAGTCTGATCTCCATGACGTAGCCGTTCTCCGATTCAGTCATGATGTAGTCATCATCACCGTTCATGTAGATCGCGGCGTCCGTGCTGTTGCTGTGCGTCTCCGTGCCGTAGAAGTTGAACTGGTAGTCCGGCTCCTCGCCACTCTGGAAGATCTCGTGCTTCGCACCGCGCCAGTCGTAGAGACCGATGAAGAGCTCGAGGTTGTCGTACTCCCATCGGTTGCCACGATCGTCCGGATTCTCCGGCTCGAAGTTGACCAGGTTGTCGGTCACATCGAAGGCGAGGTAGAGCGCTTCGTCGTCGGCCGCCATATAGACGTCCGCCGAGAGATCTTGCGCATCATCCACGACGAATCCGGCAGAGGAGGAGACGTAGCCGAAATCGCCCGTCGGCTCGACGTGGAACGGGGTAATACCTGACCACTCGCTCAGGTCACCGTCGGCCGCAAAGCTCGCAGGTGGATCCAGGGAAATGGTCGGCATGCCCTTCGCCGTATTGGTAACGGCACTCCCGAGCGTGCTCACCTCCGACATGTTTCCGGCCTGATCCGACGCCGTCATGGCGTAGTAGTAAGAGACGTCCTGGTCTTCGACCGGAGCGTACAGATCATGCACGTAGACTTCCATGTCTTCCTCGACGCCCGAGGCCGCCACCATGACGCCCTCATCGGTGACATCCGTGATCGGGGAACGGCTGTAATAGATGTCGTAGCTCTCACCGTCTTCGCCATCGACGTCCGTCCAACTGATGATGTTGGCGAACTCGTCGTCCTGAACACTCAGCCCTTCGACGGCTGCAGGCGGCTCGAAGTCACTCTGCTGTTCGCCGTACGAGGTCATGCGGTCGAGAACGATGGAGCCCGTGGCATTTGCCCCGTTGCCGACGATAACCTGGAACTGAAGCTCGGCGATGGCCGATTGATCAAGTTCGGTACCGGCGGGTGGATTCTGCCAGCTGGGTACCTGGAAATCACTGATCGGAATCAGCAGCCGCTGCCACCGTCCCGTGTCGTCGTCCAGGACCCCCGAAGCCGCATACTCCCAGGTGTAGCCGCCTTCGTTCGCGTCGTCGTCGAGCAGCTTAAAGATGAGATTGCCTTCTCCTTCAATGGGGTCCAGAACCTTATAGAAGAGGCTGATATGGGTATTATCATTGAGATCGGCGAGATGCGCGCCGCTCGTCGGGAGAACCTGCACGTCAGCGCTGCCGCCCCAGTCCTCCGACCCGACGACGTCATAGTCCCACTGAAGTGAACCTGTGCCTTCGACCGTATCGGTGAGCGTGGTGAAGGTCTGGCTTCCCGTTCCGTTTACCCATCCGCCGTCGTTTCCTTCATCGAAGCTCTCGAGAAGGTCGTAGCGTACGCCGGTCGCGTAGAACGCGTCGTAGACGATGACCCCTGCCGTCGAGCTATCGGCGACCTCACCGAGCTGACCTGCCGTGAACTCGATCTGGAAGCCGGAAATTTGGTCCAGGTCCAGCTCACCGTTTCCCCACAGGCCGCTCCAGCAGTCAGCCGGGCAACCCGGGCGCGAGAAGCCGCCGCTTCCCGGCGTTACCGTGCCGAGATCCTCGAGGGGAATCGAGAAGACATTCCAACCCGGCTGCGCCTGATAGACCTCGCCGGATTCGGAGTACCAGTCTTCCGTTTCGTCGGTTGGGGCCGTACCCAGTCCCTCACTAGCGTCGTGCAGCTTGAGGCGGAACGTCGCAGGCGGATCGGCCGGCGTCTGTGTATTGTACCACAGGTGCAGATGCGTGAAGTCGGAGAAGTCGTAGAGCTGCTCCGTCGTATCCGGCAGGAAATGCTGCAGCGCGCTCGAGCCACCCCAGTCCTGATCCGTAAAGAGCTGCCAGTCCAGCATCAGCGCACCGTCGCCCTGATAGGCTTCTCCCGGCCACTCGGACCAGTAGGAATAATCCCGATCCGTATCGTCCTCGGGCGTGAATCCGTAGGAACCCAGGAAGAGGGTATCGTCCTCCAGGCTCTCGAACATGAAAATGTGGGGCACGTTGGGCGCGCCCTGATAAGCTGACTCGCCGCTAGAGAATACCGGGACGGCCTGTCCCACGGCATCCGGTCCGGCATAAAGCCAGACAACGGCCGCAGCCATAAGCATCGTAGCTAGTCGTCGCATAATTGACCTCCGATGGTGCAGGTTAGTGAATATGCGGAAGAGGTAGCCTCTTCCTGAATCCTATATGGAGTATCCTCCAGGGATGGATTGTCAATACGTTAAAAACCAATCGTTAAAAACCCAATCGCAAGTCGACCATCGACACATTGCCGAGCTGCTCGAATGGGATGTAGCCGTAGTCCGCGCCGAAACGAAGACCGCTGATCCGGATGTCGACGCCGCCACCAAAGGTTAGGTGCGAGGTCACGTTCTCGAGGGGGAAATCCTTGTAGCCTCCTCGCAGATCAAGATTGAAGGAGCCGACCGAATAGCGGACTTCCGCCCCGAAATCGGCGTTAAGATTGTTGTCGTTCGTCTGATGGGCGTCGCTGAGCAGATCGATCTGAAAATTGCTCGTCTTGATCAGCGGCAGCGCCACGCCAAACTTGAACGAGAGCGGAAGGTCCCACCCTGTTGTTTCGAGCTCGGCCGGCAGCGAATCGTTGCTTCCCTCATTCGCCGGGTCGACGTCTACGAAGATGCGCGAGTTGACGCCGCTCATCCGCATCAGCCCGCCGAAGTTCATGATCGAGGCGGCCAGTCGCATCCCGTTGAAGTATCGGCTCTCGAGGACGAAGCCGATGTCGACGGCCATCGTGCTCGCCGTCATGTCGTAGATGCCCTGGCGGATGTACTTTGCCGTCCCGCCGATATAGAAGGTGTTCGTGAGCGGCTGGGCGTAACTCAGCCCCACGACGAGATCGCTCGCTCCGAAGGTCTCGCCGGTTCCTTCCGGCAGGTCGACCGTACGCACGTCCATCCGGCCGTAGTCCAGCTGCGCGAGGCTCAGACCCAGCGCACCGGATGACGTGATGGGCACGACGAGGCCGAACGCGTTGTAATTCGTATCGAGCAGCCAGTTCGAGTGCGAGAAAAACACCGATCCACGCTCTCCACCGGCGCCGTAGCGGGCGGAGCCGGCTGGATTCCAGAACAATGCATCGGCTCCCGTGGCGATGGTGGTGTAGGCGTGGCCGAGGGCCGATCCGCGGGCGCCCGTTCCCAGTGTAAGGAACTGCGCCGCCGAAGTGCTTACGCGGCTCTGCGCGGCGGCCGGGAGGGTAAGCGACAGCGCCAGGAGAAGAGAGAAGAGATGTCTCATTCGTCGATGCCGTTCGAAGGCGGAGGTCGGAGGACAGAAGTCAGACGTCAGATGGCTGGACATCCCGGTCGACTCATCCGACCTCTGACCTCGGACCTCTGACCTCAGTATGTTTGGCTTTCGTCTCATCATTTCACAATCGCGAACTTGCCCACCTTCTCGCCGATGCCGGGGGCGTTTACGTGATAGAAGTAGACGCCGTAGGCCACCTCCTGCTGGTTTTCGGTCATCAGATCCCACCAGGCCGCACCGTCTCCGCCCGTGCCGTTGTGCTCGATTCGGCGCACGAGCTCACCGCGTATCGTGAAGATTTCGATCGTGCACCGCTCCGGCAGGTGGATGAATTGGATCCGCCGAGGCCCGCGGCCCTGAATCTGCGTCCTCGGCTCCCACTCGGCGGCGGCGACGTACGGGTTCGGGACCACGGCAATCTGATCCATCTCGTTCTTTGCCAGCTCCTCGTCGACGAACCCTTCACTCATCGTGAACTGGAAGTAGTCGTCCCGCGAGAACGGCCGGAACGTTGAGATCTGTATCTCGGCGCCCGTTTCCGGCGGCGTATTGCCCTGACCGAAGGCCTGGAACGACAGCACGTGCCGGAAGCGGAAGACGCCCAGGACGGCGTCGGAGATGACCAGTGCATCCTCAAGCAAGTCGAGCTCACCGTCCTCGTCGTCATCGCGCACGAATATGTCGCATGCCTCTCCGGTCGTCAGGTTTGTGCACCAGATCGGGATCTCGGCCTGGAAGAGGTAATCCGAGTAGCGGCGGGCGGGCGTCGTATAGAGCGAATCGGCCCAGGTAAGCCGGTATTCGAACGGCGACTCGACGTAGCGCTGCGAGTCGTCCGGCTCGATCGTCACGAACCAGTTTGAGTCGTATCCCGGCAGTCCGCCGGCAAACGGGCCGTAGACAACCTCACCATCCTCATTTTCCGCTCGCCAGCCGGTAGCATCCGGATTAATCCCGGCCTCCTCATTGAACATGTCGATCACGAATCCGTCCACGGCCGGGGTCGTTTCGGCGAACGGTGACCGGGGAATCAGCACGTCATTCGTGGTGACGTTGACGAGTTCATAGGCCGTCGTCTGGTACATGTCGCGGAGCGTCGCCGTCGAGTCGAAAAACGAAACCCGATACACGGACTCGGTATCGAGTTCCTCGGAGTTGACGACGGTGACGCTGATCGATCCCGTGCCGATGCCTTCGGTAGGTTGGCTCAGATCCTCATTCGTACTGGCACCGATGTAGCCCGCCGCTCGCGAGCGGGGCGTCACGACCGCAGCATTGCGGCTCAGCCCGCGAACCTCGCCGCCCTGGTCTACGCTGATATTGAACGTGTTATACTGCGGATCGATGGGCGGCGCATCCGGATTCGGACCCGTTTCATCGGGGACGAAGCCGCGGTCGTAGGCGACGACCGCGTAGTAATAGGTCTTACCGTTCGTGACATCCCGATCTATATAGCTGAACTCCAGCCCGGTATCCTCGCCCAGCTCGAACAGCGCCGAGTTCTCGTGCACGGGCACGCGGCCGCGGATTCCATTCTCTAGGTCCCACTCGGCGATCGGCCGATGGAAGGTCGGCACCCCTTCGGCATCCGTGATCAGGCGCGAATCACTAAGGAGATTGTCGGTACCCTTGTAGAGTTTGTAGCCCTCGAAGTCGAACTCCTGCGTAAAGCGGTCGTAGCTGGCGAGGGAGAGCGTGTCCCAGGAGAGCACGACATATCCGTCGCCGGCCTCGGCTTTCAGGGTCGGCGGGATGGGCGGCTGCGCGAAGCGGTAATCGGCGTTGTAGATGCGCTGCACCGTCTGGCGATTCCGGAAGAAATCCTGCTCATCCTGTCCGAAAATCCATGCGGTGGAGAAGAAGTCCGTCCGGTTCGGGCCCAGATCCACCGGACCCGAGCTGAAGTTGAGGAACGGCTCGACGTCGGCGACGAATTCCTCGGGCTCGTGGCCGAGCTCGAATTGCGAATCGCGGATGCGCGTCCACATCCAGGTATCGTCCTGGAGGTTCGTTCCGGACTCATAAAATGGGCGTGAGCTGAGATGGAAGCCGGTCAGACCGATCTGATCGCTCTCGTCGACGTCCGTTTCGTCGAAGTTCGGCTCGCGAATCGTGGGCATGCCGTCGGCCTCGCCGTCATCCGGACCGGGATATCCGATGTCGAACGGGCCCAGGCCGTCGCGGCCGTAGTCGTCGTTCAGCAGCTCGCCTTCGTCGCGCACGCCGTTACCGTTTTCGTCGTCGAAGCCGATCCAATCCAGGTTTTCGTCACCGGTCCACCAGACGCCGGCCCGATAGGCCGGCCGATCGGCGAGCACCTCCTCAAACGTCTGATCGTTGTCGCCGTAGAAGGCGGCGAAGTTGGCCGTATTGTAGTTTGCCTCTACGTAATCCCGTATCTCTTGCTGCCCCTCGATCCGAATGCCCGGTCCGCCGAACCGCTCTTCGTCGGTGATGCCGTCTTGATCGTTGTCGAGCCCGTCGAACTGGTCGGCGGGACTCTCCAGGAAGGCGAAGCCGGTGTAGCCGAGATCGTACGTACCGCCCGTCATGTGCTGCCCGATACCGTCCTGATCCCAACCGTAGGCAATGTCGAGCAGCGGATCGAAGGCCGCATTCTCGTCGCCCTCCTCGTTGCCGAGTCCGTAGTCCACGAACTGCGCGAAATAGAGTCCGGTCTTGGTCGGCCCCTGCGGGAGGTCGATGATTTCGCCGTAGTCCGTCGCACCCGTGTTCGTGATGCGGTAGATCAGAAACATCGTGTCCTCGGCGAGGATGTTCGCCCACTGGAGAATGCGGACGGTCATTTGCAGACCCATCCCACCCTTCGTCGAATCCGCGGGATCCGGATAGAAGACGCCGTAGCTACTAAACGGCGTGTCGAGCTGGTCGTCGATGTGATACTCCTGATCGGAATAGTCGTCGATTACGTAGAAGCTCTCGAGATCGGCATTGAAGACACCTTTGCCAAACATGCCATTCCACGATCCAGGCCAGCCGGAATCCTCTTCCGGCAGCTTGTCGGGCCAGAATTCCGGCCACGACGTCGGTTCGTCGCTGACGGCGGGAATCGGCTCTCGAAGGTTCGTTATCGGATTCCTGCGGAGATCGTTATGGAATCCCGGCAGCGGCAGCCAGCCCCAAATGTCGCCGTAAGGCCCGGGCTTGGTGCCCGCGCTTCGATAGTGGATGACGACCGGGTTCAACAGCGTGTCGGCGGTGCCGTCCGCCCAGTAGTTGTATGGATCAGCGGTCCACTTTGCCCGCTCGCCGCGGACTAGGCCGGCTACGACGACGGCCACGCCGTCGATGTGGCGCCCTCCGACGCTCCGGGGCCATACGCCCCAGGGCGAATCATTCCATCGCGCTAACTCGCCGTGGTTGCGGTAGTTGGTCTCGATCAGATTCCCGTCGAGGATTCCGCGAGCGACGGAGAACTGCGAGCCGCGAAGATCGTCGGGGATGGACGAGCCCTCCTGCGCAGCTGCACCTCGCCCGGAGAACAGGGCCAAAAGAAGTCCGATTCCCAGGAGCGACGCGATCCGTATCGATCGCATCAAGCCGACAAGGGACGCGATCCTGTAATGGGGCGTGATCTTTACTAAAGGAGTGATCAAGGTCATGCTGCCCGAAAAGTCAGTCGAGGCGCCGGTCGTCATTCCGCGGCGCGATTTAGAAACGGTAGTTGATGCCAAAGATGACGCGGCGCGGTGTCGAAAAGCGCCACTGTTCGACGTAGTACTCGTCCAGTGAGTTGATGCCGCCGACCTGCGTGCCCGAGCGGCGGAAGAGCTCCATCGTCACCGACTCGTCGCTGCGGCCGGTGTCGGAGTAGACGCCGGTGTGGGCTTGTTCATCGAAGAGATTGTCGACCTGCACCGTCAGGTTCAGATCGTGATTCAGGAAAGGCGGACGGAAATACACTCGCAGGTCCGTTACGAAGCTGTTCGGCCGAGTGCCGTTGTTCTCGATGTACGAGGTAACGAAGTCCCGCACCGTCGTGTACGGCGTTCCCGTTTGAAATCGGTTGATCACCGTGGCCGTGAGCGCGGAACTCGGCGTGAAGGTGACGCTGTTCGTAAGCACGTGGCGGCGGTCCCAGTCGAGTCGGACCAGCGTCAGGATGTCCTCCTGGCCGGCCTGGAAGCGATCGAACGCCTCCGTAGGGTTCGACGACGTCCCGTTGGCAAACTGCAGCGTGTAGTCGAGATCCCAGCTGATCGGACCCACGGGGCGCTGGAAGAGCGACAGCGTCACGCCGCGCGAGGTACCAACGTCACGGTTGATGTAGCGAACGAAGTTGTTCGTGGTAATCACGTCGCGACGTATCTCCACTCCCGTCAGGTTGCGGATGTCTTTCGAGAAGAGGGTCAGCTCCAAACCGAGACTCGCGGTCAGCCCTTGCTGTAGTCCGATCTCAAAGTGGAGCGTGCGTTCGGGATCGAGCGCGGCGTTGCCGAAGGTCGTCGACGCGTCGGACGGGTTGACTTCGTATTCGGAATTCGTGTAGAGGATGCTTAATTGAGGCACCTGGAAGAACAGTCCCGCCGAGAAGCGAATGACTCCGTCGGCAGAGATTGGGAATGCGATGCCTACCCGGGGGCTGAGCTGATAGCGCGCCGGACTTGCTTTGCGATTAAGAAGGGAATCACCCGTCGCGTTGCCGTCATCGTCGAATTCGGGGATGCGGAGGGCATTCGCCTGTGTCCAGTCGACCGGGATGTCGAAATCCGGTTCGAAGTAGTCGAATCGGAGGCCGGCATTTACGATCAGGTTCTGATACTCCATCTTGTCCTGTATATATGCCGCCAGCTCGTAGGGCCGGGTGTCGAGCGTGTCGCGGCCATAGGCGTCGACCGCCGGCATCGGCTGCCAGCTGGTACGCGAGCTGACCTCGATTCCGTAGCTGCCGTTGTACAGGTGATGGAGCCGCGCCGATACGCCCGCCTTCACCTGGTGGACGCGGTCGAGCTGGTTGGTGTAATCCGCCTGGAGCGTGTGGGTCTCCGTCAGGTCATGCCCGCTGAAGAGGTCGTTTCCGCCGACCGCGAACGCGTTTACGCCGGCAGTCGTCTCGACCTGCGGCGACACGTAGCGGTCGTCGAGCCGACCGGTCTCGTCGAAGTCATCCGGCACGTCGTAGAGCCGCGAGGACCCGCGGTCCCTCATGTAGCTGTAGTTGACCTTGGCATACGAATTCGTGCTGAGCGCGAGATGGAGACCGCCCAGGTGGAATTGGCTGTTGTTGTAATAGTGGTTCGTTCCTTCGGGCACGTACTTGCGCGTCCGGTAATTGCCTGCGCCGAGATTCCACCCGTTCATCCGCTGGTAAATCAGATTGTACTCCAAGCGGACGCCGGGAGCGATCTGGAGGTTGGCCGTGCCGTTGAGCGAATAGCGTTCGTGGAAGTCGGGCGTGAACTCCTGGTCGCCCGTCGATTCGATGACCCACTGCTGGGGTGATGAGGAATTCAGACCCTCCGACGAATCGGATGGCGCGAACAGCCGGCGCCCGATGACGGTGCCCTCATTATAAAAGTAGCGGCCGGTCATTCGGACACCGAAGCGGTCGGGTAGGATGGGTCCGCCGATGGACAGCTGCGCATCCTTGCGCCCCGGAAAGCCCGCGGCTTCGTAATAGGGTACCTGAACGGAGCGAAAGTCGTTGACCGTCAGATTCGCTCCCGGCGCTACGGTACGTTCGACGAATTCCAGATCGCGAGTGCTTGCGACGGCTCCGGTCTCCACCGAGAAAGAACCCGCCCAGCGATTCGGCACGCCCTTGGTCACGATGTTCACGATGCCCGACATCGCCTGTCCGTACTCGGCGTTGAAGACGCCGCTAATCACCTCGAGGCCCGACACCATGTTCTTCTCGATGTCGAAGGCGGCCGTGTTGCTCTGCGGATTGTTGATGGGCACGCCGTTGACAAGGTACGATACCTCTCCTGTTCGACCGCCGCGAAAGTGCCCATCCACGACACCGGCCTGAAGGTTGATGATCTCCCCGATGTTCGCCACCGGCAGCGCCTCGATCTGCTTCTCATCGACGTAGGAGGTCGTCGTCGTTCGATCCATCTGGACGAGCGGACGCTCGGCCGTCACGACCACTTCTTCTCCTTCGATGATCTCTTCCTGCATCGCCACGTCGAGCGGGGTCGTCTTGTCGATCTCCACGCGCACGTCTTCCACACGCGTCGGTGCGAAGCCGACGAAGCGAAATACGACCGAGTACGTGCCGGCTTTTACATTGAGCAGCGAATAAAAGCCGTCGGCGGCACTTACGGTACCCTGGCCCGTCTCTTCGATGATGATCTGCACGCCGGGAAGCGGCTCACCGGTCGTCGCCTCGGTGACCGTGCCGGAAATTTTCCCGGACGTCTGCCCGTACGCGAGGGAGGCCAATGCCACCGCAAACACGCTGCAGCACACGAGAAATGAGAGCGGAAGCCGCACACTCCGACGCGCGGTGCCCGGTCGACGGTGCCTTCTCGATGAGGCGCCCGATCTCGGATGCCGCGTGTGCTCATCAGCCATGAAACGTCGCCTCTTCAAGTTCATCTTCGTTGATGAAGAGCCGACAAGATTACTGGTTGCCATCCGTTGTGCAAGCCACAATTCTTGGGACAACGCTCTCGGGAAAGGCGGGCCCGCCTCCGCTCCTTATTGGAGGCTCCGGCTCTTTAGTTGAGGGGCTGTCAGGGAAGCGTACGGGCACGTGTGCCGTGGGGCTCGTGCTTGACAGCCACGTCAGCCGAGAGTACTTTGTAAGCGCATTCATAATATGACTTTGTGATTTTGTGATCAAGGGGAAAACCATGGCAGACGGATTTCAGCCGGTAGAGCGGACGAGCCTGGTGGATGACGCGGCCGAACACATCGCCGAACGGATCCGATCGGGTGACTTTCAGCCGGGCGACCGCCTTCCTCCGATTTCCGAGATGGCCAAGAGCCTCGGCGTCGGCCAGCCGACGATTCGAGAGGCGCTAAAGCAGCTCGAAGTGATGGGCATCCTCGAGATCAAGCACGGATCCGGCGTCTATATCCGGAAAGGCCAGGACGTGCTCCTCGTATCAAACCCGGTCTTCGGCAGCGTGCCGACCAAGAAGCTGATGGTCGATTTGATCGACGCGCGCATTCCCGTCGAGACGACGTCGGCCGCCCTCGCCGCCGGGTCGCGTACGCCCGAACAGCTGCGCGTAATGACCGAGCTTCTCGATGAAGCCGGGCTACATCTCGACGACGACGACGTGCTTAATGCCGCGAACATGGGCTTTCACCGCGAGATTGCCGTCGCCTCCCACAACGTCGTCCTGGCACAGATACAGGACGTGCTGACCAATCTCTTTCAGCGGGAGCAGCGCAGCATCCTGAGCATCTACGGCTCCAGGCAAAAGGACCACGAAGAACACGTCGGCATCCTCGATGCGATCATCGATCAAGAACCGGAACTGGCTCGAGAACGCATGCGCGCGCATCTTGCCGGCGTGCGCGACGTGCTCGAGCAATGGGACCCGGAGGTCACCCCCATTCCGCCCGCCCCGCGTGCGGCCTAGATCGTGCCGCCTAGATCGTCCAGCCCGGATAGTTCGAACGTCATGCCGCGCCCCTTCGCATTGTTGCTCATCCCGGCGCTGGCACTATGGCTCGTCAGCTGCTCGAGCGTCGATCCGCCAATCGACGACGACGAGCAGAACGACGGCTCCACGCTCCGCAGCCGGGCCGACAGCGTCGACTTCTACATCGGGGCGGCCGTCGGCGCGGCACACCTCACGAACGACGCCCAGTACGCGCCGATCCTCTCGCGGGAGTTCAACATGCTCACCGCGGAGAATGCGATGAAGTTCGCCTCGATTCGACCCGCGCGGACCGCCTTCGACTTTTCAGCTGCCGACGACATCGTCGATTTTGCCGAAGCCCACGAGATGGCCGTGCGCGGACACACGCTGGTCTGGCACCAGCAGGTGCCTTCGTGGATCACGAACGCCAGTTGGAGCCGGGAGGACCTGCTGGCCGTCCTCGAGCAGCACATCGAATCCGTCGCCGGCCGGTACCGCGGCCGCGTCGTCGCGTGGGACGTCGTCAACGAGGCCGTCGCCGATGACGGGTCGCTTCGCGAGTCGATCTGGCTGGACGTCATCGGTCCCGAGTACATCTCGCAGGCCTTCCGCTGGGCACACGAGGCCGATCCGGAGGCCAGCCTCTTCTACAACGACTACAGTGCGGAGGGGCTTGGGGCGAAATCCGACGCGGTGTATGAGCTCGTCGAGGGCTTGCTTGAGGACGGCGTGCCCATCCACGGCGTCGGCCTACAGATGCACGTCTCCACCGAATTTGCGCCGTCCGCCGCCGACGTGGCGACCAACATCGAGCGGCTTGGCGAGCTTGGGCTCGAGGTGCACATCACCGAGATGGACGTGCGCATACCCCTTCCGGCCAGCGACGCCGAGCTTGCCCAGCAGGCCGATGTCTACCAAACGATGCTCGAGGTCTGCCTTGAGGCGTGGAACTGCACGGCGTTCGTGCTCTGGGGCTTCACGGATCGTCACTCGTGGATCCCCGGCGCCTTCGACGGTTATGGTAGTGGACTTATTTTCGATGAGAACTACGAGGAGAAATTCGCCTACGACGCGCTGACACGCGCGCTGGCCGGCGAGAACTAGGCTGCCCATGCGTATTAAGGACATCCGCGCCACGCCCGTCACCGTACCGCTCGAGGCGCCGTTGCGTCACGCGAACGGCTGCCACTGGGGCCGTTTCGTGCGCACCATCGTCGAGGTCGAGACCGAGGACGGACTGATCGGTCTCGGGGAGATGGGCGGCGGCGGCCGGAGCGCCCAGTCGGCCATCGAGGAATTGAAACCCGTTCTGATCGGCCGCGATCCGGCACGGGTCGAGGAGCTGCGCTTCGTCGTCTCGAACCCCACGGCCTCCCTATACAACAATCGCACGCAAATCTGCGCGGCGCTCGAATTCGCCTGCCTAGATATCCTGGGCCAGGCCTGGGGGGTACCGGTGTCCGAGATGCTCGGCGGCCGCCTACGGGACCGCGTTCCGTTCGCGTCGTACCTCTTCTTCCGATACCCAAATCCGAACAACGGCTCCTCGGAGGTCCGGACGATCGATCAGCTCGTCTGCGAGGCCCGCGCCTTGAAGCAATCGCACGGCTTCCGGACGCACAAGCTAAAGGGCGGGGTGTTTCGGCCGGAGTTCGAGCTGGAATGCTACCAGGCGCTTGCGGATGCGCTCGACGGCGACCGGCTGCGCTTCGATCCGAACGGCGTCTGGACGACCGAGCAGGCCGTGTGGTTTGCGCGACAGATCGAGGATTTGCCGAACGACTATCTGGAGGATCCCGTCTTCGGGCTCGAGGCGATGCGTCGCGTCCGCGAGAAGACCCCGATTCCGCTGGCGACCAATACGGTCGTTGTCAACTTCGAGCAGCTCTGCGCCAACGTCCTCGATACGGCGGTGGACGTGATCCTGCTTGATACGACCTTCTGGGGCGGCATCCGGGCCTGCCTGAAGGCGGCCGGCATCTGCGAGGCGTTTCAGTACAGTGTGGCCGTGCACTCCTCCGGCGAATTGGGCGTCCAGCTCGCCACGATGCTCCACCTCGGCGCGGTGCTTCCGAGTTTGAGCTTTGCCGCCGATGCCCACTACCATCACGTAACCGACGATGTCATCGAGGGCGGAAAGCTCGCATACGAAGACGGCTCTATGGCCGTCCCGACGAAGCCCGGGCTAGGTGTGACGCTCGATCGTGACAAGCTGGCGAGGTATCACGAGCTCTTCGAGAAGCTCGGGCCCTATCCGTACGATCAGGATCCGCTGCGGCCGGGCTGGAATCCGCTCATCCCCAACGATCGGTGGGCAGACCCGCTGGACGCTCGCGTGCCGGAGATCCCGATGTGAACGTGGAACGTTCGAACGTTTGAACGTTCCACGTTCCACGTTTCTCGGGGCTTGGCGGGGGCTCTATCCCTTACCGTTCGCGTGCACGTTCCGCCGCCTCGACGACCGCATGGAAGGCCGGCTTGGCTTGTCCTTCTGCGTCGAAAAGCAACGGATAGGTCGTGCGGCCGCGAATCGGCCAGTTGTTGAGCCAGGAATCGCTGTCGCGGACGCCCCAGAACGTCACCCGGCTGATCTTGTCCTGATGGCGGAGGAAGACGTCGAACAGGTCGGCGTAGCGCTGGGCGAGAGCCACCTGTACGGAATCCGGCAGCCCGTCCGGATAGGGATTCAGCTCGTCGCGCAGCTCGGCGCTCTGGGTGACGTCCGCACCCCAGTGCTGCTGCGGACGCGGCAGCACGGCGATGTCCATCTCCGTAACCATCACGTCCACGCCGAGCTCGGCGAACGCCTCGATGGTCGCCTCTTGGGCCTCGACGGTGGGATGGTTCGTGTCGAGGAGATGGTGAGCCTGCGTGCCGATTCCCGCTACGGGAATGCCCTGATCGAGCAGTCCCCGCACGAGCCGCACGGCCCCATCCCGCTTGGCGGGGTTCTCCAGCGAATAGTCGTTGTAGTATAGCTCGGCCTCCGGATCGGCCTCGTGCGCGATCCGAAAGGCGTGCTCGAGGTAGTCCTCCCCGATGATCCGCATCCACGGCGTCTCTCGCATTGTGCCGTCTTCGTTGAGCGCCTCGTTTACTACGTCCCAGCCGTCAACCCGGCCCGCATAGCGCCCGACCACCGTCTCGATGTGGCCGCGCATCCGCTCGAGCAGCGCCTCGCGGGTCAGCGGACTGCCGCTCGCGTCCTCGAACACCCAGTCCGGCGTCTGATTGTGCCAGATGAGCGTATGGCCGACGATGAACTGGTCGTTGGCCTCGCCGAATTCGACGAACTGGTCGGCGGCTTCGAAGTCGTAGCCGTCGGGATTGGGATGTATCTCCGCCCACTTCAAGACGTTTTCGGCGGTGATCGAGTTGAAGTGCTTCTTCACGAGCGCGGCGCCGACGGCGTCGGACTCGGAGAACTGGCCCGGATTCAGCGCCGCCCCGACGAGAAACGCGCCGTCGAAGACCTCTTTGAGCGCGGGGAGCGTATCGGCGGCGGCCGTCGAATCGCCGGCGCCTCCGGCATCCGGCTGCATGCA
>CAZQAS010000046.1:21177-22734 GCA_964591285.1 uncultured Rhodothermales bacterium
GCGTATCGGCGGCGGCCGTCGAATCGCCGGCGCCTCCGGCATCCGGCTGCATGCAACCGAACACCATCAGCGGGAGAATCCCCGCAAGCGTCAGCATCTTGAGGATGGTCCGTGCGGCGTACGTATTCATGGTGTCGTCATTCGTGTTAATGCATAGATCTGGTGGATGTAGATCTGCTCGATTTGATGTGTAGATCTGATCGATCACCCAGCCGTGGCGTGCCGGGCCGTCAGGTCTTCTTCGATGGTGACCATCATCTTGTCGGTCAGCGGGTAGTAGAGCATGATCGCGCCGCCGATGATTCCGAACAGGGCGGGATAGATGCTCATGATCAGGCGGATGCCGGTCATCGTCTCCTCCGGCTGAGCGACGCCCGCCTCAAACCCGTAGAAGCCGAGGATCCATCCGACAAAGGTGCCGCCGAGCGTGAGGCCCAGCTTCAGCGCGAAGAGCGAGGCGGCCATGATGAGCGCTGTGGCACGACGGCCGAACTTCCACTCGCCGAAGTCCGCCGTGTCGGTGTAGATGGCCCACTGCAGCACGGAGACGGACCCGAGCAGGAAGGAGACGACGACGTTCAGCACGAAGATCATCACGACGTTCTCCGGCTCCAGGACGAAGAAGAAGGCGGAGAACAGCGCGCTGGCGGCCAGGAAGCTCGCGTAGGTGTGCTTCTTGTCCATCCACTTCGTGAAAAAGCCGGTGCAGATGGCGCCGATGAGCGTGGATACGGTGCCGAGCGTGACGAAGGACGACGTGAAGACCGCGTAGGTCAGGTTGATGTTGTAGGCGAAGATGGCGAGTTCCTGATCCTGCACGAAGTAGCGGAAGTAGTACGGCGTCGCCGATCCGCGCATGACGATGTAGGTCAGCTGGAAGACCGTAGCGAGACCGATCATGACCCACGGCTTGTTCTTGAACAGGTCGCCGAGATCCTCCCGGATGTTGCCCTGCTGGGTGGTCGTCGGCTGGACGCGCTCGCGCGTCAGGTAGAACGTCCCGAAGAGCAGTGCGATCGCCAGTAGGCCGTAGATGCCCATCGCGTACTGCCAGCCGAGCTGCTCGCTGCCGCCGCCGAGCCGTTCGACGAGCGTGAGGGCCGTCGCGCCGATGATGACCTGCCCGACGAAGGCCGCCACGAACCGGTAGGTGGAGACCTCCTGGCGCTCCATAGAGTTCGGCGTGATGACGCCCATGAGTGCCGAGTATGGCACGTTGACGGCGGTGTAGAGCACCACGAGCAGCATGTACGTCGCATAGGCGTAGACCAGCATGCCGGTCTCGCTAAAATCGGGCGTCGTGAAGGCCAGCAGGCCGGCAATACCCAGCGGGATGGCAAACCCGGCGATGTAGGGCCGAAATTTCCCCCATCGCGTCGTCGTTCGGTCCGCGATCACGCCCATAATCGGGTCGTTCACCGCGTCGAAAACGCGCGTCACCAGCAGCATCGTCCCCATCGCGGCGGCCGAGAGGCCGAACACGTCCGTGTAGAAGATGGGCAGGAAGACGACGAACGTCTGGAAGTAGAGGTTCGATGCGGCATCACCCAGGCTGAA
>CAZQAS010000047.1:0-6109 GCA_964591285.1 uncultured Rhodothermales bacterium
TCGTCCCGAATCCCTACAAGGGCGCCTCGGACTACGAGGTGAACGTGACGGAGGACGTCGTTCGATTCACGAACCTGCCGGACGAGGCACGCATCCAGGTCTACACGCTGAGCGGTACGCTCGTGTGGGACGCGGTCCGCAGTGCCGACAGCAACGCCTGGGACCTGACCACGACGGAAGGCCTACCGCTCGCCAGCGGTATGTACCTCGTCGTCGTAGACGTCGAAGGCGTCGGTACGAAGACCATTAAATTCGGCGTCGTTAAGAAGCGAATCCAGCTCGACCTGCTCTAGACACTTCGCGTTCGCCTGCCGCTCTCCGGAGCGGCAGGCCGCGCGGAGCAAGGCTTTCGAGTTACACAGCCAAGGAACCTAGAGACTACTTGAGAACCAGGAGATTAGATATGAAAACCAAACTACTCGTTCTGTGCGTCCTGGCCGTCGGATTCACGGCGCTGACGTTCGAAGATGTGCGGGCCGGCGACAAGGAACGTCGCGGTACGGCCGGCTCCGAGCAGCTGCTCGTGCCGCTCACCGCGCGGACGGTTGGGCTCGGAGGTGCATTCGCTTCAGGGCTTAGCGGTGCCAGCGGACTCGAAGGGCTCTGGGCCAATCCGGCCGCCCTGACCGTGAATGCCGGCACCAACGCCATGTTTAGCCATATGGCGTACGTAGCGGAGGTCGACGTCAACCACTTCGGAGTTGCCCAGCGCATCGGCGCCAACCAGCTCGCGCTGACCATCACGAACTGGGGCTTCGGCGATATCCCGCTCCAGACGGAATCGAACCCGGAGATTTCCGACGTGACCTGGACCGCATCCTACTACACGGTGGGTGCGACCTACGCGCGGGACTTTACCGATCGGATTGCAGCCGGTGTCACGTTTAAGGTCGTCAGTGAGCGCATCGACGACATGAGCTCGAACGGCGTCGCCTTCGACGCGGGAATGACCTACACGGTCGGCGAGTCCGGACTGCGCTTCGGCGTTAGCCTGAAAAATTTCGGCCCGCAGCGCTCCTTCGCCGGCACGGGCCTGAAGAGAGATGCCAGCGACGTCGGCGACTCGGACCTGGATGCGAGGGTCACGCTGGACGGCGCGGACTACGAGCTTCCGTCACTCCTCAACTTCGGCCTGGCCTATACGCGGCCTCTGGGTGCCGCTGCTGAGGTAACGTTCCTCGGCAACTTCCGGTCGAACTCCTTTGCTAGCGATCAGTACTCGGCCGGCTTAGAGCTCGGCTTCCAGGATCTGGTCTACGTCCGCGGCGGTTATCAGATGGAGGACGACATGGATCTGACGTTCTACAGCGGCGCCAACTTCGGTGCAGGTCTCAACCTGAACGTTGCTGGTACGGCCCTTGCGGTCGACTACGCATACCGTTCCACCGATCCGTTCGACGGCGTACAGGTCATCACGGCCAGCGTGACGCTCTAGCCGCCGAGATACCACGGCCGATCGCCTTCACGTAACGGACCGATTCGGCCGGTTCATCGAATGAGAGAAAAACGGGTGGCTTCCCTGCGGAGGCCACCCGTTTGCGTAAAGGGCCTTTCCGATGGCGCCGCGCGTGCAGTTCAGCCCCCGCGATCCACCATGTCTTCGACGCCTTCCAAGGTCCGACGCGAGAACGTATTCGCAGGAAGTAGGTAGACGAAACGTTGCGCACATCGACTACATATCCCGCCGTTCTACTCCTCTGTATGGCCCTGGCGGGCTGCAGGGAACCAGCCGAACAAGAACGCGCAGCGTCCGACTACGCGAATTTGAGCGAATCGGTGAGCTACGTCGGCTCCGAGACGTGCGCGAGCTGCCACGCCGACAAGTTCGAGACGTTTTCCGAATCGCAGATGGGCCGCTCCTTCAAGGAGGCGCAGCTGACGCATAGTGCGGCGGAGTGGGAAGACGTGGAGCCCGTCTATGATGAAGCGCTAGATCTGTACTATCAGGCCTTCCACCGCGGTCAGAACCTGTTCATCATGGAGTTCCGCCTGGCCGATGGCGACACGGTCCACAAGCGCGTCGAGCAGATAGACTACATCGTCGGTTCGGGGCAGCACACCAATTCCCACATCATGAGCGTCAACGGCTATCTCTATCAGATGCCGATGACGTGGTATGCTCAGGATGGGAAGTGGGATCTCCCACCGAAGTTCGACGGCGGCAACAACTACCGTTTCAGCCGCCCGATCACCGAAGCATGCATGACGTGCCACAACGCTATTCCAGGATTCGTGGAGGGATCCGAGAACAGATTTTCGAACGTTCCGCACGGAATCGATTGCGAGCGCTGTCACGGACCCGGCGAAATCCACGTCGACGAAAAGCGTGCCGGCAAGATCGTCAACACGGCTACGGAGATTGACTATTCGATCGTGAATCCAGGTAAGCTTCCGCTGGATCGCCAGTTCGACGTCTGCCAACGATGCCACATGCAGGGAGCGACGGTGTTTGCGGACGGAAAGGATCCGGACGATTTCCGACCGGGCATGAAGCTGACGGACGTTTTGAACGTCTTCTGGCCGCGCTACGCAGACAGCACGAGCCGCTTTATCATGGCATCGCACCCCGATCGCCTCAAAATGAGCGAGTGCTTTGTCGGGTCGCATGAATCCGAATCAAGCTTCGAGGGGATGACGTGCATCACGTGTCACGATCCGCATCTTCCAATCGAAACGCTGGGCGCCGATCACTATCAGAGCGTCTGCCAGTCGTGTCATCAGCCTGCGCATGACGAAAACATCGCCCGTGCACAGCCCAGCATCGCCCGTGCTCACCCCTCCCGCGGAGATGCGCCAGTGACCGAGGCCCGCCTCACGGAGAGCGGGCCCGGCGCCGGCGTGCCATCGACCGCACCTTCGCAAGCGGCAGCCAATTCGCGAGCGGTGGCCACCGCAGGCGAGTGCACCGCACCGATTGAGGCGCGCGAGGCGCGGAACGACAACTGCGTCGCGTGCCACATGCCGATCTCCGGATCCGACGATATTCCGCACGTGCGGGTGACGGATCACTATATCCGCGTCGTCGAAGGGGCGGTTACGGGCGCGATTGGCGAAAACGCGGAGCGAACTGGCGTAGAGGCGGAGAATGTCGCGGTCGAGGAAGGGCCGTCGAGCGACTTCGTCGGTCTCGCGAGCCTCGTCGCCGCGCGTCCATCCGAACGAGAGATGGCCGACGGCTACATGGCCTACTACGAAGAGATATCGGACGTGCCGTACTTCCTTGATTCCGCGGCGGTACACCTCGAGCGGGCGCTCGACGACGCGAGCGTCGACGAGCTTGCGCCATCGCTCGTGCGGCTCCACTACCTGAAGCGGGATTATGACGAGCTCGTACGGTTGAGCCGGCAGCTAGACGCTGCGGAAATCACTGATGCGTGGACGCTCTACCGCATAGGTGAGAGCTTCGAGAACACCGGGAATGCGCAGGAATCGCTGAGATATTTCCGGATGGCCGCCGAGCGAGCGCCGTATCATCTGCGGTTCGTGAACCGTTTGGGGATGGCGTATGTCTCCAGTCAGCGCTTCGGAGACGCGCTCGACACGTTCGATCGCGTGCTGTCCGAGAATCCGAAGTACGAGGATGCGTACAACAACCGCGGATTCGCACGAGCGATGCAGGGCGACCTTCAGGGCGCCGAACAGGATCTGAAGAGAGCCATCGAACTCAACCCGAACGCAGAGCAGGCCATCGCCAATCTCGCGTCGCTGTATCTGAACACGAACCGGCAGGAGGACGCGCGGCCGTACGCAGCACGCCTGTTGGAGCTCGCCCCGAACAATGAGAACTACCAGCGTTTGTGGGAACTCCTTCAATGAATAGCGCCGCCGTCGGGGGCGGGCGCGCCGTTCGGCGTCCGATGGCCGCATGCGCTCGAACACCGTTGCCGTCGGATGGGCGATGGTGTGGCGCCCTCCTGATCGGGATTTTGATGGTCCTCGTGCTGTCCGGCTGCCGAGACGAGGATCCCGCTGAGCCGGTCGACGAATCCGGCCGTTTCGAAAACATCACGCAGCAAGCCGATTTCGTCGGCGATGCGGCGTGTTTCGACTGCCACGAAGAGCAGTATGTAGGCTTTCAGGAGCACGGGATGGCCAACTCCGTCTACCCCGTCTCCTCTGAACGTGCTGTCGAAGATTTCCCCGGTGGACCGATCCACGACGAGCGGCAGGACCTCTACTATCGGGTCTATCGCGACGGAGAGCGATTCTTCCAAGAGGAGTACCGCCTCGACGACGACGGCGAGAAGATCCACAGCCTGGTGCGGGAGATGGAGCTGGTCGTCGGAAGCGGCACGGCTGCGCGCACGTATCTGACCGAGGAGCAGAATCGGTATTACGAGCTGCCGCTGACGTGGTACACGCAAGAGGAGCGCTGGGCCTTCAGCCCGGGCTACGACGTGGCCAACCAGCGGTTCGACCGGACGATTCCTGACCGCTGCATGACGTGCCACAACAACTACCCCGAGCCGGTACCGTTCGCCTCCGGGATGTACCTGGAGGTGCCGCACGGCATCGGATGCGAGCGCTGCCATGGGCCCGGCTCCCTCCACGTCGATGAACGGCTCGCATCGCCGGAGCCATCCGACAGTATCGACGAGACGATCGTCAATCCCGCCCATCTGAGCCTCGAAAGGCGACTCGACGTTTGCCAGCAATGCCATCTCAATACCACCGTCTCGATTCTTCGAGAGGGCCGGACCGCTTACGACTTCCGCCCGTCGCAGCCGCTGAGCGATTACATGGCCTTGTTTGCTGCAACCGAAGACGACGACCAGCTCGACGTCATCTCACACGCCGACCGGATGCAGCAGAGTCCATGCTTCATCGAGACCCAGTCTTGGGAGAGCCCGATGGACTGCGTCACGTGCCATGATCCGCATGAAGGTTTTCGAGCCGCTGGTCCGTCGTATTTCAATGAGACGTGCCAGTCGTGCCACGCCACTGAGGCGCTCGTGGAGGAGCTGCCGACGCAGGAAGCGCGGGCCGTCCACACCGAATCGGCGAACTGCTTCTCGTGCCACATGCCGAAGTACGAAGGCACGCCGCATGCCTCCTTTACGGACCACTTCATCCGAGTCGTGGAGGAGATTCCCGACCCTCCAGGAGGGCTGGATGAGGCCGCCGCAGCCAGGAGCCGAGGTGGCCCGGCGACCGGCGCCGCCGAGCGTGGTGGCGGTGAACGTGCACCTGCGCGGACGGTGGCCCTCGAGCCCTATTTCGACGACCATGGAGAGGATGTGGACGTCTACCGCGGGATGGCGTACGTGGTTTATGGTCGGCAGCGGGGCGACTCGACGGCGATGCGGCGCGGCGTTGAGCTGCTTCGCAATTACGCCGACGAGCAGCACGGGGAGGCTCTTTACTTGCTCGGCTTCGCGCACCTGCAGCTTGGCGAGGTGGATGAGGCAATACGGGCGCTCGAGCAGGCGCTGCTGGGCGATGCCGGCATTCCCGAGCGTCTGAATTCCCTGGCGCAAGCGTACGAGGCGGACGGGCGCGCCGCGTCCTCTATTGAGCGGCTCTACGCGCGGGCAGTGGACATCCAGCCGGCCGTCTCCGAGATCCGCGTCAATTACGGCCGTTTTCTGGAGTCGCAGCGTCGCCTCGAAGACGCCATCGCCCAGTACCGGACGGCCATTGACTGGGAGCCGTGGCTCGAGACGTCACACTACAACCTCGGGACGGCACTGCTGCAGAGCGGCGATTTCGAAGCCGCGGAAGCGTCCCTTCGCCGGTCTATCGAGCTGGATCCAAATTACGGCGAGGCGCTCAGCAATCTGGGGTTGTTGCTGGCGAGTCGCGATCGAGTGGATGAGGCGCGCACGTACTTTCAACGTGCGGTAGAGGCGGAACCGGAAAATCCCGTCGCACTCGGCAACTTGGGCGCATTCAATCTGAATGCCGGAAATCTAGACGACGCCGTCGCGCTCCTGTCGCGAGCGGTCGAGGCGGATCCGGCATACGTGGACGGCCTTGCCAATCTTGCCCTCGCATTTTTTCGGCTCGAGCAGTACGAGCGGGCGAGAACCTATGCAGAACGTGTGCTGCGTCTCGATCCACAGAATCAGCTCGCACGGCAGATTCTGGATGCGATCTGAAAGGGATCGGG
>CAZQAS010000047.1:6209-9296 GCA_964591285.1 uncultured Rhodothermales bacterium
TTCGGCGTCCTGGCCCGAAATCTATGATAGATAAACGTCAAGTCTATGTATCATAGACTTAGCGAAAGCGCCCGGAAGAGGACGGCCAACCCTCCGCAGAGAGATTCGCAGTCCGGGTCTATTCCGCCGTCTTCCAGTGGATCTCATCGAAGTCGACCTCGGACACTTCGCCGTCAGCGATGTGCGCCATAATCTGGTGCGCGTGAAAGCGGCCGTTCTCGATGAACCAACGGTTCGTCTGATAGCCGCCGCACACCGTCCCGGCCATGTACATGCCCGTCCGACTCGTCTCGAAGGTGACCTCGTCGAAGATCGGCGTTCGGAAGGCGTCGTCCGCAATCTCGATGCCGAGTTCATCCAGAAACGTGTAGTCGGGATGGTATCCCGTCATCGCCAGCACCCAGTCGTTCTCGATCTCGCGCAGTCCGTCGGCCGTGCGAATGGCGATCGCCCCCTCTTTAATTTCCTCGACGATCGAGCTAAAGTACGCCTCGATGCTGCCCTCTTTGATCCGATTTACTAAATCCGGCCGGATCCAGTACTTGATCTTGTCGGACAGGTCCGGTGCGCGGACGATCATGGTGACCTCTGCGCCGTGTCGATAGCAGTCGAGCGCAGCCTTGGCCGCCGAATTCCGGCCGCCGACCACGGCCACCTTCTGACGCGCGTACGGGTGCGGCTCGTTATAATAGTGGGTCACTTTGGGCAGATTCTCACCCGGGACGGCCAGCATGTTCGGATGGTCGAAGAAACCGATCGCGATGACCACGTGCCGCGCGCCGATCTCGTCCTTGTCCGTCACGACGCGAAAGTCGCCCTTCTCGCCCTCGATCCTGAGCACGGGCTCGTAGAGACGAAGATGCAGCTCTTCCACGTCCGCCACGCGGCGATAGTATTCGAGGGCCTCTTCGCGAACCGGCTTGTACCCGGTCGTCGTAAACGGATGCCCGCCGATCTCGATCAGCTCGGGGGTTGAGAAGAACTCCATATTCGTGGGATAGCCGAGGATCGAATTGACGACCGCTCCCTTGTCGATCACTACGGCCTCGAGGCTGCGCCGTTTGGCCTCGACCGCACAGGCGAGTCCGACGGGCCCGGCTCCCACTACGGCAACGTCATACATATTCAAGCAAGCAACCTGTTCGTCTAGAGACCCACGCGGCGTTCCCGGAAAAAAGCCTGCATCATGCCGGCGGCCTCGTCGGCGTCCACGCCCGAGACGACGTCGATCTGATGATTCAGGCGCCGATCCTGCGGGATGTTGAACAGCGTCGATGCCGCCCCCGCTTTGTCGTCGAAGGCGCCGAAGACGAGCCGATCGATTTTGGCCCATACCATCGCGCCGGCGCACATCGGACAAGGCTCGATCGTCACGTAGAGTGTGCAGCCTCGCAGGACCTTCGTATTCAACGTTTCGCAGGCGGCGGTAATCGCGAGGACTTCCGCATGCGCCGTGGGATCCTGGAGCCGCTCGACCATGTTGTGACCGCGCCCGACAACCTCACCGGCATGTACGACGACCGCGCCGACGGGCACTTCGCCTTCGTCGAAAGCCCGCGCGGCCTCCTTCAACGCCACTTTCATCCAGCGCCGATCCGGTTCGAGAAAGGCGGATAAACTCATGTCGATCTGTGACTCAACTCAACCGTTCCAATTCTAGCGCGCGGCCCGCGCCAGCGGCATCGTCATGCACCGGGGACCACCGCGCCCGCGCGACAACTCGTTGCCTTCGAGCTTAATGGCGATCTTTTCGCCGATCCGAAACTCGCTCTCCTCATAAAAAGATAGGAATCCCTCCGCCGAAACCACGCGGTATCCACGCTCTCGTAGCGCGGCAAAGGTGCTCTCGTTCCGCTCGTAGCCGATTACGACGCCGGGTGCGACCGCAAAGAGGTTCGCGCCGTCTGTCCACTGCTCTCGCCGCTGGCTCAGTGGATCGTTACCTCCACATGGAATGAACGTCAGCGAACGGCCGAGAAGGTCCTCGAGTACCGGACGCAGCCCGGTCCGAATCTCGCTGTAGAATCGCCCCTCCCGGTCGCCGGGCGTGTAGTGAACGATGTTGCCGTAGGTGTCCTGATTTAAGATCGGCGGGAAAACCACACACTCGTCGTCCGAGGCAAACGTGAACACCGTGTCCAGGTGCATGCAGTAGCGGGCCTTCGGCAGATCGACCATCAGCACGTGTTCGACGGGCGTGCGCTCGAAGAGCTCCTGGGCGATGCTCATCACGCCGCTGAACGACGTCCGCTCCGAATGCCCGATCATCACGCAGTCCGGGCTCGGCAACAGCAGATCCCCGCCTTCGAACGTCACGCCCTTCGGCAGGATGATGACGTTGTCACGATACGATTCGAAACGCGGATGGTAGTCGAGCACGATACGGAGGATGACGCTCTCACGTGTGCGCACAGCCGTCGCCGCGTGGCTCAGGATGATGTGGTCGTGGACGACGGCCGCGACGTCGCGCATAAAGATGAGGTTCGGCAGCGGCTGCATGCTGATGGGAAGCGGGGAGCGGCCCGTCAGCGCGAAATCGAACAGCTCGTCGGGCGAGAGACGCTTGAGGTCATCCTCGAATCCGTGCAGATTGCGCTCTTCCGAGACGCTGCATATCTGTTCGATGAAGTCGTGCCGGGCGTCCTCGCGCGCAAACGCATCCCGGAGCAGATCGGTGATCTGGAGAACGGCCTCACGCGATCCGACGATCTTCCCGAAGACCGCGCACATGAGTTGATGCTCCTCACGCGCGTGTCCCACGAAAAGGATGTCGTCGAAGAGCAGTTCGAGGCGATTCTCCGGGAGCACGAGCTCCATCTCGGCGCCCGGCGTGTGCACCAGCACCTGCTGAAGGAGTTGGATTTCGGACGAAACATCCAGCCGGAGCTGCGCTTCGGCCGGCGGCGCCACGGCATTTGGAGGAGACATGTGAACGCGCGTCTACTGTAGGAGAGAGGTCTACGTACGCGCGTAGGGGGCGGAAGGATCTGTGCGATGGAACGACGAATGAGACGACCAATGGAATGATCAATGGAACGACCATCGGAACGAATTTCGGATCGAGCAATCGCAACCGGTGCGCGCTTA
>CAZQAS010000047.1:9396-13102 GCA_964591285.1 uncultured Rhodothermales bacterium
TCGATGAGGGCCGCGCCGATCTGGAGGATCACGCTAAGGACCGCGATCGCCACGATGAGCACGATGGCCACCACGATCCACCTGAGAATGGTCTGTATATCCATGTCCACGGCAATATACGGTGTAAATAAAAGCCGCCCCAGGTCTGCACGTGCGCGTCCGGGGCGGGACTACAGAAACGGAATGCGAACGGCGGACGTCGCGTCCGATCCCTGGCCTGCGGAGAAATATCCGCCTACAAGGAGTATTCGTCCGTCAGGCAAATTAGTTGCAGTCAGGCCGTATCGTCGCAGGAGTACATTGGATTCCGGGAAGATGAAGAAACGCCCGGCCTGACCGGCATAGATTTCGACATCGTTGAGCGGCGCCGATCTGGACTGCCCAAATCCGCCGAATACGCCGACGAACCGGTCAGCGATTAGCGCCGAGGCGTGGCGCCTTCGCGCCTGGTTCGGCACGCCGGTGTCCTCCTGCAGGATCCCGACCGCGGGGTCGTAGCCGATTCTGAATGCGACGGGCTGCTCGGCCGTGCCCGCCGAGTGTGTTCCCGAGATGAGATACCTCCGAGACGCCCCTTGCTCGAATCGGTCGAGGACGGTCCCGCTGTGTCCCCACATTCCATAGTCGAAGGCCGGCCCGGGAGCCGGACTGAGTGCAAGCAGGGAGTCGTTCCTGAAGACGAATCTCCGGAGGTCCTGCCGGACACCCAGCTCGGGCGTGGGGCGGTACCGAACGTCACCACGCCCGCCGAAAAGGTCAATGAAGATTTGATCCCCACTGCGATGCAGCGACGCCGTGTGAAATGCACGTCGGATCGGATCGCCTTCGAACGCGATGGGACGGAACGATTCGTCGGCTGGGTCGAAAATCTCGACAGTCTCCACCAGATTCTGAAGGTCATCGAGCGGCTCACGGCTTGCACCGCCGAGGATCAGAATGCGGCCGTCGGGGAGCAGGGTCGCCGTATGCCCGGTGCGTGGACCACCCATAGAGCCGTTCAGCGGTTGAAACTGCTCGTCGCCGAGACTCCAGGTCAGCCCGGTTGTGTACGCCTCGGACCCCACATCCCGTGTGCCGCCGAGGATGATCAGACGGCCGTCGTCCAGGAGCGTTGCCGTCTGTCCGCCGCGAGGCTGCGGAAGTCTTGGCATGTTCCTCTCGATGGTGAACGTGCCATGCATTGCATAGACGGTGTCGAACGTCGTTCGGTCGTCCGCATCCGTGGCGGCGAATACCAGCCGATTCAATCCGAAGCGCAGTGCATAGTCAAACACCCAGAGCTGCTGTTCGGGGTCGAAGGTGAGAGAATCGCCGTTGAGCTCAACGTGCTGGATACTCCGCTGCCCGCTCGCACGCACCTGCAGCTGGAGCTTGGTGTTCGGGAAGATGGTCGACAGGTCCGGGGAGACGATCTCGATATCCGGCCGCTCGGGCTCGATAAATGGTCGCTCGCAGGCGGTCAGAAGGAGCGCGACCGCAGTCAGAAGCGCGGCTATGTAAGAGGGGAACGTCATATACCACCTCCGCAATCGAGAGCTGGTGCGAATGTTCCTCTCGTCACGGCGCGTCGTATTCGACCCGCTCGAGCACGAGGCCGAGGGCCGAGACGGACGGTCCGGCCTCCCGGCGATCCTTGCTTATGAGGATTCGTGGAATGTCGTCGGCCGGCCGCTTGCCGTGGCCGATTTCCAAAAGCGTCCCGACGATCGCACGGACCATCCCGTGAAGAAACCGGTCTGCGGTAATCTCGAAGCGCCAGTCCCCGTCGGCTGATTCCTCGACCCACCTAGCAAGATACACCGTGCAGACGCGATTCTCCGTCTCCGACTGGGTGATGCAGAACGAATCGAAGTCATGCTCACCGAGCAGATCGTCGGTGGCTTGCTTCATCTTCTCGAAATCAGGCTCCGGACGAACTCGCCAACGCACGTGCCGATCGAGCGCCCGGAATCCCGTCGTGATGTAGTAATGATAGCGACGCAGCCGCGCATCGAAACGGGCGTGGAACTCGTCGTGGGTCTGCTCGAGCGACCGCACGGCCACACTCCGGGGTAGGATGCCGTTGAGTGAGGCGAGGAGTCGATAGGTGTCGATCGCCGGATCGAATCGAAAATGAGCCACCTGCCCGCGGGCATGAACGCCGGAGTCGGTTCTGCCGGAGCCGACCACGTCGACGCGCTTTCGGAGGGCGGTCTCTAGCGCGTCTTCGAGGAGCTCCTGGACGGTCGGTTCGCCGGCCTGCACCTGCCATCCGAAGAAATCGGTACCGTCGTACTCGACGGTCATGCGATAGGTCGGCATCGTATTTCGCGCTGCTGCCTTTTAGGCCGTATCTTCAAGAATTGATAAGCGAGTCGACATCCCCGGAGTATTCGCATGGCCATTCCTACGCGCATCTATCTGACCGGTTTTATGGGGAGCGGTAAGACGACGATCGGACCGCTGCTCGCCGAGCGGATCGGCTATGACTTTTTCGATCTCGACAAGGCCATCGAGAAGGTCGCCGGAAAATCCGTACAGGAGATCTTCATGAGCGACGGCGAGGAGGCATTTCGCCGGCTGGAGGCCCTGAAGCTGCGTGCGGTCTCGCGCCGCGCGCGCGAGGTCATTTCGATGGGCGGCGGCGCCGTGACCTCCGCGGACAATCTCTACTTCGCCAAAACGAACGGGACCGTCATCTACCTGCGGGTCGAGCCGCCCGTGCTGGCCGAACGCCTTGCCGAGAGTGCCGCGCGTCGCCCCCTCTTGCAGGACCCAGAGGGCGAGCCGCTGACGGGAGATGCGCTACTGCGGAGGATCGAGGAAATGCTCGAAATGCGAGAGCAATTCTACGATCAGTCGGACATTACGCTGGACATTGGATCGCACAGCGTCGAGGAGGTCGTCGACCTGGCCGTGGAAGCGCTCAGGCGCCACGCCGAGCGGGCGCACTGAAACGATTCGACGCCCTCAAGCCAGCCGGAAAGATCGACGGTGGTACGGCGTCGGGCCGTGCTCGGCGAGCGCCGCGTAGTGCTGCGGGGTTGGGTATCCGACGTTCGTGTTCCACGAGTAGTCCGGATAGCTTGTGTGCAGACGCCGCATCATTCGGTCGCGGTGCACTTTTGCGACGATCGAGGCCGCGGCGATGCAGTGACACAGCTGATCGCCACGGACGACCGTTTCCAGCGGCCAGGCGGAGTCCGGAAAGGAGTGGTTACCGTCGATAAGAAGGTACTCGGGTTCCGGCGCGAGCTGGAAGACGGCTCGCCGCATTGCTTCCATCGCCGCCCAGAGCACGTTGAGTTCGTCGATTTCCTCGGGCGAGCAGATTCCCACTCCGACAGAGAGCGCATGCTGCTCGACCTCCTCGGCCAGCGTTTCGCGATCCTCGGCGACCAGGAGCTTGCTGTCCGTCACGCCGTCGATACACACGTCTTCGGCGAAGAGCACGGCGGCGGCGACCACCGGGCCGGCAAGACAGCCCCGTCCGGCCTCGTCCACACCCGCGACGAACCGGGTGCCGCTGCGCCAGAGCGCTCTTTCACGGTCGAGCGTGGGCGGTGTGGCGGTCTGCTTGGCGTTTGGCGGCATGCCGT
Source organism: uncultured Rhodothermales bacterium (assembly GCA_964591285.1). Lineage (GTDB taxonomy): Bacteria > Bacteroidota > Rhodothermia > Rhodothermales > VXPQ01 > CAZQAS01. The sequence continues at coordinate 12,975 of CAZQAS010000047.1, forward strand.
AAAGTAATGGACTGCCGGCGAGAATGTCGAGGGGGATAATGGTTGCAAGTTGCAGGTTGCACGTTGCAGGAACTTAACCTGGAACGAACTGCCGGACGACTCCAGAATTGGGCGATGAATCAGAATCG
>CAZQAS010000047.1:13202-18825 GCA_964591285.1 uncultured Rhodothermales bacterium
TTTCGGAAGGACATCGGCCTCTGCGGCCAGTTGCGGAGGGCATCTCTTTCCGTCATGTCGAACATTGCCGAAGGATTCGAGCGCGACGGAAATCGGGAGTTTCACCACTTCCTATCAGTAGCCAAAGGCTCCTGTGGAGAGGTTCGGTCGCAGCTATACATCGCAATGGACGTGGGCTACCTAAGTGTCGAGCAACATGACGAGCTGCGCAAGCAGTCCGAAACTGTGTCACGACTGATCTTCGGCTTGATGCGCCACTTGCGCACCGCCGGGCGACGCGGAATGAAATACGACTGACCCACCGCCTCCGCTGAAGCGGCTGTGGCGCCGCGGCGAGACGAACCTGCAACCTGCAACCGCTCTTGCAACTTGCAACGTGCAACTTGCAACCCTCTCAATACTGATCCGGCAAATCATTCTCATACAGCACCACGTCGCCCGGCTGGAGGTAGCTCTTCAGGAAGGCCTGCGCATCCCAGAGGGAGTCGACGACGCGCAGTTTCTCGTCCGGGAAGCTTTTCGATCGTAGTCCTTCTTGGATCGGGGCGGTCTGCTGCCTGCCGACGAGTACCGCCATGTCGACGTGGTCGGCGATGTGCTCGCCGAACGTGCGGTTTTCCTCGATCTGGCGCTCGCCGAGCTCGATCATGCCCGGGGTGACGATGATCCTGCGGCCCTCGTTGAAGCGGCCGAGGATTTCCACAGCGTTACGCGCGCCGACGGGGTTCGAGTTGAAGGCATCATCGATGACGGTGATTGGTCCTTGTTCTCGGAGCTGAAGTCGGTGCTCGATCGGCTGCAGGCGCTCGACGGCATACGCGATCTGTCGAAGCCTCAGCCCGAGCGCGCGGCCAACGGCGACGCCAAGCAGAATGTTGCTGACGTTGTGCTCGCCGAGCAGCCTCGTCTTGAACGGACGGACCTCGCCGGTGTCGTCGCGCACGTCAAAGCTTGCGCCCTCCCGGCCATAGGTGATGGCGCTCGCCACAATGTCCGCACTGGAGTCCCCTTCGACGGAGATCGTCCAAACCTTCCCCGGCGCGCGTTCGGCCATCGCCGCCACGCGCTCGTCATCTGCATTGAGGACGGCGACCCCATCACTTTCGAGGCGCTCGATCATCACGCCTTTCTCCGCTGCGATACGATCCATCGAGCCCATGCTCTCGAGGTGAGCCACGCCGACAGACGTCACGACACCGACATCCGGACGGGCGATCCGGCAGAGCTCGTCCATGTCTCCCGGATGGCGAATCCCCATTTCCAGGACGAGCACCTGATGCTCCGGCTTGAGCATTTCGTTGATCACGATGCAGAGCCCCATCGGGGTGTTATATGATGAGGGGCTGGCGAGCACGTTGAAGCGCTGGCTGAGAATCTCATCGATGATAAATTTCGTGCTGGTCTTGCCGTACGATCCGGTTATGGAGACGATCTTCAGTTCCGGCCGACTCGCGAGCCGCGTGCGCGCGTCGCGTTTGAAGCCCGCCTGGATGGAGGACTCCACGGGCTTCATCGCCAGACTTGCCAGGTAGACCCAGAACGGTGCGAAGAAGTCGGCGGCGAGGAAACCCCCGAGGAACCAACCGAGATGCGAGAGGCCGCCGGCGAGCCAGATGATGAGTCCCGTCACGACGGGTGCGGCCGTGAGCACGGCGGCTGCGGCGAGGAGCCGCTTCATCCGATTTGTGTAGCGCAGCGGCTTCTTCTGGCGATCGCTGCGATAAAGGCGCGACGATGCGAAGGTGATCGCCCAGGCCGGAAGCGCGACCACGGCCGTCCAGAATGGCGAGACGTAGAGCACTCCAACCGATACGAGAACGAGCTCAGCGAGCGCGAGCTTATGGGAGAGGCGAAACAGCACGGTGCCACGACGTGCGAGCACCCAATCCACAAACGCAGGCGGCTTATATCCCTCGAGCTGGAAGATGTGGAGGAAGTATCGGAGCCGCCGCCATGCTCGCCAGCCGGCGAACAGTGTGGTGATTACGGCAAGGAGGATGATGATCCACATGGAGTACCGAACCTACGAGTGCTGTAGAAAATGGCGTGCAGCGCCGATGAACGTGCCGAAGTCGTCTATGTATCCGTAGTGGCCGGCGTTCTCGAGCACGACGAGCCCGGCGTCGGGTATGCGGCTCTCGAGCACCTCGATCTGCCGCCGCGATACCGCCGTGTCGCGATCGCCCCAGACGAGGAGCGTGGGCGCTTCGACGTTTGAGATTTGATCGTCGAGATGGTGGGTGACGGTCTTGACGAAGGTCCCGCGCATCGCACCCTCGAGGGCGCGGTAATCGGAGGAGCCGAGCGCTCGCCACACGAGGGAATGACGCAGCCAATCGAGCCCGAACTCGCGGAGCCGCCCCGGCAGGATCTGGAAAGGGGCCTTCAGCATATTCGAAACGGCACGCTTGACGTAATAGCCGGCCGATCTTTCCGGTGTGATGCCGGACGGGCTGATGAGCAGGAGACGGCGGATCATCGATTTGTAGGCGGGCTCGGAGGCCATGTACAGCGCGATCCGACCGCCGTTGGAGTGGCCGACGATGGTGACCGGTGGCCCGATTCTTTCGCGGATCAGGTCGGCCACCAGCTCGGCATGTTCGGGCACGCCGATCGGTTCACGCGGGGCCGGAGAATGGCCGTGGCCGGGCAGGTCGAGGTTGAAGACGTGGTAGTCGTCCGACAGGGCCTGCGCGATAACGCGCATGTTTTCGGCGCTGCTCCCCCAGCCGTGAAGAAGGAGGAGGGCCTCTCCATCTTCTCGGCCGGTTTCTTCGACGTGCAGGCGGTCGTGTCCGAAAGCTGCCGACACGCCGTCCGGATGGACGAGGGAGGCCGGCGGCTGTGTATCCGCCTCCGGCTGGTCAGTGCTTGATCCCTGATCGGAAACCATCTACCTTACGATTCGTTGTAACTCACGTAACCTGATCACTCCTCTCTTCCCGGCATAGAATTTGCCCGGGTTCATGTTCGTCCGGCGGGCGAGCATGTACCGTTAGAAGAACGACGAAGGTATTCGTCAACACGCTCAGTGGCTCGCGGAACAGACGCGGCCTAATGTACGAAGGCCCCCTTTGCGCGTTCTCTGCTGTCGGTTGATTTTCCGAGGTGTCACAATCCGGAATTATCCGATCTGTTGACCAACGTGTACACTGCCCAGGCGTACAGAGGTTGCTCGGGAGTGTAGACGGGCCTCGGCAGAACGCAGTCCGTTCGAGCGGAAGGAAAGGGGAACGACAAGTTTAATTGTGGCTGCGGCGCGTCGCCGCGGAATGTTAGCCCGCGTGTATTGGTACGCATCGTGCAAGGGTGCACATAATACGAGCGCAGATCGCGTGATGCGATCGTTTGCGCGCGTACTTAGATCGTGCATGTCCAGATCGTGCTCATCCTCTAGCGCACAGAAGAGCTAAGCTAGCGCACAGAATATTTAGCCCATGTATCCGGCAAGAGATTGTAGCCGGAAAGATCCGTCGGAACGCCGACGGCCGAGAAGTATCCGGCCGACGCGTCTCCGGCCCGGCGAGTCTTCGCCGTATTTACTGTTATCATCACCAAAGTTGATCTATGTCAAACAACAAAACATTTGAGGGTGTCCTCGAGCTGATTGGGGACAAGAAATTTGGATTCATCCGGGATTTTCGACCGGATCTCCCCAAAGGAGACGACGACCCGTTCGTACCGCCTCCACTCATTCGCAAGTTTGGTCTTCGCGATGGATGTGTGATGGAAGGTACGCTGAAGCCGGGCCGCAAAGGCGCGATGCAGGTTGGCCATTTAAGATCGGTCATGGGAATGGATCCCGGCCAATGGGCCAGCACGGATGATTTCGACAAGGGACAGATCATTTATCCCGACGAGAAGCTCAACCTGGTGACCGGTCCGGGTGACGTATCGATGCGCGTCGTCGATCTGGTTGCCCCGCTCGGTAAGGGCCAGCGTGCGCTCATCGTGGCGCCGCCGCGTACGGGAAAGACGATCTTGCTGAAGCAGATCGCGGCATCGATCACGGAGAATCATCCGGATGTGGCGCTCGTGGCGCTGCTCGTGGACGAGCGGCCTGAGGAAGTCACCGATTTCAAGCGGTCGACGGCGGCCGAAGTCTTTGCTTCGTCGAACGATCGTGAGGAGGACAATCACGTCCGCGTCTCGACTCTCGCGCTGGAGTATGCGCGGAGACTCGTGGAGATGAAGAAGGACGTGGTCTTGCTTCTCGACTCGCTAACGCGGCTAGGCCGGACGTTCAATCTGTATCAATCCGGAAGTGGACGCACGCTGTCCGGCGGATTAGACGCCAAGGCGCTGCAGGTGCCGCGTCGGATTTTCGGATCGGCTCGAAATATCGAAGGGGGCGGATCGCTGACGATCATTGCGACCGCGCTCATCGAGACGGGCAGCCGGATGGACGACGTGATTTTCGAGGAGTTCAAGGGTACGGGCAACTCGGAGATCGTCTTGGATCGTGAGATGGCGGACAAGCGCATCTATCCGGCCATCAATCTGCGCAAGAGTGGAACGCGAAACGAAGAGCGTCTCATCGGCACGGCGGCTATCGAGCAGCATCATCGCCTCTTCCGTGCGCTCAACTCGCGCCATCCCGTCGAGGCCATGCAGGCGCTGCTGCGTCACATCGAGCACTCGCCGACGAACGAGCATTTGTTGAACGAGCTGATTCCGGCTTAATTCGTTGCAGGTTGCAGGTTCGGCTCGGTTTTGAGGGGATGTGGCATGTGCGCCACCTTGCCGGGTGTGCCAGCAGTAATAGGTCTGCTGGGGCAGGCGTAGGGTCTTTTCGGGGGTCGCGCGCCGTGCACGTTATATTTTCGGCGTGATGGTGTCTATAGTAGGAGAGTCCTCCTACCGATCACCTCACGATGTCCATCGACCCGCTTTCTCGTATCGATCCCGCCGCCGAGCCGGAGATCAGCTATCAGGTGCCCATCCGACAGTGGGACGAGTCCGAGCGACCGCGTGAGAAGGTTCTCAAGCACGGCGCGAGCAGTTTGTCGGATGCGGAGCTCCTGGCCTTGATTTTTCGTTCTGGAACGCGGACGAAGCGGGGCTCTATCTCGGCCGTTCAGCTCGGCCGAACGCTGCTTCGGGAGTACGGATCGCTGCGGGGGCTTGCGCGGCGCGATCTGCGTGAGTGGATGCGGGTGGCCGGCATCGGACCGGCGAAGGCGGTTCAGATGGCCGCCGTTTTCGAGATCGGGCGCCGCGTGGAAGCGGCGCAGGGCGAGGGCGAGCGCATTCAGGTCTGTTCGCCCGAAGACGTTGCGGCGGTGTACGTGCCGCAGATGCGCGATCTCAATCGAGAGATCTTCAAGGTCGTCCTCTTAAATACGGCGAACGTAGTCGTGGGCGACTGCACGGTGAGCGAGGGGGGCCTGGCATCGAGCATCGTGGAGCCGCGGGCCGTGTTCCAGAAGGCCATTCTCGAGCACGCCGCGGCCGTCATCTGCATCCACAACCATCCATCAGGCAACCCTGAGCCGAGCCGTGAGGACATCCGCATTACCCGCCAGCTTATCGAAGCCGGCCGGTTGATGGGCATTCCCGTGCACGACCACCTGATTGTGGCCGGGAATGACTACACGTCGATGGCCGAGCGGGGTCTGATCTA
>CAZQAS010000047.1:18925-22512 GCA_964591285.1 uncultured Rhodothermales bacterium
CCCGCGGCGCCGCCCGCCTCATATCGCTGATCGAACCATTACCGGATGGGCTTCGGCGCGAGGTACACGTCCTTTTCGCGGAAGCTCGGCTCGCCGTCACGCTCCTTATTGCCCGAGGGCACGCGGTCACCCGACGCCGGCATCGGCGCGGACTTCATCTTCGTCTCGCTCTGTCCGATCTTCCGGCCGGCCGGTCGTTCGCCGCCGATGTCCATGCGCCGCATGGATGGCGACATCAGATCGCGCAGATCCGACTCGTAGCGCTTGTATGCTTCACGCTGGAACGCGTCGTACGACTGGGCGAAATGCCCGCCAAGCTGCTCGACCATCCCGACCTTCTCGTTGTGGAGGTCCTTGTAGGTGCGGAATTCGTTGAGCAGATCCCACTGTTCGATGCTCCTGATCTTGTAGAAGTTGCTCTCGTACTCCTCGTTCTGTCGGAGGATGGAGTCGATCTGCGCCACACGGCTGTCGATCTCGCGATGGGCACGGGTGGTCTTAAATCGATCGATGAAGCGCATGGCGTCCCAGCGGATCGTTCCGGCGATGATAGGGAGCAGCATCGAGAGTGCGATGAAGCCGAAGTAGAGAATGCCGCTGGCCTGCCGCGTGCCGAGCTGCTCGGCGCGAACCTCGGTAATACCGAGAATGCCGAGCTCGATGCCGATGAGGAGGATGATCCAGAGGAAAGCGACCTCCTTGCCATTCTCCTGGAACTCGTCCCGAACGAGCGGTCGGCGCGGGATGATGGACTCAATGAGACGTTCGGTGACGATCAGGCCGCCGCCGGTCATGACCGCGGCCAGCACGGCGGCCACACTCCACTGCAGCCATCCGCTGATTTCCGCGTCGGTGCCGATGAAGGCGGAGACGGAGATGAAGATGATGAAGACCGAAGCCAGTATGGCGGCTCCGATAATGAAGTTATTCGCCCAAATGCGGCGTCGAACGCTGAAGAACTCGCCTGCATTGAGCATCGGCTGTTCGGAAAGCTCTTCGGAGCGCATCCGGAGATTGGCCTTCTCCACGAGGAGGTTTTCGTTCATTTCGCGATAGAAGGCGGATTTCTTGGTCACCTTCCGAATGAGCTGGCCCATGGCCATCTCGGCGAATTTCTTGATGCCGTGTTCACTGCGGAGATAGGACCCGTAGCGAATCTTGAAAACGAGGCGGCGAAACATATTTAATCTCCAGGTAAGTCCGAAGGATGTCTCGATCGCACCGGTCAGATGACGCGCCGGACGGCGACCGAGTATGGCAGGGCAGGTTACTTCTATTGCTGGTGCAGATCCCGCTTTCTCATGCTAGTGCAGATCCTGCGCGTAGATGTCGCGCTCGAGGCGATCGGCCACGCGGGCGACTTTCTCGATCATCTCCCAGATCTCTTCTATGTCAAGCGTGGAGACGAGGTGCGAGGCGCGGAGCGTGATGTAGGTCACGAGTTCATTGTCGTCGTTGCGAAAATCCTCGATGCAGATGGCGCCCACGTCGAGCTCGGCATTTTTTCGGAGCAGGCTCTCCAGATCGAACCGGTGCGGGCGCGGCCCAATCGGGCTGTCGACCACGATGCGCGCATTCCCCTCCCCATTGGAGGCGTCCTTGTAGATCAGATGCACCAGCTGCGAGCGCTGATCACCCGTCATCACCTCGAAAATCCAATGGTTTGATTCCACCTGTTTCGAGTTGGGGCCGTAGCGCTCTCGCAGCAGGGACGTCAGCCTATCAAACCGCATTCTGGTTGAGTCTTCGAGTCGTCGAGCTGGTACCATGCCGCCTATCTGTCCTGTACTATGCATTGCGCCGAGCGCAGCGGCCGCCTCGCGCACTATAGGCTGGAAGTAGGATTTTGTCGGATGGTTCCTCTACTCACGAGCCCTTTAACATGAATATTACCGGAGGTGCGGCCGTGTCGGCCCTGCCTGCGCGTGCCAGACTTTTACCAAGCCGGTGGGGCTAAATAGGCGGCGGTTCGCGCCCATCTGCCCTTTGAATCAATGGCCGTTCCTCTTTAGTATCAGCCCCCGTTTGGTAGGAGGCGTGGGGCGGCAGTCCTCCATCCAGTCGGCCGCCGAAGCAGCGGCTATCAGCATCATCCAGTCACGAGCAGCCGAATCAAGCACGATTCATGGATCTATTAGAGAAAATCGTCTCCCTTTCGAAGCGCCGCGGGTTCATCTTTCAGTCTTCGGAGATCTATGGGGGGCTCGGTGCGACGTACGATTACGGGCCGCTCGGGGTGGAGTTGAAGCGGAGCGTGAAGGAGCGCTGGTGGCAGCACATGGTGTACCGGCACGACAACATCGAGGGCGTCGATGCGGCGATTCTGATGCATCCGGAGGTCTGGAAAGCCTCCGGACACGTCGATGCCTTCAACGATCCGATGATCGACGATAAGGCGTCGAAGTACCGTTACCGGGCCGACGATCTGATCGAGAATTACATCCAGAAGTTGCTCGACGACGGCAAGGAGGAGCAGGCCGCCGCGCTGCGGGAGCGGTTCGTGGCGGCTTTGAACAGCGACGAGATGCCGAAGCGGCTTTATGAGATCATCATGGAGGAGGAAATCCGCGCGCCCGATTCCGGTGCATTCGATTGGACGGAGGTGCGGCAGTTCAATCTGATGTTTCAGACGCATATCGGACCGGTTGCCGACGATGAGAACCGCGTCTACCTGCGCCCGGAAACCGCGCAGGGCATCTTCGTGAACTTCCGCCTGGCGCAGGAGACGGCGCGTCAGCATGTGCCTTTCGGCATCGCGCAGATCGGGAAGGCGTTCCGCAATGAGATCGTCGCGCGGCAGTTCATCTTCCGGATGCGCGAGTTCGAGCAGATGGAGATGCAGTACTTCGTGAAGCCGGGCACGCAGATGGAGCACTTCGAGGAGTGGCGCGAGAAGCGGATGCAGTGGCACATCGACAACGGCATTCGGGAAAGTAAGCTGCGGTGGCACGAGCACGAGAAGCTCGCGCACTACGCCGATGCGGCCTACGACGTGCAGTACGAGTTTCCGATCGGCTGGCAGGAAATCGAGGGGATCCACTCGCGGACGGATTACGATCTGCGCCGGCATCAGGAATTCTCCGGGAAGAAGATGGAATATTTCGATCCGTTTTCGCAGGAGAAATTCATCCCCTTCGTGGTGGAGACCTCGGCGGGGCTGGACCGCACGATTCTGATGCTGCTCTGCGAGGCTTATGAGGAGGAAGTCGTGGACGACGAGGAGCGCGTCGTCATGAAGTTTCATCCGGACGTGGCTCCGATCAAGGCGGCGGTATTCCCCCTCGTGAAGCGCGACGGGATGCCGGAGGTGGCGCACGCCATCGAGGAGGATTTGCGGCGATCATTCAACGCATTCTATGACGAAAGCGGCTCGATCGGCAAGCGCTACCGCCGCATGGACGAGGCCGGCACGCCGTTTTGCATCACAGTCGACGGCGACACGCTGGAGGACGACACGGTGACGGTCCGCGACCGCGACTCGATGGTGCAGGATCGGATCCCGAAGGCGAACGTGGTGTCGTACGTGAGTGAGAAGATGAGGGGGTGGAAGCGGGGAGAGTAGAGGCGGGCCGTGCGCGCTCGGATGC
>CAZQAS010000048.1:0-22143 GCA_964591285.1 uncultured Rhodothermales bacterium
TGCCGCCCACACTTAGCGACGACGAACTCGAGGCCGCCCGGCGCCGATTCGCACGAACGGATTGGGGAGAAGAAGGCGGTACGTATCCGTTCTAGCCGAGTCCTCAAGCGGACGTTCGCGGACCCCTCCTATCGAGGTCGATGGGAGTGCGGACGCGGACTAGACGAAGTGGTGTGAGGTTGAGTACCTTGGGATGTTGCTCCCCATTCAATCCAGTCCACGGCCCACATGCGTTTCGTATTGTCCCAGCCGCTCCGTGCACCGGCATTACTCCTCCTCTTTTGTCTAATCGCGATGGGTATCCCCGGGTCGGCCCATGCACAGCAGGAGGAAGCCATCGGCCGGTACTTGAGCGAAATTGAAGACCTCGCGCGGCAAGCGCTCGAAGCCAGCCGCAGCGCCGAAGAAGCCTCGAGTATCTCGGAGGTAAAGCAACAAGCGGACGCTGTTTTTACGACGATCTGGGGGATCCCCTCCGGGCTCGCCGACGAAAGCGGCCGCGGGGCGGCTCGCGTTCATGGATGGAAGACGCGATGGCAGGTCACGTTCGCCGATTTTGATTCGGCCTTCGCGGCGCGTTACGGCGCAGTGCCCCCCGAAATTGAGGATGCATCAAAACTCGGGATCGTCGGGCGCGGCCGTCACGCGCGTGCCGAGATCGAAAGTATGATGGCCGACGGCAATGCCTCAGATGACGTACGGACGCACGGCGATCACGTCGTCCATTCGCTCAACAACGTCATTGGATGGATGAAGATGGACGACGGCGTCACGAAGGGAGAACGCCAGCCGCGGGTCGATCTCACCCGCGAATGGGATTCCCCGATCGAATTTTGGATGTCGACTGCAGACACCGGATGGCTTCACGAGGCCTTCTCCCAGGCGCTCAACATTCTGAAGACCGACTACGACGGAGATCTCGAGATGGCCCGTCGTCATGCGGCGGATATGTCAAACCTCATCATGAAGTCGCTCGAAGGCGTGGACGCCAATGAGAATGGATCGGTAGAGCCGGCTAAGATGGAAGGCGGTATCGAGACGGCCATCCAGCATGCCGAATTCGCCGGCTACCTCGACCCGTAGTCCTTCCGGCTCTTCCGCGCATTTCCGTACAGCCGTCGCATGATTCTCTCGAAAACGATGAACAAGATTCTCTCAGGTATCACCCTGCTCGCCGTGGCCTCGCTCTTCCTTGCAGGCTGCTCCGGCCCACGCGAAACGGCACAGGACGCCACTGGTGAGTGGATTACTCTTTTTGACGGAGAGAGCCTCGAATCGTGGGAAATGTCGGGACCGGGCCGCTTCACGATCGAGCCGGACGGAAGTATGCTGAGCCACGGCGGGATGGGCCTGTTCTATTATGCCGAGCAACAGTTCGATGATTTCATCCTTGAACTAGAATGGAAGACGGAGACCGACAGCGCCAATTCCGGTGTCTTCGTCCGCTTTCCCGATGCCCCGGACCCCGGGTACGCCGTCAATACAGGATACGAAATTCAAATCGACGACAGCCAGGACCCCGCCCATCTCACCGGAGCGATCTACGATTTCTCCGCCCCCTTTCGCCTCGCTTCCAACCCGCCGGGTGAGTGGAACACCTACCGGATCGAAGTTGCCGGACAGCATTACCAGATCTATTTGAACGGAGAGAAGGTCAACGATTTCTTCGGCGACCGCAGCCTGGAGGGATACGTCGGTCTGCAGAACCACGACGACGCCTCCCAAGTGTGGTTTCGGAACGTCCGAATCATGCCGATCGCGCCCGATAACACACACGATAGCCTCGCCGACTATGTGAGCGTTGAGGGATCGCGAGAGCCCATCGAGGTGCTCGTCGTCACCGCCACCAACGGCTTCCGGCACCAGTCGATCGAAACCGTCCACGAGATTCTTCCGCGGATAGGCGGGACAACCGAGTTCGAATTCGATATCACCGAGGATCTCTCACAGCTAAACGACCAGACGCTTGCAGACTACGACCTCCTCTTCTTCGCGAATTCTACGCTGCGTGTCCAGGGTGAAGGCAACGACGAAGAGACCGCTGCTGAGGAGGAACGAATCTACGATTTCCACTTCCAGACTCCCGACGGCGACGTGGAAGGCACGCTCATCTTCACGGGACTGGAAGACGTGCCGGCCGGTACGATTCAGTTCGGGCCGGGAACGCCCGCCATCGAGCTCGACAGTGTGCTCTACGACGATCCGACGCTCAACTTCAGTTTTCCCGCCGGTCAGTTTGGTCTGATTCACGTGGAGGGCGATCTCACTGAGAGCCAGTTCACGAGCACGTGGACCAGCGAACAAGGCTCCATCGACGTCGTCGGTGAGCGAACAAATCAGCAAACAGCCGTTACCGAGGGCGTGACCGAAGAACAACGAGAGGCAGTGCGTAACTTTCTCCGCTCCGGCAAAGGCATCGTCGGCGCTCACGCGGGGCTCGATGCATTCTATGAGTGGGACTGGTATCGCGAGATGGTCGGAGGAGGCTTGTTCGAGGAGCACCCCTGGACGCAGAGCGTGCGGATCCACATCGAAGACCCCGACCATCCGGCCGTGTCGCATTATGGCGAGGACTTCTGGATTCGCGATGAGATCTACGTCCTTGACGAAAACCCGCGCTGGAACTCCCACGTGCTTGCCTCGCTGGACATGAACAGCGTCGGCATCCTACAGGGCCCCGCCGACATGTCATCCAACGACCATCCAATCTCCTGGATACGCGAGCACGACGGCGGCCGCGTCTTCTATACCAAACTCGGTCACTTCGACGACGTGTGGACGACTCCCTCCTTCATGACACACCTGCTGCAAGGCATGCGCATCGCAGCCGGACGCATTGACATTCCCCCTCCCGGCCATCGAGAAAAGGACGTCGTCTCCGAGAATGTCTGGCCCGACGATATCGCCGTCGACGATAGCGGCAACGTGTGGATTGCCGAGCTGCGCGGAAAAGTGCATCGTTACGACGCAGAAAGCGGCGAAACGCAGCAGATCGGGCAAATCACGACGACCGACCCGTTCAAGATCGAGCACGGGCTCTACGGGATCGAAGTCGACCCGAATTTTTACGGCGGCGAGCCGTACGTCTACCTCTATTACGCCGAACCGGAATCCTTCATCAATACCCTCTCCAGATTCGAGTACCGAAACGGCGAACTCGACCTCGCCACCGAGGCCGTACTGCTGAGGGTCCCTACCGAACCGCAGTGCTGTCACCAGGCCGGCGACCTAGAATGGGGCCCGGATGGAACGCTCTATCTCTCAACCGGAGATACAGGCATGTCCGAGGCACGACCCAGCTGGGAGCTCACGGAGGAGGAAATTCAGGCGTTCGTCGATCGAAACGATCTGAACGGCTATCACTGGTCGCGACTCGTCGACTCCGAACGATCGGCCCAGAACCTCCAGGATCTCCGCGGAAAGATCCTCAGAATTAACAAGGACGGGTCCATCCCGAAGGATAATCCGTTCTTCGGCACCCCAGGCGTCCGGTGGGAAATCTACGCCTACGGGCTGCGCAACCCCTATCGCTTCAAGGTCGACCCCGAAAACGGACATTTGTATATCGCCGTCGTCGGCCCGGATGCCGTCTACGATTTCGACGAGTACAACATCTCGGAGAATGGGGGCGAAAATTTCGGATGGCCTCGCACACTCGGAAAGCTCTTCTACAACGAAATCCGTCCGGAGCACATACCAGACTACGTGCCGCCTATGTGGGAGTACACATATGAGACCGGAGGCCGTTCGGCCACCTTCGGTCCGATGTATCGGCACGAAGGGCCCGGCGCCTTTCCAGCGATCTTTCAGGACCGTCTCTTCATTTTCGACTGGTCGCGGCGTTGGATCAAATGGGCGAAGATCGCGGATCATACCTTCGAGAGCGAAGTCGAGAACAGCGTTAAAAACCAGCCGCTGAATCTTACCATTCCAGCCAAGCGCCTAATCGACATCAAGACGTTCGATGTCCTGACACTTACGACGCCCATCTCGATGGAACTGGGTCCTGATGGCAGCGTCTATGTTGCTGAATTTGATGGGTTTTGGGATGCCGGTCCGAACGCACGTGTGACGCGATATCGTTGGGAATTCGGACCGCAAGCGACAACGTCATCGGAGTGACAACCGTCACGTATAAACGTCATGCGAAGTAAACGGGCGATGAGTACCAACGCGGCGGCCTGTGCGGCGCTGGCGGTTCTTCTCATTGGTTCGACGTCCTTGCCGCAGGGAGCGGCGCTCGCTCAAGATGGCGCAGAGCTCTACATGACGCGGTGTATGTCCTGCCACCAGATGAATGGCCGCGGCGTTCCGGGCGTCTTTCCGCCCCTGTCGGGGACCGAATGGGTGACCGGCGACAAAGGCCAGTTAATCCGAGTCGTACTGAACGGACTTACCGGCGAAATCGAGGTCGACGGCGAGGTCTACAGCGGCGCGATGCCCCCCTGGCAGACGTTCCTCGATGACGAGCAGACCGCCTCACTCCTGACCTACATCCGCACCTCATGGGAGAACGACACGACCGCCGTCACTGCGGAAGAAGTGGCTGCCGTGCGGAAAGCCGTCGAGGATCGCAAACAGCCGTGGACCGCCGAGGAGCTGCAAGACGAAGCTAACCAAGGGGTTCCCAAGCCGTAAATCGCTCTTCAGACGGCCTCACCCCAACGACACCCGGCTAGGTCTGGATGACTCCTGGATTGAACGGCGCTATCTCCGGGTTGTGATCCGCCATTTCGATGCCCAGACTGATCCATGCTCGTGTCTGCGTCGGGTCGATGATCTCGTCGACCCAGAGGCGGGCGGCCGCATAGTACGGCGTCGTCTGCTGCTCGTAACGCGCTTCGATCGAGGAGCGTAGCGCCTCCCGTTCATTTTCCGACAGCTCCTTTCCCTTCTTCTCCAGAGACCTAACCTGGATCTGAAGGAGCGTTTTCGCGGCTTGCTGCCCTCCCATCACTGCGATCTTTGCCGTCGGCCACGCAAAAATCAGCCGCGGATCGTACGCCCGCCCGCACATCGCATAATTGCCGGCACCGTACGAATTGCCCGTGATAATCGTGAACTTAGGTACGACTGAGTTCGCGACGGCGTTGACCATCTTCGCACCGTCCTTGATAATTCCGCCGTGCTCGGCTCGTTTGCCGACCATGAACCCGGTCACGTCCTGTAGGAATACCAGCGGCACCCGCTTCTGATTGCAGTTCATGATGAAGCGGGCGGCCTTATCAGCCGAGTCTGAATAGATGACGCCGCCGACCTGCATCTCCCCTTTCCCGTTTCGAACGATGGCCCGCTGATTCGCCACGATCCCGACGCTCCAGCCATCGATTCTGGCGTATCCGGTCACGATCGTTCGGCCGTACTCCGCCTTGTATTCCGTCCACGACTCATCATCGATTAGCCGAGCGATAACCTCCCGCACGTCGTACGGCTGGTTGCCACCGGTTGGAACGACCCCGTGGATCTCATCGGCCGGGAAGGTAGGTGTCCGCGGCTCGGCGCGATCGAATCCCGCTCGCGGTCTGGCACCGAGGTGGGAGATCAGCTCCCGTATTTTCCGCAGGCAGCTCTCATCATCCGACAGCTTGTAGTCGGTGACGCCCGAAATCTCAGAATGCGTAGCGGCTCCGCCGAGTGTTTCGACGTCTACGTCTTCCCCGATTGCAGCTTTCACGAGAAACGGACCCGCGAGGAAGACCGACCCGGTGCCTTCGACGATCAGTGCCTCGTCGCTCATGATCGGCAGATAGGCGCCTCCCGCGACGCAGCTTCCCATGATCGCCGAAATCTGTGGTATTCCGCGGCTCGATAGACGGGCGTTGTTTCGGAAAATGCGTCCGAAGTGCTCCTTGTCGGGAAAGATCTCATCCTGCATAGGCAGGAAAACCCCTGCCGAATCGACGAGATAGATTATCGGGATATGGTTTTCGAGAGCAATCTCCTGGGCCCGGAGATTCTTCTTTGCCGTGATGGGAAACCACGCGCCCGCCTTCACGGTCGCGTCGTTGGCCACGATCATGCAGAGCCGGTCGCTCACCCGGCCGAAACCCATGACGGTACCGCCGGCTGGGCATCCCCCCTGCTCCTCATACATCTCGAATCCCGCAAAAAGGCCGAGCTCGTGAAAGTCGGAGCCATCATCGACGAGGGCGTCGATCCGCTCTCGCGCCGTAAGCTTGCCCCGCTCGTGCTCTCGTTTGATGCGCTTCGCCCCACCTCCCTTTCGGATCCGGTCCGCCCGCGCGTACATCTCCTCCAGAAGGTCCTGAAAAGCGCCCACGCGACGCTCGAAGGCGGCGCCCTCATGCGGCGACGTTCCGATTCGCTCGGCCTCTACGGCTTCAGACATGATTCATCCTCGCACAAAAAAGCCCGGCACAGGGGCCGGGCTTGAATTCACAGCTACGAATTGGAAATGCGCGCGGCGCCTAAAGAATGGCGCTCATCTTGTTTAGAATCTCTCCCCGCGGCTCTCCGGTCTTCTCATGAATGAGATTGATCATCTTCGTGAGGTTGCCGCGAGCGCGCTTCATCTCTTTGTCATCGAATTCCGTCCCTTCCCAGATCGTCTCGATCTGGACCTTGACGCGTCGCCAGCTCTCATTCATGCGTTTGGTCGCCATGATCTTGCTTCAGGTATGTGCTTGGAATCGCTCTTAATTTCTAACAGATTGGTAGGGGGTCATGTTTCAAGGATCGTTACAACCCGGTCCATTCCCGTGCTGTCCCTCGAGGGGCTCCAGCCCTTTCCGTTAAGGAACGCATACCCTGTTCTCACCACAGCGGGTAGTGATTCCAGAACATCATAATGAGTACCACCAACCACAAGAGATGACCGATTCCCGTCCCCATGGCGAGCTTCTTCGTGGAGGCCGACGCACCCTCGCCACCGGCTGAAACAGACTTCCACCCCGGCCGAATCAGGAAAAACTGAACGAGAATCAGGATGAAGACGAGCAGAATGCTCGTGTGGTAGAGCGGTCCATAGAAGCCAAACCCTCCACCAGCAAACAATGCGCTGAATCCAAAGACAAACGTGAGCACGATGAAGATCATCATGAAGCGCTCGACTTTGCTACCGACGTCCAGCAGGCCAGAGGCACGCTCCGCAAGCGTCTTTCGAGCGATCGCTCCCAGGATGAGCGCCAGACCGAACCAGCTCGCTGCGGTAATGACGTGCAAGATCACCAGGATGTTCTTTAGCATGAGATTCTCGATTTTCTGCTGTGTGGTGAACAATTGCCAACGCTAAACGCATCGGTCGATTATACTACGCAGAGGAACCAACATCTACTTTTTGACTGAACGAGTCCGCTATGTCTACAGTGGGGGTAATCGGAGCAGGGATTGCCGGGCTCACCGCCGCATATCGGCTCCGATCGGAAGGGCACGAGCCGGTCGTGCTCGAGTCGGAGGACCGCACCGGCGGAGTGATTCGATCGGAGCACGCGAACGGCTTTCTCGTCGAGCACGGTCCGAATTCCATTCAGTCGAACAGTCCCCTTCTTGATGAACTCATCGAACGCCACGATCTCGAGGAGAGCGTCGTACGCGCCGGATCGGCGGCCCGCAATCGATACATCGTCCGCGACGGTCGACTTGAACCGGCTCCGCTGTCTCCGATGAAGCTCGTCGGCTCAGGACTATTTGGCCGCAGGGCAAAGCTGCGCCTCCTCCGCGAGCCGTTCGTCCCTCCGCGCCGCTCCAATGCAGAAGAAAGCGTTGCTAGCTTCATTCGGCGCCGGCTCGGAACGGAATTCCTGGAGTACGGGATGAATCCCTTCATCGCCGGAGTGTATGCGGGTGATCCGGA
Source organism: uncultured Rhodothermales bacterium (assembly GCA_964591285.1). Lineage (GTDB taxonomy): Bacteria > Bacteroidota > Rhodothermia > Rhodothermales > VXPQ01 > CAZQAS01. Next base: position 7,814 of record CAZQAS010000048.1, read on the forward strand.
GCAGCTCTCGGTCCGACATGCGCTTCCCGCACTGTATGAGATGGAGCAAACCTCCGGCTCGATCATCAAGGGCCAGATGGACACCCGCAGCGGTGCAACCTCTGCGGCAGAGACTCATCGCATGTACTCCTTCGCAGAAGGGCTTGAACGGCTGCCGGCAGCCATCGCGAGCTCTCTAGGCAGCGCCGTCCGCACGGACGCGCCTGTCGGACACATCGCGCCGGAGGGACACAGGTGGAGCATAAATTCCGAACGATTCGACGCCGTGATATGCACGGCGCCGCTGCATAGATTTACGGATATCCATATTGAGACCGACCTTGATCCGGCCGCACTCGAGAACGTTGTCTATGCCCCGTTAAGCGTCGTAGCGCTGGGTTATCACCGCGCCGACGTGCAGCACTCCCTGGACGGTTTTGGCATGCTCGTTCCAGAGGTGGAACGGGAAATCAGCGTTCTCGGCACCCTTTTTACGTCCTCCATCTTTCCCGCGCGGGCACCCGAGGATCATGTTCTGCTCACATCCTTCGTCGGTGGAATGAGGCATTCAGAGCAGGCTGGATGGACCGACGACGAGCTTTATTCCCTGGTACACGCCGATCTGAAGAAACTGCTGTCGATTTCTAGCGCGCCTGTCTTTCGCCGCCGTATACACTGGGCGCAAGCCATTCCACAGTACAACGTCGGCTACGGCGACGTGCTCAGCCTGATCGACCGCCTCGAAGATGATATGCCGGGATTCTTCATGGCGGGGAACTTCCGACGCGGCATCTCGGTCGGCGATGCCGCAGATTCCGGAGACGGAGCTGCCCGCCGATGCACACGATTCCTCGCTTCGGCCTGATCCTTCGCGTCAATGTCAAGCTTTCGTCAAGCCTTGCCCTCCTCTGCGAAAAGGTAGCGCATCAGCTTTCTTTTCGCGACGGGAAGCACGGTCGATTCATACGGAAAATCGAGATCGAAGTCGAAGTAATACGTCGCCGGATTCGGCAAGTCACGCCGCTCCTCCATCAGTGACATCTTCAGATGCTGCGGTGACTGACGCACGACTTGCTGCCGAACGCTCTTCACATGCGAGGTTCGAAGACTCCTGTAGCGCTCCTCCGGACCGGTGAAGATCGAAAGATTGTACCGCAAGATGTGAAGCTCCTCACTCTCGTGATCTGGAACGAAGAGGTAACCTTCCTGAACGTAGGACGGAACGATCCCGACCTCCTCCATGTGGAGGTTGCTCTCAACGAATTCGAAGATCGTCTTTCCCTCGTCGATCGCTTCCTTTACACGGGGCAGGGCCCACTGGATGAGCTCTTCGACCGCCGCCATCTGATCTTTATCCAGCTCCGGCCGCTCGTAGATAACCTCCTTCGCCTCCAGGTCGACGTCCTTGATCTGGCCGGGAAGCGCCTCGCGAAGACCTTCGCTGGAGGTCACGATCTTCTGGAGTGTGCCGTAAAGGCGTACTAAATCTCCGAGATACGGATAGATCCTGTTATGTGAGAATTGTTGACGTGTCTTTTGGAGATTGCTCAGGATCTGATACTGTGCGCGCTCGAAATCGTCCAGCGCACTCGTGAAGAGCGCAAGATTCCATCCACCCATGATACAATCCGATACTTGTTACGAAATCGGGCGACACCTGCGTCAATCGCCCACTGCCCGTAGAAAATGCAAATATCGGACCAGGGTTTCAACGCATCTTCACAATGCGGTAATCTGTAGCGCGTTGGAGGAAAGCGCGCGGGCCGTAACTGGACGATCCTCGCTGTTCAAAGTGGTACCGATCATCGGCGAACCGGCACGGCCTCAAATCGCTCCTCGTCAGCATCTCCCATTGCGCCGAAGCGCAACTGCCCATACTCCTCCAGCGTGAAGGCATCGACCCGCACGTACTCCGTTCTGGCGGCTTCCGCTCGACGTACCAGTTCGGCTTCCTCGGCCGATATGACGCCGGCCTCGCGAGCCGCACTCAACGCATCAGCTGGACGAGCACGCCCAACCTTTCCCTCGCGCATGGCTGTTCGGATGAGACTCAGGATCTCCTCCGCCTCGACGGCGAGCACGAATGCTTCCTCGAGCCGACCCAGCGCCTCCGAACTATCGTGCGGAAGGTATATACCCTCGGTCATTCGGTCGCGCTGCTCGCCTGGATTCTGCATTAGCTGGGCAATCTTCTGGCCGAGCCGATCGGACGGCGGGTCACCCATGCGATTCATCCGCGCCCACAGCGCACCCGGCCCGCGGAGGAACCAGCCCAGCCCGCTCGCCGGCAAATTATCGAGCAGTCCTTCGTACCCTTCCTGAATGCGCGCAAGGGCATGCTGCATCGACCAGTGCAGGAAGGGCTCGTCCTCCGGCCTACGACCCTCCGCTTCGAACCTGCGGAGGGTAGCCGTACCGAGATAGAGCCAGGAAAAGATATCCGCGAATCGCCCGGTAATCTTCTCTTTGCGCTTTAGTTGTCCACCCATCGTGCCCATTGCAACATCGGCGAGAAATGCGAACTGCGCGGCCGCCCAGTTGAGCTTCTTCACATACCGACGCGCAGGACCGCTGACAGGCGATGCGGAGAGGTGTCCCCTGGATAGATTGAGCACGAGGGCGCGACAAGCTATCGCCACCACATGCCCGATATGTAACCAGAGATTTTTGTCGAATCGGCGCAGATCGCCCTTTGTCAGGGCGTCGATCTCCTCGTAAGCGTACGGATGGCAACGAATGGCACCCTGACCGAAAATCATCAGCGTACGCGTGAGGATGTTCGCACCCTCTACCGTAATACCGATCGGCGTGCTGATGTACGAGTGGGCCAGCAGGTTACGAGGTCCTCGCACAATTCCATTTCCCGCGAGGATGTCCATCGCGTCGTTTATCGACGTACGCTGAAGCTCGGTCGAATTGTACTTTGCCATCGCTGTAATCACAGCCGGCTTTTCGCCGCGATCGATGCCGCCGCACGTGTAGCGCCGCGCGGCTTCGAGGATGTAAGCGTTGCCGCCGATTCGCGCCAGAGGCTCCTCAATCCCCTCAAATCGACCAATCTGAAGACCAAACTGCTTTCGTACGGCCGCGTGTGCCGACGCTACACGGAATGAAAACTGGACACCGCCCGTACTCTGCGCCGGAAGCGAGATCCCCCGTCCGGCCGCGAGGGATTCCATGAGCATCCGCCAGCCTTGTCCGGCCCCCTCCTGTTCGCCAATGATCGCATCGATGGGGATCACGACGTCGTGTCCCTCGGTAGCCGAATTGATGAACGGCACACCGAGCGGATCGTGACGCCAGCCCGTCTCCACACCCGGCGCATCCGTTGGCACGAGCGCACAGGTAATCCCCGGGTTCTCCCCCCTACCGAGCAGTTTCTCCGGATCGCGCAGCTTGAATGCCAACCCCAGAACGGTCGAGATCGACGCCAACGTAATGTAGCGCTTCCTCCAGTTCAGTCTGATGTAGAGCTCTCCGTCGTCTCCCTGAAAAACCACGCCTTCCGACTCAATTCCCCCGGCATCGGAGCCGGCGTTCTGTTCCGTCAGCCCGAAGGCCGGAATCTCTTCGCCGGCTGCAAGCGGACCGAGCCATCGATCCCGCTGCGCCTGCGTGCCGTGATCGATGAGCAGTTCGGCCGGTCCGAGGGAATTCGGGACCATCACCGTGATCGAGAGCGGGAGCGAGCGCGTGGCAAGTTTCTTGACGACCGCACTATTGGCCAGCGACGAAAAACCAAGTCCGCCATACTCTTTGGGAATGATCATCCCAAAAAAGCGCTCCCGTTTCAGAAAGTCCCAGACCTCATCGGATAGGTCGCCCCGCTGGAAGACATCCCAATCATCGGTCATTCGGCAGACCTCCTCGACGGGCCCATCGAGGAATACGCGCTCCTCTTCACTTATCGACGGATAGGCCTCGTCCATCAGCTTGCCGAAATCCGGCCTGCCGGAGAAGAGGTCGCCGTCTATCCAGACATTCCCCGATTCGATCGCCGCCTGTTCGGTCTCCGAGATGGTCGGCATGAAGCCGCTGGCATTGAGGGTCTTCATGAGAGGCCCGGAGATCACGACGCGGCGGACGGGCACCACGTTGAAGAGGACCGCGGCTACTGCGAAAATGATCCAAAGCCAGAGCGGAGCGCCTATCCCGTAGAGGACGACAGCCGTCGCAGCGGTCCAAATCCAGAGCGGGGCTGCGAGATAGCCCAGCACGAGAGCGAGGAGCACGATGCCCGCGACCAGCCACCCACCGGGTATTGCAGAAAACGTGTCGAAGTACGGCATAGCGTTCACAACTCTAGATCCTCAGGTTCTCGATGACGCCGGCTGCCCCCATTCCGCCACCAACGCACATCGTGCAGATGCCGTAACGCGCGTCACGGCGCTGCATTTCGTGGATGAGTGAAGCTGTAAGCTTAGCGCCAGTACAGCCGAGCGGATGTCCTAGAGCGATCGCCCCACCGTTAACGTTTACGATCTCCTCGTCAAAACCAACCTCACGAATAACGGCAAGCGCCTGAGCAGCAAAGGCTTCATTGAGCTCGACCAATCCAATCTCGTCCAGCGCCAGATCCGTCTGCTCGAGTACCTTGCGGATCGCGTTGATCGGTCCGATGCCCATTAGTTCCGGCGGCACGCCCGCCAGGGCAAATCCGATCAGTCGAGCCAGGGGCTCCACGCCGAGCTCCCTCGCTTTACGCCCGCTCATCACGACCGAGGCCGCGGCGCCGTCGGATCGCTGTGACGAATTGCCAGCCGTTACGGTGCCGCCCTGTCTGAAGACCGGCCGTAGTCCTGCAAGCGCGTCAAGACTCGTGTCCCTCCGAGGACCCTCGTCCGTAGATACCGTCTGCCGCTTCGCCTCCGTGCTGCCGTCCTGATACAGCACTTCTTCGATCTCCAGCGGCACGATTTCCTCCTCGAAACGGCCGTTATCGATCGCATCGATCGCACGTTCATGCGAGCGCAGGGCAAAAGCGTCCTGATCCTCCCGCGATACGTCGTACTTGGCGGCCACGTTCTCGGCCGTCACGCCCATCGAGACGTAGACATTGATGTCGTCTCTAACCGTCTCTGGGTCAGGTTGGAAGAAGAAGCCGGTCATCGGAACCATGCTCATCGATTCCGTACCGCCCGCCACCACGACGTCTGCAAAGCCGGACCGGATGGACTGAGTCGCCATCGCGATCGTCTGAAGTCCGGATGAGCAGAACCGATTAACCGTCGCGCCCGGGATTTCGTCCGGCAGACCCGCCTTTTGCGCAATAATACGTCCGACGTTTTGGCCCTGCGGACCCTCCGGAAAGGCACAGCCGATCAAGACGTCATCGACGGATTCGGCCTCGAGCCCGTCCACCCGGCGGATCGCCTCCCGCACGGCGTTCGCACCCATCTCCTCCGGCCGGACGTGGCGGAACGAACCTCTATCCGCCTTTCCAACAGGCGTTCGAACACTGCTGACTATGTATGCTTCCTCCATGTTCAATTCCTCAGCGGCTTCTTTGTCTTGAGCATATGTTCGACACGCGCCTGCGTTTTCGGCTGTCTCACGAGCTCCAGGAAGACCTCGCGTTCAAGATCAATCAGATAGTCTTCATGCACTTTCTGTGGTGCAGATAGGTCGCCTCCGGTCATGACGTAGGCCAGACGATTTGCGAGATGGGCGTCGTACTCCGTGATAAACTGGCCCTCAAGGTATTGCTGCACGACCACCTCAAAGGCGGCGCGACCTGGGCGACCAAGTACGAGAATGCTCGTTTCCGGGGCCGGCGGAAAATAGCCGCCATCCGACAGTCGGATCACTTCCTCACGCGCCACGTGAATGCGTCGATCCTCGTGCATGACGGTCCGCGCATGGCCGGGCACGAAGCCCATCTCCTGGGCTTCCCGCGCGCTCGTCGCGACGGTCGACATCGCCACAGTCTCGAAAAACCGCCGGAGCCAAGCCTGAACTTCACTCGGATGCTCATTTGCCGTGCGCGTGGCGGCCAGGATCGCAAGCCGCGAGGTGCCCGTCGCGGCCGGTATTAGGCCTACGCCTAGCTCAACGAGTCCGACGTAACTTTCTGCTGCTAAGACCGGATGAGGGCAGGCCATCAGCATCTCGCAACCGCCGCCCAGAACCCGTTGGTGGACGGCTACGACGACCGGCTTTCGTGCATACCGAACGCGCTGAATCGTCTTCTGAAAGTTTCTGAGGTAGGCGTCGGTCTCGTCATAGGCTCCCGACTGTAGCGCTGTTGCGAGCTCAGTCAGATCCGCCCCGACCGAAAAGTTCTTTCCTTCGTTGCCGATTACGAGACCTCGCAGCCCGCGATCCTGCTCCACGCGATCGAGGGCCTCCGCAAGTCCGTCTATTACGGCACTACCAAGTGTGTTCGCCTTTGAACGAAACTCAAACAGCGCCACGCGATCTCCGATGTCGAGCAGTCCGCATGCGTCGGTCGCCCATATTTCACGAGTGGAATCGCTCTTCACGACATGCAAGTCAACGCGGTCGGGTGGAATAGGGTCTTCTTCAAACCCTTCCTCTTCAGGGACGTAGACGCTGCGCCGTCCTGCTTCCTGCCGGTAGAACGATCCGACGCGGCTAGTCCGCATCGTTTCGACCCACGTGGGCACGGCGACGCCCCTCTCAACCATCGCGTCCGCCACTCTATCGAAGCCCAGAGCATCCCAAATTTCGAAGGGACCGACCTCCCATCCGAAACCCCAGCGCATCGCACGATCGATATCCGCCGGCGTATGCGTGATATCCGGAACCCTCCTCGCACTGTATCCAAGCAGGTCGAGCGTTGTCCTACGAAAGAACTCGCCCGCACGACCATCCGCCTCAAGGATCGCCCGGAGCCGATCGGCGAGCCCGCCCGCACGTTCAATCGTCCCCAGTTCCGGGAGCTTGAGCTCGTCGGGCGACCCGTATTCGAGGCTCTCCGGATCGACAGATTTGATCTCTTTTCCTTCTTTTTTATAGAATCCTTGCCCCGATTTCTGTCCGAGCCGTCCGGCGTCGACGAGACGGCGTAGGAGCTCCGGCGGCCGAAAGGCACCGCGACTCTCATCGTCGGGCACGGCTTCGTGCAGGTTGTCGGCTACGTGGAGCATAACGTCCAGCCCGACGACGTCGGCCGTTCGAAACGTTGCCGATTTAGGCCGTCCCACGAGTGGGCCCGTCAGCGCGTCGATCTCCTCAATGGAATAATCGCCGTCGGTGAATTCCCGCATGGCTTGCATCATGCCATAAATGCCAATCCGATTCCCGATAAAATAGGGGGTATCCCTGGCCACGACGACACCCTTCCCGAGGTGGAGTCGACCAAAGTGGGCCATACGGGAGACCACGTGCGGATCGGTCGCATCGGATGGAATGATCTCGAGCAGCTTCAGATATCTCGGCGGATTGAAGAAGTGAGTACCGAGGAATCGTCTGCGGAAAGCGTCTGATCGGCCGGATGCTATTTCTGCGATGGACAATCCGCTCGTATTCGTCGAGATAATGGCATCATCGTTTGCGGCAGCTTCGATGCGTTCCATGAGCGAGCGCTTCACATCCAGCCGTTCGACGACTGCTTCGAGAATCCACTCCGCATCGGCGAGCCGATCAAAATCCTCCTCGAAATTCCCCAGTCGAATTCTCTCAGCCGTGTCCGACGTGAAGAAGGGGTCCGGCTTTGTCTTTCTCATACGCGCAAAACCGGACTTTACGACCGCATTCTTGTCGCCCTCGTCTTCCCCCGGGATATCCAGCAGGTCTACTACCATGCCGGCATTTGCAAGGTGAGCAGCGATTTGCGCACCCATCGTTCCGGCTCCGAGCACGACGGCTCTACGGAAGGGTAGGTAGGCGTGCGGTGGAGCCAGTGTCTCGTATGTCACTCGATCCAGCGTATTTTCCATTCGCGAGTCCTCCTGCTTCAAATACCTGCGATCTTGCGTTCGGATGGTAACGAGTCCGGAAAGGCCGCCTGTCGAAAAGGTGTCGCACGCCGCCGTTTAGTGCTTTCGTGCACAGACGCTTACGCCGGATTGGTCGCTTCCGGCCGTTCGACCACGATGATCGACTCGTCCGCCTCGGCTTTCTCGTCATACATCGACTCGATTTGTTCTGAAAACTCCTCCTGGACGCGACCCCTGCGCACCTTCATCGTCGGCGTAAGAAAGCCGTTTTCGGGCGTAAGGTGTGCCGGCACGGTCCGGAATCGCTTGATGCGCGACCATCGGTCCATCCCATGGTTCGCCTCCTCTACGAGCTCCTTGAAGCGCTCTCGAACGGCGGCTTTCTCCAATAGCAATTCGATCGGCTCGCCGGCGTCGAGCCCGCGGGACCTCGCAAAAGCATGAACCTTCTCTTGATCCGGAAATATGAGTGCCGTGCAGTACTTGAATCCGCTTCCCACAACGACGGCCTGTTCGACGAGCGGATGCGTCGTGAGCCGGTTCTCAAGCGGCTGCGGCATGACGTACTTGCCTGTCGAAAGCTTGAATAGATCTTTTTTTCGGTCGGTGATCGTGAGATATCCATCCTCGCTCATTTCGCCGACGTCCCCCGTGTGCAGCCATCCATCGGCATCGATTGTCTCGGTTGTCCGCTCATCATTCTTATAATATCCTTTCATGATGTGCGGACCGCGAGTTAGGATTTCTCCGTCGTCCGCAATCATCACCTCCACGCCGGGGATGGGTTCACCGACCGTACCGGCCCGGTTGCGCCCCGGCCGGTTGAACGTGATGACCGGGCTGGTTTCCGTGAGGCCGTAGCCCTGAAGCACGTGCACACCGGCTGCTGCAAACAAATTGGTCAGCCGTGAACTTAATGCCGCCCCACCCGCGATTACGTATTTCACACGTCCACCTAGTGCCGCTCTCCACTTCTTGAATACGAGTCGATCGGCGAGGGCGAGCTGCAGCTTATAGAGCCCAGTCGGTGGAGTGGCGAGATCGAAGCGTTCCGCGAGATCGAGCGCCCATGTGGCAAGCGCCTTCTTTGGCCCGGTCATGGAGGTGATTCGTTCGAGTATTCGGCCGTAGACCTTCTCCAGCACCCGTGGCACGGTAGCAAAAATCGTAGGCCGGACGGCTAGAAATGCGTCGCTCAGATCGTCCGGATCCGTGAAGTAGACGGATGCTCCAAAGTGCATGTGACCGTAGTGCAGCGTGCGCGCGAAGACGTGAGACAGTGGCAAAAAGGAGATCACCTTCTCCCCGTCTGCGCCGGGCCGGTACTCATGCAGTCCCGAGAACGCGGTGAGCGTGTTATGCGAGATGTTTTCGTGCGTCAGCATAACGCCTTTCGGCCGTCCGGTCGTGCCACTCGTATAAATGATCGTCGCTAGATCATCCGGCGAGAGCTTCTCGATTAGAGAATCGACAGCCTTGGCGTCCCTTCGCAGTCGCTGCCGCCCCAGGTCGCGTAGTTGATTGAGCGAGAGGACCCGGATTCGACCGGCAATCTCGTCGTAGCGACGGTCCTCAGCACTTTGGGCGACCACAACGGTTTCGATGGATTCGCACTCCTCCAGTATGTGTCGAACCTCCTGGAGATGCTTCGCAGTTGAGACGACGAATGCGCGAGCCTCCGAATGATCGATGACGTATCGAATCTGGTCGTCTTCGTGCGTCAAATAAATCGGCACGTCGGCGACGCCCGCTATCAGGCATCCCATGTCTGCTATACAGAAGTAGACGTCGCTTTCCGCAAATAGCGCCACTTTGTCGCCGGCCTTGATGCCCAACTCACCGAGACCGAGTGCGAATTCCTCGGAGTGACGGCGGAAGTCGTCTAATGAGAACGGCTTCCAGCCATCTCCTGACGGCTGATTAAGCGCGTGCAGGTTTTCGTAGCGCTCGCATGCCTCGAATAGAAGCTGAGGAAGGTGCTTGCCACGAACGTCCCTTCCCGTTCCTGGCGGCGCAGTATAGATTTGATGAGCCATGCACAGATAATCGAAAGGACCTGAACTAAAAAGCGCTTCCTGATAGAAACAAGACTGCCAGGATAGAGATCCATTTATGCGGGCGCATACGAAAAAGCCGGAGCCCACGATGTGTGCTCCGGCCATGCGAGATACTCGGCTTGGAAACTATAGCCGCTACATTTTTCTGAGTTCGACGTTACCGACGCCGGCGCGCATTCGCAGGCTAGGACCGCCGCCATTGACACTCCCGTTGAACGATTTCGACATCCACTTCCCCTCAATCCTTAGGGGATAGTCGGTCTTCGCCGAGCCCATGCTGGCCTCAGCATCGACATTCACGCCGACGCTTTGCCCCAGAAAAGCGGTAATATTGCCCGCTCCCGTATTCAGCCTCGAATCGTTCTCAGGCTGTCTCGAGATGTAGACTTCGATGTTGCCGGCTCCGGTATTAACACGCACCTCGCCGGATACCTCGCGGACCTGAACGTTGCCGGCACCGGTGTTCGCTTCAACGAGTCCGCTTGCGCCGGCTATTTCAACATTACCGGATCCGGACGCGACATTAACGGGTCCGTACACCGCGCCAATCTTAATATTACCGGCACCCGTGCGCCCGTTGACCTGGCCTTCGACGTCGCCAATTGCGACATTACCGGCCCCCGAGGTGAACTCGACGCTATACCGACGTGGAATTTGTACCCTGACGTTTACTTTCAGGCGATCACTTGACCGAATTCTGCTCCAGAAACTATCATTTTCTTCGTAGCGGGACTCCACGTAAACATTCCCACCGCGCTCTTCGAGCGATAAGTCATGTCTCTCGAAGACCTCTTGTGCCGTGTCCCGATCGTCGGTAGAGGCGATCCGGTCCACTTCAATTTGAACCTCATTTCCGTCGTGTGAGCTTACGTCGACGTTGCCATGATCGATATCGACGAACAGCGTCCCGCCGGCGCCGACCTTGAAGGATCTCTTCACGGTGTCCTTGACGTCAGAAAAATCGCCGGCTTGCACATTCGGGGCTACGAGCACCAAGGCAGTCACCAGAGCGAGGTAATGTCGGACTAACTTTCCGTTCAGCATGGGTCATTGCGCAAGTATTGTGATTGTTGGGCGATACGGAGCGGCTCCTCGAGAGTTTCGCTTCCTGCAGATTCGAAGCACGTTGGGTGAGCGCATGCAATTACACGAAGTGCCACAAACCATATAGCGTATGGAATCCGTCCTACTGACCGACGCTGACGGGGCTTCCCAGGCCATCGTAGACAGCCTTTCGCCAGTCGTCCTGCGCTTTATTCGATATGTGCAAATAAATACGCAGTCGGATCCAGCGTCCACTACAGTTCCTTCGACAGAGCGCCAGAAAGACCTCGGGCGCCTTCTCGTCCAGGAACTGGAGGATGCCGGCGTATCTGATGTCGCGATGGACGACAATGGATATGTCTACGCTCGGCTGCCGGAAGTATCCAGCAGTTCCGATCAGGAAATCGGTCTTTTGGCACACCTGGACACCTCACCGGACGAACCGGGCAGCGCCCGCCCAATGGTGCACTTCAATTATGACGGAAGCATTATCCGGCTTGCCGACGACGTGACGCTCGACCCGTCGCAGCGACCGGAGCTGCTACACTATCTTGGCGACCACATCATAACGAGCGATGGAACGACGCTTCTGGGTTCGGACGACAAATCCGGTGTTGCCATACTCATGCAGCTTGCCGAGGATCTGCTTCACGACGGCGCGGCTCGACCCGCGCTCCACCTCTGCTTTACGATCGATGAAGAAATTGGACGCGGCGTGGATCATCTCGATCTGGAGCGTTTCCATCCGAACGTCGCCTATACGATCGATGGCGGTGGCCTCGATACCATTTACGCGGAAACCTTCAATGCCGCCGAGGCGATCGTCGATGTGCAGGGAACCATGGTCCACCCCGGATACGCGAAGAACATCATGGTGAACGCCCTCCGCATCGTAAGCAAGCTCATTGCACGACTCCCCGATGCGGAGGCACCTGAGACCACCGAAGGCCGAGAGGGCTATATTCATCCGCACCATCTGTACTCAAGCGATCCGACGCATGCGCGCGCAAAGATCATCCTCCGCGATTTCACGGATGCGGGTCTAGCGCATAAGAAGGCGCTGCTCTCCGGTCTGGTTGAGGCGCTCAGGACCGAGCATCCGCGTGCAGAGATCGGCCTTCGGATCCGCGACGAGTATCGCAATATGCGAACGTACATCGAGGAATCCGATCCGCGCGCCGTGTCCTTTGCGCATGCCGCCGCCCGCCACGTGGATATCGAGCTTGTGGAGAAACTCGTGCGCGGAGGCACCGACGGCGCTCGCTTATCGGAGAAGGGCATCCCGACACCCAACATTTTTAACGGGGGGCACGACTATCATAGCCGCTTTGAGTGGAACACGGCTGGTAGCATCGACAGGGCGCTTCAATACGTGAAAGCGCTCGTACGGTATTGGGGTTCGCACGGCTGAGTGGTCGAGGCGGGCAGCCTTATTTCGGCCGGACATTGGACGTATCCGCCCATGTATCCCACGTCTGCTGTAGATATGAGAGCGTGTCGGAGTTTTGATCGGCAAGATTTCTGGTCTCAGAGAGGTCCGAATCGACATCGTACAGCTCCCAGGGACTCTCCTGATTTAGCCGAACCATCCGCCAATTGCCGTCGCGCGCAGCAGCCGATCCCGTATGCTCCCAAAACATGAGGCCGTAATCATCTCTGTCCCCTGTTTCGAGCACTTCGGCGAGTGACTTGCCCTGAAGGGCCGTGATCTGCCGATCGTTGAGGGTGTCCGGATAGGGCACATTCGCCACGTCAATGGAGGTTGCCATAATGTCCATGATGAGGCCCGGTGAGCGTACAATTGAGCCAGGATCCAGCTGAATGCCGTTCGGCCAGTGAACGATGAGGGGTGTGGCGGCGCCCCCGTGGTACTCGGTACCTTTCCAATAGCGGAAGGGTGTGTTCGAAACGTGTGCCCAGATCGGACCGATACCGGCATGCGTCTCTTGAGGACCCGGCAGCACGTCTTTTTCAACGGGAAAGTGAACGGTTGCGCCTGCTCGCGTCAATCCTGCCCGGTCGAATCCAGGGCCGTACTCAGAAGGCCGCTCCGGGCTTGCCCCGTTATCTGAAAGGACGAAAACGAGCGTGTTCTCGAGCTCGCCGGTGTCCTCCAGAGCTTCTATGATGCGTCCGATACCCTGATCCATTCGGTCGATCATTGCGGCATGCACGGCCATGGCACGCGCATCCCACACGGAATCCGGGTTTTCGCGCCACTCTAGTTCTGCCTCATGCCGTTCCGGAAGTGGTGTCGTTTCCGGATCGAATAGGCCCATCTCTACCATCCGGCGGTACCGCTGCGTTCGGATGGAGTCCCAGCCGACTTTGTAGGTGTCCTCATATTTGGCAATGTCCTCCGGTAGCGCGTGAAGCGGCCAATGCGGAGCGGTGTGAGCCACGTAAAGGAAGAACGGTGAGTCCTGCCGGCTGTACCGTCGGACGTAGGATGCCGCCGAATCGTTTATGGCATCTGTGTAATAGTAGTCGTCAGGAACCTCCGGTACGGCCTCAAAGCCGTTGACGAGGCTGAATGGATCGAAATAATCGACGACGCCCCATATGTTGCCGAAATAGTCGTCGAAGCCGCGCGCAGCCGGATATGTGGAGGTGTCGGAGAACGTCCCGTAATCATCTAGATGTGCGAGCCAGCGCAGTTGCTCCTCCGGATCCGCGCGCCGCTGCGTTAGGGACAGATGCCACTTTCCGACCATGCCGGTCTGATAGCCCGCACCACCGAGAATTTCGGCAATGGTGGCGGTATTGTCGGTAAGGAATCCGCGGTATCCGGCCTGCCCTCGGTCGAAGGTCATCGCACCGACGCCTGCCTCATGTGGGTAGAGGCCCGTAAGCAGGGATGCACGCGTAGGGCAGCAGCGTGCCATGTTGTAGAATTGCGTAAACCGAAGGCCGTTCTCAGCCAGCCGATCGATATTCGGCGTACTGATCTCGGCTCCATAGCTGCCCACATCCGAATACCCCATATCGTCGGCCATAATGATCAGGATATTGGGCGGCTCCTGCCGATTCGGACCACTACTGCATCCCGAAACCACTACGGCGACAACAGCCCAGAAGGTGCAGAGCACCGGAAGGCGACGGCAGAACTCGGTGATTGGCAGCATTTATTGAACCTGTTCGATTTTTTTCGAAGCGGTAGGATCTAATATACGATCCCCTTACCAGAAGATGTAGGGGCTCTGTAGACAGCGCAGAAAAGCAGAGCCCCGACCGCACGATTGCGCGCGATCGGGGCTCTGGACGAATATGCTTTATGTATGAGGCTTCGCGCCGACGAACGTTAGCTCTCGGCCTCCACCTCTTCGGCCTGGCCGTCGGTCGTGCCATC
>CAZQAS010000049.1:0-21835 GCA_964591285.1 uncultured Rhodothermales bacterium
GCGTGGTGAGGTTGTCGGCCATCGAATTCACGTTGTCGGTCAGATCCTTCCACGTGCCCGAGACGCCCTCGACCTCGGCCTGTCCTCCGAGCTTACCCTCTGTGCCCACCTCGCGGGCCACGCGCGTCACCTCCGAGGCAAAGCTCGAGAGCTGATCGATCATCGTATTGATCGTGTTCTTCAGCTCGGCGATCTCGCCCTTTGCGTCGACCGTAATTTTCTTTGTGAGATCACCCGTCGCCACCGCCGTCGTGACTTCGGCGATCGACCGCACCTGCGTGGTGAGGTTGTCGGCCATCGAGTTCACGTTGTCGGTCAGATCCTTCCACGTGCCCGAGACGCCCTTCACCTTCGCCTGGCCGCCCAGCTGTCCCTCCGTGCCGACCTCGCGGGCCACGCGCGTCACCTCCGAGGCAAAGCTCGAGAGGCGGTCGACCATCGTGTTGATCGTGTTCTTCAGCTCGGCGATCTCGCCTTTCGCATCGACGGTAATTTTCTTCGTGAGATCGCCGTTGGCGACGGCCGTCGTCACGTACGCAATGCCGCGCACCTGCGTGGTGAGATTATCGGCCATCGAGTTCACGTTGTCGGTCAGATCCTTCCAGATCCCCGACACGCCCTTCACCTTCGCTTGGCCACCCAGCTTGCCTTCGGTACCCACTTCGCGCGCCACGCGGATCACCTCTGAGGCGAACCCGGAGAGCTGATCGACCATCGTGTTGATCGTATTCTTCAGCTCCAGGATCTCGCCCTTGGCCTCGACCGTGATCTTCTTCGTGAGATCGCCGTTCGCGACGGCGGTGGTGACCTCGGCGATACCACGCACCTGCGTGGTGAGGTTCTCGGCCATCGAGTTCACGTTGTCGGTGAGGTCCTTCCACGTGCCGCTGACGCCCTCAACGCGCGCCTGCCCGCCGAGCCGGCCCTCGGTGCCGACCTCGCGCGCCACGCGCGTAACCTCCGAGGCAAAGCTCGAGAGGCGGTCGACCATCGTGTTCACGATTTTCGCCGTGCGCCGAAATTCGCCCTGCACCGGCTTGCCGTCGACCTCGAGATCGATCGTCTGCGAAAGGTCGCCCTTCGCGACCGCCCCGATCACCCGCTCGACTTCCGTGATGGGCCGACCGAGATCCTCTACGAGCTCATTCACGCACTCGACGCATTCGCGCCAGCCGCCGGTGAATCCAGTCACGCCGGCGCGCTCGGTGATCCGACCTTTCTCGCCGACCTTCATTCGAACGTGCGCGAGTTCGTCGGTAAGCTGCTCGTTCTGTTCGATGATCTCGTTGAGCGTATCAGCGACACGCCCGAGGACGCCGTCGGTCTCGACAACATAGCGAGCCGAGAAGTCGCCTTTCCGGACGTCGAGCAGGACCTCGATGAGATCGCGGACATCCTGCTCGCTGAGCGTCACCATCTCGCCGTTGGACGAGCCGGACTGTTGCGCGTCGGCAGGCTCGGAGGTGTCCGATGAGCCACTGGTCGATTCCGTGCTGTTGGAAGCCTTCGCGCTCTTCTGAGCAGCGCTTCCCTTCTTTCGAGAGGTATTTTTGCCGTCCGGAGTAGCGCTTCCCTTCTTTGAAGAGGTGCCTTCCTTCTTCTGAGACGTGCGTTTCTTCTGCTGAGAAGTGCCTTCCTTCTTCCGGGAGCTGCTTTTTTTCTCCTGCGAGGAGTTGTTCTCCTCCCGAGGGGCACTTTCGTTCTTCGCGGTCGTCTCTTTGGCGTCCGACTTCTGATCGGTCTTCTTGGACTTGCCGGCCATAACTCTGTCAGGGGATAAATCGTAGCTGAGGGAATACTGAAAGGCCGATCCGGCCAGGGACAGGTGGGTCTCTTCCGGGGACGGGCGACAGGCCGCGCCTGCCAAAAAATCTTTCCAAGCGTATAGGTATACGTCCGAAGGCGACGATTACCATAGAGTGCCTAAACGAACCTGTAACAATTCTTACCGGACCCGATCTGGTTACAAGTTCGTCAATCTCCTTCGGGCCACTCGCGCAGCGACCACTGTGCGGGACGTGCTGTGATGGAGGGGGAGATCTCCGAGGCTAGGGGGATGCGACCAACCGGTCGCTGCGGCGTCAGGTGAGGCTGTTGAGCACGGACATCCAGCGCTGCACCTGCGTGAAAATGAGGAACCGCTCGGCTACCCGCCGCTGACCACTGTAGGCCATCTTGCTCCGCATGGCCGGATCCGCCAATAGCTCATCCAGCACGTGCGCGACCTCGGAGACATCTTGTGGATCGCGGACGAGGCGGCCGTCCACACCATCGCGCACTTGATTCCGAATACCCACGGCCTGCGTTCCGAGAATCGGATTCTTCTTCCACATGCCTTCGGTCACCGTCAGCCCAAATCCTTCCTGGATCGAGTTCTGCACGATAACCGACGAACACCGCTGCAGCGCATTGACCATCAGTGCGTTGACCGCCCGTGAGGCCATAGGCAGGACCAGCAGCACGACGTCCTTCTGAATCCTCTCGGGAAGGGCTGCCCACTTGCTGCACAGCTCGCGGAAAACCTCGAGTCCCTCCGGATCGTCCTGGATCGCTGACGGATCCGGACCGGCGAGGACCATCCGGACGAGATCGAGCCGCTCCTGGTGCTTGTCGCTCCGATTGCCGCCGGGTCGGTGCAGCTTCATCGTCGTGAATCCGTCGAGCAGCGGGAGCCAGCCCTTGAGCCGGTCCCAGCGCGAGACCTGCGTGACGATCGGGCGGAAGAGCAGACCGATGGTATCGGGCTGATGCGCGGGGGCGAACGTTCCGTCCGTCTGGAGGCGCATGGCCGGCGTTTCGTACGGCGGCGGCAGGACGGGATTGCCGACGCCGTCCAGGCGGGCGTTGCTCAGTACGCCGGCGACCTTACGAATGGAGAGCTCGCGGTTCTTGTCGCTGAGCGGATCGATCGCCGGCGAGATAATGTCGGCACGGTCAGCGAGAAACGGCGGCACGTACTCGGGAAATGTGAAAACGGCGCGGTCGTAGTCCGACGCCCACGGGCGAAGAAACCGCCAGGCGGATTCGGTCCGTGCATTCGCCGAATCAAGTCCGATGTGGCAGCGCCAGACGATGCGCACGCCGAGGCGGCGTTTTAGATACGCTCCGACGCCAAGGGGTTGCGGATCATGGATTACGACGAAGTCGTCGGCGGCGATCCGGTCCTCCAGCCCGGCGGCCGCATCTCGGCTGACACGATCGTAGAGTTCTCGGTCGGCCGCGGTCAGATTCGGATCACCGGTGCCGTGGAGCAGGTTGTGGAGGCGCTTCGTGAGCTTGAAAAAGGCCTCGTCATCGCTTCCGACGACGGCCCAGTTCGTTTCCAGACCGAGACCGCGCATCACGGAAACGACCTTCGGCAGCATCTCCGCAACCCCGCCGCCTTCGGCGGTAGAGTTGATCATCCAAATTCTCCTCGACCGGAGTCGGACGACATCGCGCCGTGCGGCACGCTGTAGGTCGGCCACCGATTGAGCCAAATGCAGATGGGAGCCGTATTCGTCCAGCGTCGGCGCGTTTCCGATGTCGACAAGCTGGATCATACGCGTGCCGGCCGTGAATAGAGCGGCGACCCAAGCGGGCGGATTCCTACATGCTCGCCTGCAAGACGGCCATCCCCTGCTCGAATACGATATCGACTGGAATACCTGCTTCGTTGATTCGGTTGAGATCCGAGCGCAGGTCGGGGTCCATCTGTCCGTATTGGGTCACGAACGAATCGACCGCCGCGTAGTCGCCCTCTCCCTGAAGCACGAGGATGTCCTCGGAGAGCGCCCGCATCGCATCCTGCATCGCCTCGAAGTTCACCCGATAGGTGCCCTCCGCCGTTCGCTCAAACGCTCCGCGCTCGGCGAAGTAGTTGAAACGGACCATGTTCGCTTGGCCATGCGCGCTCGCGGCTCCGAACCGGACCGAGCGGAAAATCCCGGCGAGGAAGGTCACATAGTTGTCCATCAAATCGACGTCGAGCTCGCCTTGCGCGTTCAGCTCGGTAACCATATAGAGGCCGAGCACGTCCGCCTTCCCCTCCTCGAGTGCGGAGTAGTGATCGCGGAGCGCTTCTCGGACCGTTCCGCGATCGGTAATGGTATTCTTGATACCGAGGCCATGCGCGACTTCGTGAAACATCGTGTTGCCGAAGAAGGCATCGAAGGTCACGTGCGAGCGCTGATCCGCATTGATGAGGACCTCGGTGATCGGTATGAGGATCTCGTCGAACTTGGCGCGCATCGCGTTCTTCAACTGAAGACGGCGCGTGCCCTTCTCGAGCTGCACCTGCTCGTCGTTCGGAAGATTGATGGCGATCGTCTTGGCCCCGGCATTTGCATCGCCGGCGTAGTAGACTGCATCGTAGGCCCCCAGGTCGGATTCGGTGCCCGGTGATTCCTGTTTGTACCGGTCGGCCACGGGAAGACCACGCTGCAGCCCCGGCAGCAGCTTGGCATATCGACCCAACCGCTCACTCCATTCGCGGTCTTTGATCAATACGAAGGCCTCATGCGCGGCCTTGTATCCAAAGAGGCGGTCTTCGTAGGTCTCGATTGGACCGATAATGACCTCGATGTCATTGTTCTTCATGTCCATCCATGCGAAGTCGCTCTCCTGGTACTCGTCGGTAAGGAGCGCATCGGCCCGCAATTCCAGGTAGCGCTTCAGTCCCGGATCCTGGGCAAGTGCAGCGGCTTCGCGAACTAGATCGGACGCACGGCGGACGTGATCGGGGAAGAATTCGTGGTATGGAATGGCCCGGAGTGCACCGTCGGCATCCCTTCTCACCATCGTATATAGACTCCTAAGCTGCTCGTCGTCGGCCGCCGCCTGCTCAAACTCCTCCTCGGTCATGTCGGGCGGATAGAAGTTGGCACCGGGGGGCTTCGGTCCGACGCCCTCGATGAACGGCTCGTTGCCGTTCAGCCGGTCCCACGGCCCATAGTTGATTTCGGCGAACCGTCGCAGTGCCGAATCGTCGATTGCGCGCATGAGCGAGTCGGGACGGCCGTAGGCCTCCATCCAGAACATCGAATCCATCTCGTGTGCGGCCTCGATGAGCAGCGGGATGATCTCGCGCTGATGGGGTTCGAGTCCGCTGAGATCGGCCGTCAGGCGCACCGTAGTGTACTTATCCAGCAGCGAGTCGGCCGCGGTGACTGCGCGACCGGATCGATCCGGGGCATCACATCCGGCGGCGAGTGCCGCGCCAAGCAGAAATAGCATAATGCACAGACGCTGCATCAGTGACGTAACTGATAGGAAATGGGGGTCGGCCGATCGCATTCTGCCGAGTGAAAGGTAGACGCTACCCGCCTTGCGAGCCGTGCTTCGAGCTGCCGAGTTCCTTCATGTGAATCTCGTCGATAAACATAGCCAACAGCTCCGGCTCTTCCTGTGCGAGCTCCTGAACGAGCGGTACGTACTGCAGCGAGCGTTCGCGCTCCAGACTCGATCGCTCGCGCACTCTATTCTCGAGCAGCACGATCAGGCGCTCCGAGATGCGCTTGCTCACGTCGTCCGGCGTGGGCACGGGACGCTTCTCGACGGGAACGCCGTACCGGGTCGCCGCCCGAAGCAGGTCCGTCTCGTCTTCGACGGTGCACAGGACGATGGCCACGCCGACCTTTCCTGCGCGAGCCGTGCGGCCGGAGCGATGGATCAGGTACTCCGGATCCTGCGGAACGTCGTACATGAAGACATGGCTCAAGTCCGAGATGTCGATGCCGCGCGCCGCGACGTCCGTCGCGATGAGGAAGCGGATCTGCCCCTTGTGCGTGCGCTCCAGGGCCTTCTCCCGGGCCTGTTGGGACAGGTCGCCCGAAATCGCGTCGGCACTGTAGCCGTAGTTTTGCAGAAACTGAGTTAGATACTCGACCTCTCGCTTCGTATTCACGAACACGATGGCCGATTCCGGATTCTCCATCTCGAACAGCCGCACGAGCACACGATCCTTCTCCATCGGATCAGTCACATAGTAGTGGTACTCCAGCGTATCGACGCTTTCGTGGCCGGCGCTCAGCGAAATGAACTGCGGTTCCCGTAGGAATTCGCGGCTCAGCGCCCGCACCTTGGGGGGAATCGTCGCACTGAACATGTAGGTGTGCCGGTCATCCGGAAGGTAGCGTTTCAGCTCCTTCATGTCCGGAAGGAATCCCATCGACAGCATCTCGTCCGCCTCGTCGAAGATGAGGTACTGGATGCTGTTCAGGTTGAAATTCTTCTTTCGGAGGTGGTCGAGGATACGACCGGGTGTTCCGACGACGACGTGGGCGCCCTCCTTGAGGCCGCTGATCTGAGGGCCGTATTTGACGCCCCCGTAGACGAGGACCGAGCGCAGTTCATTCGTCTCGGTGGTGGCGAGCTTCATCCGCTCGAACTCGTTGCTGATCTGCCTCGCGAGCTCGCGGGTCGGCGTCATGATGAGCGCCTGGGTCGTCGCCGAGCTCGAGTCCAGCAGGTCGAAAAGCGGGAGAAGAAACGCTCCGGTCTTGCCGGATCCGGTGCGCGACTGCACGATCAGGTCTTTGCCCTGCAATATGTAAGGTATTGCCTTCTGCTGGACGGGCATGAGTGTTTCCCAGCCTGCCGCGCTGAAGGCGGCCTGCATGGAATCGGGAAGGTCCTCGCGTTCGACGGAAGCGACCTCCTCGCTCTCCTGCTCCTTGATGGACTCGATGTCACGTTGCTGCCGCTGCTCGCGCAGGGCGCGCCGCGTGAGGTCGATGACCTTCGTGTAGTTCGACTGCTGTTCGGGTTCTTGGTCCGGCATCTCTTGCATTCAGAAATTTCTATGTGCGCTGATGTGTACGACGTGAACTTCGCTCGGGTCCGCGCGGGGCGCCGATGCTGAGTGGCCCCGCCGGACGCGTGGTCTGAAGTGGATGGGGGAGTACGGTGCGGGCGGGTAGCACCGGAGGCCGTCTACCGCGCAGTCTACATGGCGAGTCCGCCGTCGACGTGCAGCACGTGACCTGTAATGTAGTCGGCGGCGGGGGAAGCGAGGAATTGGACCGCGAGCGCGACGTCCTCAGGTCGTGCGGCCCGCCCGAGGACGACGGCACCGAGCATCGCCTCGCGCGCCGCGTCGGGCAGCCTGGCAGTCATGTCCGTCTCCACGTAGCCGGGCGCCACGACGTTGACGGTCACGCCTCGGGAGCCGAGCTCCTTCGCCAGGCTTTTCGAGAATCCGATAATGCCGGCTTTTGAGGCGGCATAGTTCGTCTGTCCCGGGTTGCCGACCACGCCTACGATCGAGGAGAGATTGATGATTTTTCCGGATCGCTGCTTCATCATCGGCCGGTAGACCGACTTGCAGAAGTTGAAGACGCTCTTGAGATTCGTGTTGATGACCGCATCCCAGTCATCCTCGCCCATTCGGAGCATCAGGCCGTCCTTCGTAATGCCGGCGTTATTGACGAGGACGTCGATTGTGTCCCAGGTTTCCAGCACGCCGGAGACTGCCTCCTCCGCGCTCGCCGCCTCGGAGGCGTCGCCCTGGAAGGTCAATACCTCGGTGCCTGCGGACTCCAGCTCCTGCCTGAGTGACTGGGCTTCCTCGCTTGACGATCGAAACGTAAAGGCCACGCGGGCGCCGGCTTCGGCGAGCCCCTTCACGATCGAGGCGCCGATACCCCGTGAGCCACCGGTGACCAGGGCCGTCTTTCCTGTTAGATCGAAGGACATGATGATTCTGGTCGTTTAGGCGATCTGATTCTGAAGTGCGTCGAGGTCGTCCGCCGTGCCCGCGGGCAGCGCTTGCAGGTCACGACCGAGCGTTCGGCGGACGAGGCCGGACAGCACCGTTCCTGCTCCAACCTCAACGAAGCGGTTCGCGCCGTCGGATTGCATGCGGCGAAGCGTCTGCGACCAGCGAACCGGCGCCATGAGCTGTTCGAGTAATCGCTTGTGGATTTCGTCCGGATCGCGAGTGGATTCAGCCGTCACGTTCAGATAGACCGGGCAGGAAGGTGGTCGGATTTCGAGATCGACGAGGGCGCCGGCCAATCCATCGCGGGCGTACTCCATCAGGGGTGAATGAAACGCGCCGCTGACTGGAAGCCGTACGACCCGGCGGGCTCCACGCTCCTTCGCGAGCGCCTCGGCCCGCTCGACGGCGGAGCCGTCGCCTGAGATCACGACCTGTCCGGGCGCGTTGAAATTCGCCGGCTCGACGACCGAATCGGGCGATTCGCTGGCTTCGAGGCAAACGTTCGTCACGTCGTCGTCGTCCATTCCGAGTACGGCGGCCATCGTGCCCGGCCGCTTTTCGCCGGCCTGGGCCATGAGTTCGCCTCTAAGGCGAACAACCTGCAGCCCGTCCTCGAAATCGATCGCTTTAGAGGCGGCGAGCGCACTGTATTCACCGAGGCTGTGCCCGGCGGCCATGTCCGGGGCGGCGCCGTACTCCTCCAGGACGGCCATTGCCGCCATGCTGTGCACGAACAGAGCGGGCTGGGTGACCTCGGTCTGCTTGAGCGCCTCCTCCGCATCGTCGTCCGAAGCATCGGTGCCAAACATTCGTGCGCTTAGCGGACCACCAGGCGTGCCCGAAAGTGCATCGTCGGCCCGCTCGAAAACGTCCCGTGCCGCGGGAAACGCATCGTAGAGATCGCGGCCCATCCCGACGAACTGGCTGCCCTGTCCCGGGAAAAGAAATGCTGTTTGTGCCATCATGCGCTACGACTCGGCCTCGGTGAGCTCCTCGCGTTTCACGGCGACGCCAGAACCGTCATAGGCCCACCGTAGATAGGAGGCACCCCACGTGAAGCCGCCTCCGAAAGCGGCGAAGACGAGATCGTCGCCAGGCCGCAGCTCGTGCTCCCAATCGGAGAGACACAGCGGTATGGTGGCGGCGGTCGTATTGCCGTAGCGCTCGATGTTGAACATCACTTTGTCGAGGCCGATGCCCATGCGTCGCGCCGTCGCATCGATAATACGCTGATTGGCCTGGTGCGGGACGAGATATCTCACGTCCTCGCCGGTTAGATCATTTCGTTCCATGATGCTAACGGCCGCATCGGCCATCCCTTCGACCGCATATTTAAAGATTGCGCGACCTTCCTGTCGAAGAAAGTGAAGGCCCTTGTCGACCGTTTCGTGGGTCGCCGGATTGAGGCTTCCGCCGCCGAGCATAGCGAGCAGGTCCCAGTTCTGTCCGTCGATGCGCTGGTAAAAATCGATCAGCCCCGTACCGTCGGTCCTCGGCTCGAGCAGGGCGGCGCCGGCGCCGTCTCCGAAGAGGATGCAGGTCGTTCGATCCGTAAAGTCCGTGACGCTGCTCATCTTGTCGGCACCCACGACGAGCACCTTCTCGTGCCGGCCGCTTTCGACGAGACCCGCACCCGTTGAAAGCGCAAAGAGAAACCCGCTGCACGCCGCTGACAGGTCGAACCCCCAGGCATTTGAAGCACCGATATTGTCCTGGACGAGGCACGCCGTGGCCGGGAAGAGCATGTCGGGAGTCACCGTGGCCACGATGATGGCATCGATCTCGTCCGCGTCGATGCCGCGCTTCTCCATCAACTGCTCGACGGCCTTCGTGGCCATGAACGAGGTGGCTTTCTTTGGATCGCGGAGGATTCTACGTTCGCGGATGCCCGTTCGAGTTCGGATCCACTCGTCGTCCGTCTCGACCATTTTCTCCAGATCCGAATTCGTCAGGCGTTCTTCGGGCAGGTATCGCCCGACGGCCGTGATTGCCGCACGCGTCATGTAGTGGTTATCTTGCTGTTGATGATTGCGTCTTCAATCGGACGAGCCCGTCCGTCGTGCGAGCTAGCCGGCCAATGCTGCGGCGATCGCTGCGGGGACACCCTGCTTCGCCTCCTCGGCGGCGGTGAGGATCATCCGTTCGACGGCTCGCTCCGAGGAACCGCCGTGGCCGATCATCACGTTGCCGTTGACGCCCAGTAGCGGCGCGCCGCCGTACTCTTCGTAATCGAATCGCCGGCGGACGCCCGAGAGGACTTTCAAGACCAGGCCCTGCTCCTCGCGCGAGAGCTTTTGGCGTTGCATTTCCTCGGCGACCATCTGTGGAAAGGCGGACGCCACGCTCTCTCCGAGCTTTAACATGACGTTTCCAACGAATCCGTCGCATACGATCACGTCGGCCGCATGATGTAGAAGGTCTCGGCCTTCGATGTTGCCCCGAAAATTAACGTCCGCGTCCTTCTCAAGAAGCTCGAAGGCCGCCTTCACCAGCTCGTTTCCCTTGCCGGGCTCCTCACCGATGTTCATCAGCGCAACGACCGGGCGCTCCCGTCCCATAACGGATTCGGCGTAGACGGAGCCCATCTTGGCGAACTGAACGAGGTGCTCGGGCTTGCAGTCGACGTTGGTGCCCACATCGAGCAGAATGCAGGCGCTCTTGGTGGTCGGGTAATATCCGATGACCGATGGGCGCGCCACGCCCTCCAGACGACCGAGAATAAAAAGCGAGGCGGCCATGACCGCGCCGGTGTTTCCGGCGCTTACGAACGCATCGGCCTGGCCCTTCTTGTGCGCCCCGAGGCCGAGGTGAATGGAGGAGCGCTGCTTCGTCTTTACGGCCGCCGCCGGGGCTTCGCCCATCTCGATGACTTCGGGCGCCTCGACGGGCTGAATGGCGTCCATGCCGGCCGCACCTGCAGCGGCGAGAGCATTCTCGACGGCATCCGTTCGTCCAAAGAGGAGGATCGTGAGATCGTCCTCCGTATTCTCAATCGCGCGAATGGCCCCATCGATGACAACGGCGGGGGCGTCGTCGCCCCCCATGGCGTCAACCGCTATCCGAATGGCCATAATCCGATGTTTTCAGGTCCTCGGCCGTAGTGGTTGATCGGCTCTAGATAACCTCCTTCGGCTCGATGACCTGCCGCCCACGGTAGTGTCCGCAGCTGGGACAAGCGTGGTGCAGGAGTTTGGCCGTGCCGCAGTTGGGGCACTCCATCATCGGGGCCGCCTTGAGGCTGCTGTAATATTGCGAGCGCCGCTTGCGGGTGCGAGCCTTCGAATGTTTCCGTTTGGGATTGGCCATGATTGAAACGTCTCCGTGGGCGGGTCAGGTGCCGCCGTTTCTGATGAAACTGTATTCAGTTCGTATTTGCGCCGGACTTCAGGGCCCGGAGGGCCTCCCAGCGTGGGTCGATCTCGTCCTGTTCGTCGTCCGGGGCCCCGAACTGCGTCGGAATCTCCTCCTCCTCAGCGCCCGGTGCGACGCACCGCTGAGGAATCGCCAGCAAGATCGTATCGCGCACCACGTCGGTTACGTCGATCTTCGTATCGCCGGTGTCAAGCGTGCGGACGTCGTCATAATCGTCTTCGACGAGCGCCGAAAACTCGGCCGGGGCAAAGATCACGTGGTGCGTGCCCCCGATCTCCTGGTCGAACGGACGCAGGGTTCGGTCGCACTCCAGCGTGGCCGTGGCGGTCGCATCGAGTACGACGAGGATTCGGCGTTCGGAGACATCCAATCGAGCGTCGAGGTGCACGTCTTTAAACGTCTCCGGGTCAAGTTCAAGATCGTCCGCAGCAGGGTCCAGTGCGATCTCGTGCAGACCCTGATCGAGCGACGCAACATCAATCGTTAGCATAACAGTATGGATGGCTTCCGACGACGGGCGGTGCCGCCGTCGTCCTCATTCACGGGTCACCCCAAATTTGCGCCGCGTGAACAACTAAGATATGCGGCCCCTCGTTCCGGCACAATGACTCGGCCGGACGGCGATTCCCCGAAAACAGCGTGAAGATCCCCCGTCCCGTGACCCCAAAAGAGGGCATGCGCGGCGGCTCCGTAGCGATTCGATCGCGCCCGCTGCGTGGTATGAAATCGCCCGACGTCAGCTTGACCTTACAAGACGAAATGGTTACCATGAATCGGCACTCGTGTCCCAGATTAAAGAGGCCATCCCGACGCCCCGTGATTCTTGTTTCGCTGAGGATAAGATCATCTATCGGACGGGGGGTGAACGGAGCACTTCGGGTCGCGACCAGTTCCCGGCGGCCGGCACGTTTGTTTGCGCATCAATCCGGCCCGACCGGCCGAATCAGTAGCTTGTGGACAAGTTGTTGACAACCCTATCGGGCGGGTCGATGTTGTATTGAGGCGCGGAGGGTCGGACATGGAAGGCTTAGTGTTAATTCGCTGTCGCGAATGTGCGCTAAGCCTTAAATTTTCAGGGTTTTATACGTGCGTGAGTGGTTGTGCACAACGTGTGGGTCTCTCGAGGCCCGCGCGCAATAGCCTGTCGATCATTGGAATCACTCTGCCTGGCCCCCTGTGAATAAGTGGTGCATATCTCGCGGATGCACGCAGGTGAGACAATCACTCCGACCTGTTATTTGATCAAGACTCGTCGTCAGACGCCGACCTGAGGAAAGCTGTCGGTGCTCGAAATCTCGCCGCGGCGGCAGCCGCTGTGACGTTGGACTTTCACGGTATATGGATCAATCACCTGAAGAAGCCTGGAATAGGTGTCTCGACATCATCCGGGATAACATCAGCCAGCAGAGTTTCAAGACGTGGTTTGAGCCCCTCCACGCCGTGAGCTTGACGGCCGGCGACGACGGGAGCCGAAAACTCACTATTCAACTCCCGAGCCGTTTCTATTACGAGTGGCTGGAGGAGCATTATTACAGCCTTCTCCGCAAGACGGTCGGCAAGGTCCTCGGCCCCGACAGCCGCCTCTTCTACGACATCGTCATTGAACGTGACGACGTCCAGCGCGGGCACGAGGGTGCGTCGATGCATCTGCCGGCCCGCCCTGCCGACCGAGGGCGACGCGACGGTGCTCCCGAAGACGAGAATGGACCTTCGCCAAGTGGCGGAACCGGCACTCCCCCGAACGGCGGCCGCCCCGATTTCCAAAATCGGGAGACGCAGTCCCGCTCGGGCTCCCACTACTCTCCGTCTCTGGAGTCCCCTTCTAGCCCGTTCGTGGTCGAAGGCGCTCACCGGCCGAAAGTCGACAGCCAGATCAATTCCTCCTACACCTTCGAGCGATTCATCGAGGGCGACTGCAACCGTCTCGCGCGGAGCGCCTCGTGGGCCATCGCGCAGCAACCCGGCGCGACCAGCTTCAATCCCTTTCTCATCTATGGCGGCGTGGGTCTGGGCAAGACGCACCTGATTCAGGCCATCGGGAACTACGTCAAGCATGAGCGCAAACAGACGGTGCTCTACGTGTCGAGCGAGCGCTTTACGTCGGAGTTCGTCCAGTCGATCCAGCACAACCGCGTCAACGAGTTCAGCATCTTCTATCGCAACATCGACCTTCTGATCATCGACGACGTGCAGTTCTTCGGTGGCAAGGAGAAGACGCAGGAAGAGTTCTTCCACATTTTCAATGCCCTACACCAGGGCGGCAAGCAGATCATCCTGTCCAGCGACCGACCGCCGCGCGAGATCGAAGGCATCGAGGAGCGCCTCCTGTCGCGCTTCCAGTGGGGCCTGTCTGCCGACCTTCAGCAGCCGGAGCTAGAGACCCGCATCGCGATTCTGAACCGAAAGGCGGAAGACGACGGCATCGACCTACCGCACGACGTCATAGAGTTCATCGCCCACAACGTAAAGAGGAACATCCGCGAGCTGGAAGGCGCTTTGATCAGGCTGCTCGCACATGCGACCCTGCATGACCGGGAGATCGACCTTCCCATGGCGAAGGACGTGCTTCGGGATCTGATCAAGGACACGCGTATCAATCTCACGATCGAAGAGATCCAGCGCGTCACGTGCGAGTACTTTAACATCTCGGAGGACCTCGTTCGCGCGAAGACCCGAAAGCGGGAGGTGGTTCAGGCTCGCCAGGTGGCGATGTATTTCAGCAAGCAGCTTACCCAGCATTCGCTGAAGACCATCGGATTGCACTTCGGCGGGCGCGACCATTCGACGGTCATCCATTCATGCCAGAGCGTCGAGAACCAAATGGAGACCGAGCCCCAGTTTGCCGAGATGCTCGATGAAATCCGACACAAGATCGATCTGCGGAGCCGCTAGCGCTCCCTCGCCCAATTTTCGCGGATTTCCGTGCGTATTATATCTGAGGAAGATCACTTGCCACCACAGACCCACGAGCCTCTAGAACAATGAAGTTCTCTGCCTCCAGTGCCGATCTGCTCAAGGCACTGACGATCGCCGGGGGAGCCGTACCCTCGAAAAGCACCCTGCCCATTCTCGAGTGCATCCTGTTCGAGCAGGTGGACGACGCCGGGCTTCGCCTCAGCGCGACGGACCTGGAAATATCCATCGTGCAGCGTATCAACGTTCAGTTTGAGACGAACGGTACCGGTGGTGGACAACGCATCGCCGTGCCGGCAAAACGACTCCTCGACACGCTCCGGGCCCTGCCCGAACTGCCGATCCAGTTCTCCGCCGACGAGGAGTTCCAGGTCGTCCTCACGACTGAGATGGGCGAGTACAAGATGATCGGCCACGACGGTGCGGACTATCCCGCACTGCCGGATCTGGATCCCGAGCAGCGGATCGAAACCGAAGGCGCCCTGCTACGACGGGCGATCCAGAAGACGAGTTTCGCCGTCAGCAAGGACGCGCTCCGACCGGCCATGATGGGGATCTACTTTCAGATCGGTCCCGATGAAGGTCGCGCGGTCGCGACCGACGGCCATCGGCTCGTGAAGCTTCAGCTTGGCGGCCTTACAGCCGAAGAGGCCATCGAATTCATCGTACCGGAGAAGGCCATGTCCCTCGCCGGCAAGGTGGTCACGGACGAGCACTGCACGATCCTGGTCGACGAGGGCTACGTCGGCTTTGATTTCGGGAACAGCCGCATATTGGCTCGCCTGATCGACGAATCCTATCCGAACTACGAGGCCGTCATACCGCTAGAGAATGAAAAGCGGATGATCGTCGATCGCGATGCGATGCTCGCCGCGGTGAAGCGCGTGGGGCTCTACTCGTCGAGCATGACGAATCAGATTCGGCTCTCGCTGGATCCGGACAAAGTGGAGATCTCCGCGGAAGACATCGAGCGGTCCAGCGAGGCGCACGAGACGGTACGATGCGAATACGACAGCGAGCCGATGGTCATCGGTTTCAACTCGGTCTATCTCACCGAGGTCTTAAGCCATGTCGACTCGGAAGAGGCCGTTTTCGAGTTTAGCTCTCCGAATCGGGCGGGCGTCGTGACGCCGGAGGCCCAGGGCGAGGACGAGAACGTGCTGATGCTCATCATGCCGGTGATGCTGAACACATACGCGTAGGACGCACGGCCGGGGTGCCTGACCTGGCGCCTTTACGCGATCCGATCATTCCCCCTGCATCTGATCGATCAGCGAGCGGGCCTCTCCTGCCCGCATGCCGGGCGACTGGGCGACGCGCTGCAGTGCGCTTCGCGCTTCCTCGACGTTTCCGCGCGCCAGCTCCGTCTTGCCCAGGAAGTAGTGCGCCTCGTCGGAAAGGAATGAGTCGTCCGGCTCCCGGGCAATCACTTCCTGCAGGAGGACGGCGGCCGAATCTAGCGGTGCTTGCCGGTATCCGGGGAAGAGACCAAGGAACGACGTTTCGGAGTCGCGCAAATAGGCGAGCGCTTGAATGTAGGCGGCTGCTGCCGAATCGGGGACGCTATCCTGGTCTCCGCGGACGTCGCTGTAGCCGGAGAGCTGCAACTCCTCCGAGCTGAAGCGCGCAAGTCGTTCGTGCTCGGGCTGCATCGAACGGCCTCCGACGAAGAGCAGCGCGTAGACTGCCGCGGCGGCGAGCGCGACGGCGGCCCCTCGGCGCAGGACTCGCGATGGAGACCTGTCGGTCCGCGTGCGGGACCTACGGGACCTATCGGTTTCCGTTCGCGCGCGTGACCTGTCGGTTCGCCCCGGCGCTCGATCGCGATCGCTTTTAGCCTCGTCCATTGCGTCTGCAGCCGGTCCGTCGACGCGATCACCTTCGGTACCCGTCCACGTGTCACCTGGCTGCGATACCGCCTCGCCGGACAGCCGGGCGAACTGGGCCTCGGGGTCGGAGGCGCGCGCCAGCTCGGCGCCCCGCCCCTCGTACTTCCGAAGTAGTTCCTGGAGGTCAGGGTCCTCGTCGATCCGGGTCTCGAGGCGCTCGAACAAATTCGACAGATCCGAAGGCATGCGCTCACGATCCACCTCGCGCATGACGGCGAAGAAGGCGATCGCCTCCTCGTCGGGCGGTTCGGTTTCGAGCCGGCGAGCGCTCTCGAAGAGCTGCTCGAGCCGCTTCGACTGTTGCAGGAGCGCTTTAAGCTGAGGCTGCTCATCCCCGTGTGCTTCCACGTACCGCTCCACGTCCCGGCGCTCGTCTCCGGGGAGCTCCGTGAAGAGCCTGATCTTATCCTCGATGTTCATGACGGACGCCCGACCGAGGTCGGGTCCTCATTCTGCATGTGCTGCGACATTACTATAGACACATAAAGGCGGGAAATATAACCTCGATGCGTGCGTTTTCTCGAGCACCAGGGCGCCCGATTGCCTTGAGCCGGCCGTCGGCTACTCGTTCTCTTCGAGGTAGGCCAGCAGCTGTTCGTCGCTGCGGAAGCGGCCCATGGCCTTATTGACGTACGATCGTATGCGCGGCAGCGGATGCCCGGTGCGCTCGCTGATCTCACTGTAGGAAAGCCCCTCGATGAACCGGAGGCGAACACATTCCTGCAAGTAATCGGGAAGCCGATCGATGGCTCGCTGAACGGCGTCCCGTGCCAGGCCAACGTCGTCGTAGACGGCCGGCCGTTCGGCGACCAGCTGCGGAGTTCCTTCCTCCTCGATGGAGAGGGACGGTTTCCGGCTCCGCAGATAGTTCAGGTAGTTGTTTTTGCAGATCACGCTGACCCAGCTGGTGTAGCGGGAGGGCCTCTTGATTTCTGTGGAGGACTCCTCGACTTTCTGAAACGTTTTGTCGATGAGTTCGTCGAGATCCGCCGCGCCGTAGGACGCCTCCTGCAAGAACTTGACCGTATAATATCTGCGAATGAAACAGTACGTCCAGAGCTGCACGATGCGGCGATCCGCCTCCGCCCCATCGCTTCGCCATCGCACGAAGACGTCGTTCGCGGCGCTCATGTCGTCGATGTGGAACGGGAGACGAGACGAAAGTGCATCGAGCGCCTCGAAGGGACCTCTTGGCATGTCGCGACGTTCGGCGCTATTCGGCGGCTATCGGGAGTCTGGTGAGGAGGTGCTGAGGTGAGGTGCCCGGCGGAGCGGCGCGGTATCCGTCAAGATTGATGGAAGAATCTCGGGTGCAAAAACAAGTGGGCTGCTTGTGCGTGAGAGTCGCCGGTACACAGTAGGGCTTCGCCCATACATTGACTTGTCTGGTGAAGCGCCCTATTTTGGAAGGCTGGCCGGCACGCCGACTCTCGCCCCTCTCGCAAGTGAGGCGCCGTACCGCAGACGCGCATTAAGATAAGGAAGATAGATACTTTCGTTCATGGACGCGAATACCTTCAAGACATACTCGGCGAAGCCGAGCGAGGTGGAGCGCGATTGGTTCGTGGTCGACGCGACGGATCAGGTCGTCGGTCGCCTCGCCTCCCAGATCGCTACGATCTTGCGCGGCAAGCACAAGCCCTCCTTCACGCCGCACGTCGACACGGGCGATTTCGTCATTGTGGTGAATGCGGAGAAGGTCCGCTTCACGGGCAATAAGGAGACGCAGAAGCAGTACTTCAGCTACAGCGGCTATCCCGGCGGCGAGCGCCAGCGCACTCCCGAAGAGATGCGCGAACGCAAGCCGGTCTTCATCATACAGAATGCCGTCAAGGGGATGATGCCGAAAGGCGTCCTTGGCCGGGCGATGCTGACGAAGCTGAAAGTCTACGAAGGGCCCGAGCATCCGCATAACGCCCAGCAGCCGAAAGAATTGACGATTTAAGCAGCGCACCTCATGGCAACACTTACACAGTACAACGGCGTCGGTCGCCGGAAGACATCGACCGCTCGCGTCTACCTCCGGCCGGGCAACGGTTCGTTTACGATCAATCATCGGCCGTCGGACGAATATTTCCCGCTGGATTGGCGGCGCTCGACGATCGTTCAGCCGTTCGAAGTCACCGACACGGTCGGCCAATTCGACGTGCTCGTCAACGCGAGTGGCGGCGGACTGACCGGGCAGGTCGAGGCGATTCGCCTCGGCGTTGCGAGGGCACTCGTCCAGTTTGACGAAGAGCTAAAAAAGCCGCTCCGGGATGCCGGCTTCTTGACGCGCGACGACCGCATGGTCGAGCGCAAGAAGTACGGTCAGCCCAAGGCGCGCAAACGGTTCCAGTTTAGCAAACGCTAAGCGATTGCTGTTGCAGGTTGCTCGTTACTTGTTGCTCGTTCCTCCGAATGGGCGCCGAACCTGCAACCTGCAACCATTAATCACACATACCACCCGACGCATGGAGGGTTGGCCGGCAAGCGCCGGTCTTTGCCGTGCGGCAGACGGTGGTAGCGGCTAAAACCCAAACCATCCACATATCTCAATGAGTGAAGTAGAAGCGGCGGCGACCACCGAAGAGGCGGCGCAAGAAGATCAAGAAGCCATCGAAACCGGACAGTCGTCCGAACACCGCGCCTCGATCGAGGCGCTCCTGAAAGCGGGTACCCATTTCGGGCACCTTACGGCGCGTTGGAATCCGAAGATGAAGCCGTACATCTTCATGGAGCGCAACAACATCCACATCATCGACCTGATGCAGACGCAGGTGATGCTGGATGCGGCGGCGCAGGCGACCTCACGGTTCGCGCGGCTCGGAAAGAACGTCTTGTTCGTCGGCACGAAGAAGCAGGCGAAGGACATCGTTCAGAAGTACGCCGAAGAGTGCGGCTCCCCGTACGTCGTCGAGCGCTGGCTCGGCGGAATGCTGACGAACTTCCAGACCATCCGGCGCAGCATCCGGCGCATGGAGGATCTCGCAAAGATGGAGCAGGAGGACGTCTTCCAGGAGCTCAAGAAGAAAGAGCGTCTCACGCACGTGCGCGAGCGCGAAAAGCTCGAGAAAGTGCTCGCCGGCATCGCCGAAATGCCGCGCCTACCGGGCGCGATTTTCGTCGTCGATATCAACCGCGAGCATATCGCCGTGAACGAGGCCAAGAAGCTCAACATTCCGGTCGTCGCGATGGTGGATACGAATTGCGATCCGGACTTCGTAGACTTCCCCATCCCGTCAAACGACGATGCCCTTAGATCGATCGAACTCATCACGTCGGTGATCTCTCAGGCCGTCAGCGAAGGCACACGTGCCAAGGAGGTCCAAGAGGCGAGCGAGAAGGCGAAGAAGGACAAGCAGCAGGAGAAGGGCGGCAAGTAGGCCGTACGAGGGCGAGCATGCGCCCTCTCGAAGTACAGGGAGCAGACGACAGTTTATAACACTCGAATACATCATGGCAATCTCAGCAAAGGACGTCAAGCGGCTCCGCGACATGACCGGGGTCGGGATGATGGACTGCAAGAAGGCGCTCGAGGAGGCGGACGGCGATTTCGATGCCGCCGTGGAGCTGCTGCGAAAGAAGGGACAGAAAGTTGCGGCGAAGCGAGCCGACCGGGAGGCCAACGAGGGGCTGGTCGTCGCTTCGCTCTCCGATGACCAGTCGAAAGGCGCGATCGCTGAAGTGAACTGCGAGACGGACTTCGTCGCGCGAAACGAGGATTTCGCCCAGTTTGCCGAGCAGATCGTGGAACTGATTCTTCGATCCGAGCCTGCGGATCTCGAGGGACTGAATGCCGTCGAGTTTGAAGACGGAAAGACGGTGGAGCAGGCGGTAACGGAGCTCACCGGGAAGATCGGTGAGAAAATCGACATTCGCCGCTTCGTCGTTCTCAAAAGTGAAGGCGGCCGTATCGTCTCCTACATCCACCCGGGATCGCGCCTTGGCGTCCTCGTGGACATACACGGGAACGGTCAGGTGGTTGAGGCCGGTACAGACGTGGCGATGCAAGTAGCGGCCATGAACCCGGTGGCGACGACGAAGGACGACGTCCCGCAGGATCTGAAGGAGAAGGAGCTGGACATCGCACGAGAGGCCGCCAAGAATGAGGGCAAGCCGGATCACATCATCGATCGAATTGCAGAGGGGAAGCTTGAGCGGTATTTCAAGGATCACGTGCTCGTCGAGCAGCCATTCGTCAAGGACTCGTCGATGACGGTTCGGGAGATGCTCCAGGATGCGGGCGTGGACATCCGCCGGTTCGTCCGATACGCGCTAGGCGAATGAGCCGGTCGCGATCCGAATCACGGGGCACTCCAGCACGCTGGCGGTGCCCTTTTTTTTGCGAGGAGCTGCCGGCGTGCGACGGGTCGTGCCGCACGTTGAAATCCTGGGGGAAGACGAGTAGCTTGGCATACCATTTTCGCGAGCGATCCTAGCCACATGTCCAGCGGCGGCAAACGAGTCTCTTTCGATCGAGTGCTTCTCAAATTGAGCGGCGAGGCCCTGCTCGGCAAGAAGCCCTACGGCATCGATGAGGACGTGCTAAAACTCTACGCGGAGGAGGTTGCGGGCGTGATTGCCGAGGGGGTGGAGCTCGCCATCGTCATCGGCGGCGGCAACATCTTTCGCGGGGTGCACAATGCCAGCGGCGGGATGACGCGCGCGCACGCCGACTACATGGGCATGCTCGCCACGATGATCAACGCGATGGCCTTGCAGGACGCCCTCGAACAGCGAGGGCTGCAGACGCGCCTTCAGTCCAGCATCAAGATGGAGGAGATCGCCGAGCCGTTCATCCGGCGGCGCGCCATCCGGCATCTGGAGAAGGGCCGCGTGGTGATCTTTGGAGCCGGCACCGGGAATCCATACTTCACCACGGATACGGCCGCGGCGCTGCGGGCGCTAGAGATCGAGGCGGACGTGCTGCTGAAGGGCACGCGTGTGGACGGGGTCTTCACGGCTGACCCGGAAAAGGATGCATCGGCGGAGCGCTTTGACGAGATTCACGGCAGCGAGGCCATTCGCCGCGACCTTCGAGTGATGGATATGACGGCCTTTACGCTCTGCCGCGAGTCGGGCATGCCGATCGTCGTCTTCAACATGAACGAGCCCGGCAATCTCAAGTGCCTGGTGGGCGGTGAGCGCCTCGGCACGCTTGTTCACTGGAACGAATAGAAAATGGGCATCTAAAAGGCATACCGCGTCGCGTTCGACCAATCCTTCCGATCACAAACAGGCCGAACATGGTTGACCAACACATAGGGGAGCTCCTAGACGAGGCTGAGGAGCATATGGAAAAGAGCCTCGACTGGCTGCGGACCGAACTCCAGAGCGTCCGCGCGGGACGCGCCACGCCGTCGATGATCGAGAATGTGCGGGTCGATTACTACGGCACGCAGACGCCGCTCAATCAGATGGCGAGCATCAGCGCACCGCAGGCGGATCTGCTCATCGTGCAGCCCTGGGACCGCTCGGCCCTCGAGTCCGTTGAGAAGAGCATTCAGTCGGCGAATATGGGGCTGAATCCTTCCAACGACGGTCAGATGATTCGCATACCGGTGCCGCCGCTCTCGGAGGAGCGCCGCCGCGACCTCGTGAAGACGTCCCGCTCGCGCGGCGAAGAGGCAAAGATCGCGATCCGCAACATTCGGCGGGAGATCAAGGATCAGATCAAGAAGGTGGCCGACGAGGAGAGCATCTCCGAGGATATGCGTTACGAAGGCGAGGAGCGGCTTCAGGAGATCACCGATCAGTACACGGAAGCCGTCGACAAGCTGCTGGATCGGAAGGAGGGGGAGATTATGGAGGTTTAGGGGTATTCCTTGCTCGTTGCTCTTTGGTCGTTACTCGTTGCTCCTTGCCGGTTCGGGTAAAATTCTTGAACCAGGGCAGCGCGATTCGGTAAGTATGTGCTCGTTTTGAAACGGAGAGGTGCCCGAGCGGTCGAAGGGGCTCGCCTGGAAAGCGAGTGTACCGT
>CAZQAS010000050.1:0-8873 GCA_964591285.1 uncultured Rhodothermales bacterium
TTTGATAGTTGATAGGCCGAACGTCCTCCCCGGCAATTTTCTCGACGCATCGGACGCCTTCGTGGCTGGCCTTGTGCGCCAGCCACGGTCCGCCCGCGACGTCACCAATCGCATAAATGCCGTCCACGTTCGTGCGTAGGAACTCATCCACGACGATCTTGCCGGGCTCCGTCTCAACGCCTGCCGCATCCAGCCCCACGTCCTCGATGTTGCCGACAACGCCGACGGCGGAGAGTACCTGCTCACACTCCAGCGTCTCTTCGCCGTCTTGCGTTTTCACGACGACCTTCAGGGAGTCGCTGTCCGTGTCGACGGACTGCACTTCGGTGGACGTCATGAACTTAATGCCCTGTTTCTTGAAGGCACGCTCCAGCTCCTTGGAGATCTCCTCGTCTTCGACGGGCACGAGCCGATCCAGCAGCTCGACGATCGTCACCTCGGTCCCCATTTGATTGTAGAAGTAGGCGAACTCGACACCGATCGCTCCGGCGCCGCAAATCACCATCCGCTCCGGCGGCTCCTTTTGCAGCATCGCCTCGCGATAGGTGATGATCTTCTCACCGTCGATCGGAAGCGGTGGGATCTCCCGTGCGCGAGCACCCGTGGCTACGATGATATGCTCGGCCTCCACGGTCTTCTCTTCTCCGATCTGCTCCCCATCCATGTTCGTCGACGGCTCAATCTCGACTTTGCCGTCGCCCGCTAACCGACCGTGGCCGAGCAGCACGTCGATCTTGTTCTTCTTCATCAAGAACTGAACGCCCTTGTTCATCTTGTCGGCAACACCGCGGCTTCGCTCGATCACCTTATCGAAATTCGCAGAAACGTCGCCGTCGAGCGTGAGGCCGAAGTCGGAGAGATGCTTCGACTCCTCCATGACCTCAGCGCTTTTTAGAAGAGCCTTCGTGGGTATGCACCCGATGTTCAGGCAAACTCCACCGAGTTTGTCCCTCTCCACGATTCCGGTCTTAAAGCCGAGTTGAGCTGCACGGATGGCGGTCTCATATCCGCCGGGGCCGGAGCCGATCACGAGGACGTCGTATTTCGCGTTCGCCATTTTTATGCGGTCCAGTTCTCAATCAGGAAGCTGAACGATAAAAATAGACGAGGAGGGGAGCGGATGAGGTAAGCTTTTTATGAAAACAGATGATGCCGTCAACGTCCGTTACCGGCACTCCAGTGTGCCCTTACTGCGAACGAAGCCACGGACCAGGATCGATGGGCGATCCGTTTTTAAAGAGCCCGAAGAAGACGGCCTTCCCCTTAGGTTCTGCGTCCGTACCGGCGCGCCCGATGATTTGCCCCGCGTCCACGCGGTCGCCCTCGGACACGTAGGTCATCGAAAAGTTGGAGTAAACGCTCTTGTAGGCGCCGTGCTCGACGACGACGTACGTGCCGAACTCCGGTAGAATTGAGACGTCGATCACCTGTCCGTCGAAGACGACGCGCACCTCTGCCGAGGCCTGCGCTTCGATGACGATGCCGGGATTCGGAGTCATCGTGCCGTAGGTTGGATTGACCACGTTGCCGAAGGATTCGCCGATGACACCCCTCGTCGGCCACGGCAGGCGCCCGCGATTGTCTTCAAACGAACCCGATATCTCGGCATATTCAGCCGCCGCGTTCGGATCGGCCGCTTCACGAATGCGTCGACGAGTCGAGGCCGCCGCCGTCAGCTCGCGAATGCGATTCTCCAACTCGGAGGCGGCCGCCTGCTTGCGCTCCAGCGATTGCTGCAATGTACTTCCCTGCTCCTTCAGGTCGGCAAGCACGCGCTGACGATTCTGCTGCAGGCGCTCCAGATCCCGCTGTTCCCGCTCCTGCTCTTCCAGCAGGCGTTCGTTGGTTGCGAGCATGTCCTGCAGATCCGCCCGCCTCACGCGAAGCTCCGCTCCCGTCTCGCGAATCCCCGAGAGCCGCTCCCGACGCTGACTGGTGAACCGGTGTAGATACTGAACCCGGATCAGCATCTGATTGATGGACTTGGCCGAGAGGATCAGCGCGAGATCATGCATCCGCCCGTATTTGTAGGCATGACTGGCGCGCGACTGATACTGCTGTCGGAGGACGTTCAACTCCGCCTCTAGGCGACTCATCGCCGTACGCAGCGAGTCCATCTCGTGTGATATCTGCCGCACACGCCGGCGGTAGTTCCGGATGAGTTCTTGTCGGAGTGCGATTTGCCTATCGAGGTTCTGAAGCGTCTCGACCGTAGCACGCTCGGCTTCCTCGGTCTCCGAAAGCATCCTGCGGTCATCCTCAATCTGTGCTTTAAGGTCCCGGAGTCGCTCCTCGGTTTCGCCGCGGTCGGATGCACCCTGCCCAAGCACAGGTGCGGCTGCGCCGATACAGAGCAGCAATATGATCACGAAGCGAATCATCGATGCAGAAGGGTCACTCTCCGGCTCGGACCCGCTCGGCGGAATCGCGAACGCGGAGCGAAAAGGAGAGTCGGTCAGGATTCAGCGTGAGGTCACGATAATAAATCGAGGCGCGCTGGTCGTCACCCGGACGATCGAACACCAGTCTACGCGGCACGACCGTATCGTCGAACTGATCGAACTCGGAATACGTCCGGCGCTCGAGCAGATCGCCGCCGGCACCCTGCTCCTCGAATCGGACTACGCGCCAGAAAGCCGGATCAATCACGTATGTCATCGTTCCGTTCGTATCGTGCAGGTAATAGTACGCGGAATCACTCGAGACCTCCCATTCTGTATCGGCAGGAGGACCGACGAGCCCAAGTAAATTCTCGAAAAGATTTTCGGATGTAAACGGTTGGGGTAGAATATCGCCGGCTTCATCGACAGACCCGTACACCAGCCGATTCTTGATGCGGTCGTAAAAGAAAAAACTGTCGGGCGTGACGAGTGCTCGCGCAGCCTCGATGCCGAGACCCGGGCTGATGCTGACGTAGATCGAGTCGTTCTTACGTGCGTGCATCTCCGCACTAAACTGTCCGCCGTTCTCGGCCGATCGAATGGATATTGCAGCGCGCGCTCTATAGGAGTGGAGGGCCGCCTGGTCGTGCCGCAAATTGAGCATGATCTGGTCGGCGCTATGATATGGGAATTCCTCCGGTATCTCGCGCTCGAGGGGAGGTCTCGTCGTGGTGCAGCCATAGAGAATCGTGAGGGCCGCGGCGATGCACGCCACCTTTGCGAACGATGAAAACGTCATGGATGCCTGGTCAACTCGTGGAGGCTATGTCGCCGTACTCGATGTGTTATTGACCCGCGAGCTTGCTCTTCACCGAGGTGCTTTCCGGGTCCATCTCCAGCGCTTTCTGCCAGGCACTCCGCGCATGATCGGCATTGCCCAGCGCGTCGTGCACGTCGCCTAGGTGTTCGAATAGGGTCGAAGATGCGCCCTCTAGAGCGGAAGCACGTTCAAGCTGCGCAAGCGCCTCGTCGTATTCGCCGCGCTTGAAATGTATCCAGCCCAGCGTGTCGAGGAACGAGGCGGTCGGCCCGGCGACCTCGACCGCTCGCTGTGCGAGCTTCAGAGCCTGATCCAGGCGCACCCCCCTCTCGGCGAGACTGTAGGCATAATTGTTCAGGGCGGCCA
Organism: uncultured Rhodothermales bacterium; assembly: GCA_964591285.1. Lineage (GTDB taxonomy): Bacteria > Bacteroidota > Rhodothermia > Rhodothermales > VXPQ01 > CAZQAS01. Next base: position 3,568 of record CAZQAS010000050.1, read on the forward strand.
CGTTGTCGGCGTCCGCCGCGATGGCATTTTCGTACGCCTCGTCGGAGGCGTCGAGCTCGCCGATCCGGTCATAGAGGAGCCCGAGTGCGGAATGAATGTGGGAGAGGTCCGACTGTCCCTCGGAAGGATCGTCCGCAATGAGATGAACTGCTGTTTGGAAGCGCTCGACGGCCTCGCGGTTGTGATAGGCATTCATCAGTGCATAGCCGGCCACGCGTAGAAGGGGAAGGGATCCCGGAAAGAGCACCAGGCCTTCGTCGGCTACGGCGGCAGCTTTCTCGAAATCTCCTGCTTCCAGGAAAGCGCCGGCGGACTGAATCCAGATCTGCTGGTCTCGGGGGTTTGTCGCGAGAGAGCGATAGAGGAGGTCGCCGCCGTCGTGATATCTCTCCTGCATGAGGCGGATGTCGCCGAGCATCACGAGCGCGTCGGCATTCTCGGGATCCAACTCCAGAACTCGTTCGAGGAGCTGTACGGCGGTCCGACGCGCGTTCTCATCTTGGGCCGCACGTCCGTACAGCGTCGCGGCCTGCGTCAGCAGCTGCGACGGACCCGTCGCTTCCAGATCGACCAGGCGCTCCAGCACGGCGTCCGCGCTGTCAGCCATATCCCGATCTCGATAAAGATGAGCGAGATCCAAGAGGGCCTCGGCATTGCCGGGCTGCTCGGATACAACCTTCTCGAGCTGTTCCGCAGCTGCCTGTGCATTCCCCTGCTCCAAATAGATCTCGCTTAGCATCTTCCGCACGTCCGAGTTGTGCGGATCGGTCTCCAGCATTTCGGTGAGCATTCGCTCCTGGCCCTCGACGTCGCCGAGGCGGCCGAGGAGGTGCAGAATTTCCTTTTGAACGTCACGATCCGCCCCGATCTCTCCGAGGAGTGTTTCGTAGGACACGATGGCGTCTTCATAGTCACCCATCATGATCTGCACGCGCGCCATGTGGTAGAGCACGTCCGGATTCCGCGGAAAACGCTCGTGAAGCGCCGTGTAGATATGCGCGGCCCTGCGCGGCTCGTCGGCGGCAAGATGCAGCTGCGCAAGCTGAAAGTGATAGTGAATGTTCTCCGCATCTGCATCGCGGGCCTGCCGTGCGTAGAAGAGGGCACTGGACTCATCGCCAAGCGCGGTGTGCGACTCCGCGGCAGCCGACAGCACGGCAGCCGTATTAGGTGCAAGCCGCAGTGCCTCGCTGTAGTGATCCAGCGCCGCCCCATGATTGCCGATCTGCGCCTGCGTTAATCCACGGACAAAATGCTGCTGAGCGCGCGTGTCCGATGATATCAGGCCATCGACGTTCCTGGAGGTGCGCAGCTCGGAGGCAATCTCCGTTCCACGCGATGGGGAGGTCGTCGTAGCACACCCCGAGACGAGTGCCGCGACGACGAGCGCAAGGCCCACCGACACGGTATGTATTGCTCCGGGGTCTTTCATCGCTGGATGTACTGCTCGATAGGCTCTGGTCAAAACGAGATCGGTAAATAGAGGTTTCCGCCGGGAACGGCGTGGTAATCCTCATGATTTCATCTTATGATGCCATAGCCGGAGTCGATCTTCCACTCTAATACGTCGAGGCGCGACGAGCGCGTCAGATAGCACGATGGGCGAACACGACGTCTTCCCCGAACAGGATGAGGCGGCCCTGCGGCGATTCACACGTCAGCTTCTGCGAGACGTCCGAGCCCTCGAGAAGATGCTCGAGGAGGGCATGTTCGAATCAGGCGTTCGTAGGATCGGCGCCGAGCAAGAACTCTTTCTCGTCGACAACCGCTGGCAGCCGGCCGGCATTGTCGAAGACGTCCTGAATGCGACCGACGATCCGCGCATCGTCACCGAACTCATGAAGTTCAACCTCGAGTTCAATCTCGAGCCGCAACGCTTCACCGCTCGTTGCCTTCGTGAGATGGAGGAGAACATCGGCCGCACGATGACCTACATCCGCGAGGTCGTCGCGCGTTTCGATTGCGACGTCATCATGGCTGGCATTCTGCCGACCATCACGCTCTCGGATCTCGAGCTGGACAACATGACGCCGTCGCCCCGGTATCGCGCGCTCAACGACGCGATTTCGCGGCTTCGCGGCGGTCCAGCCGAGCTGCACATCCGGGGCACCGACGAGCTCTATATCAAGCACGACACGATCACACTCGAGGGCTGCAACACGAGCTTTCAGACGCATTTTCAGGTCCATCCCGATGAGTTCGCGAGTCTTTACAATGTGGCGCAGGCTGTTGCGGCGCCGGTGCTCGCCGCAGCGACCAACTCGCCTATGCTCTTCGGCAAGCGGCTCTGGCGAGAAACGCGCATCGCTCTTTTCCAGCAGGCGGTCGATACGCGCAGCTCGAACCTCTATCTGCGTGAGATGAGCCCGCGCGTGCATTTCGGTACACACTGGGTGGATGAGTCGGTCCTCGAGATCTTCAAGGAAGACATTTCGCGATTCCGCGTGCTCCTGACGGCCGGCGAGGTGGAGGACCCGTTTGAAGTGCTCGAGCGAGGAGAGGTGCCGGGACTCCGGGCGCTGCAGCTGCACAACGGCACGGTCTACAGATGGAATCGCGTCTGCTACGGCGTGACCGGTGGTCGTCCGCATTTCCGGATCGAAAACCGAATCCTTCCGTCCGGCCCGACCGCCGTTGACGAGGTAGCCAATGCTGCGTTCTGGTTCGGGCTCGTGAGCGGCCTCTCACGGGAGCATCCCGACATTCGCCAGGTGATGGAATTCGACGACACGAAGACGAACTTCGTCGCAGCCGCAAGGCTGGGGCTCGGCTCGCAGCTGACCTGGCTGAACGGACGCCGCGTGCCCGCCCACGAACTGATTTGTGAAGAGCTCCTTCCGCTGGCAGAGGACGGGCTAGCTGCATCCGGCATCGACGCGCAGGACATCGAACGCTATCTCGGCATCATCCGCGACCGAGTAGAGTCGCGCCGTACGGGTTCGCAGTGGCAACTCGATTCGCTGAGCGCAATGAAGCGGGAGGGTACGCGGTCGGAGCGGCTGAGCGCCATCGTCGCGGCCACGCTGCAGCGTCAAAAGAAGGGGGATCCCGTGCACGAGTGGCCGACCGCCGAGCTGCGCGAAGGACTTATCGCGCGGCGAATGGAGAAGACGCGCGTGGAGCAGTACATGAGCACCGACTTGATCACCGTCAACGAGGAAGAGCTCGTCGAACTGGTCGCCTGCCTGATGGACTGGCAGCGCATTCGCCATGTGCTCGTCGAAGACCATGATCACCGTCTGGTCGGCCTCGTGACGCACCGAAACCTGCTCCGCTTTCTCGCCGAAAACGGCGACCGCGACAGAGGCTCGCGAGAGATGCCGGTGAAGGAAATCATGGTACGCGACCCCATCGCCGTGGCCCCGGAGACGCCGACCGTCGAGGCCGTGCGTCTGATGCGGGAGCACCAAATCGGCTCACTCCCGGTGGTTCGCGAGGGACGGCTGATCGGCCTGATCACCGAAGCCGACTTCATCCATATCGCCGGCGAATTGATCGATGACAGCCTCGCCTCGTGATCTACGGCAATGACGGTGCTGCGGCGGAGTCGTCGCCGTTCTCCACGTCGAGTTCCTTGAGGAGCATCTCGAAGTCTTCGTCGGAGGTGCCTACAGCCTTCGCAGCCGGTCTTGCGGTTGACGGCGACGGCGCTCGGACGAGCTCGTATACCTCGCCAAGATAATGCTCCCGCACCTTCCGCACGTACCCGTCTCTGACGAGCTGCCGCGCGACGTCATAGGCGCACATCTCATAGCCCTTCTCGTTCGAATGGAAGTTCGCATTCCTGCGCTTTGTGCCGACGATGAGCACGTATCCGCGTGAGAGCTTCACGAGAGCATGGTTCAGCCACTTGTCCTTCGAGACCGTCGGACCAACCTTTCTTTCTTGCGACTCGCGTTCGGTACCCGTTTCCATAACCGTCTCTCCTGATTGAGGCCGCGTGGGATCTACGAATTGCCGCCACAACCCCAGGACTTTCTTGGGGTTCCTGGCCTCACGGTGAGGGGGCCGATTTTTTAAGACCCTTACAATAATCCGAAACCACCCTCGGCGCACCTCGATTGTCGCGCCAAACTCTTACTTTTCCAGCCCATCGTCACCCCATCACGCTTTTGCATTGCCATGTTTGAACTCGGAGCAGACCTCCTCGACCAGCGATTTCTCAACGTCACGTTGGAGGCTTGGCTCATCCTTCTGGTCGTTTGGACCGTGATAACGGGGGGGTTCGCGATTCTCCGAAAGGTCCTCATTTGGAGGCTTCGAAAACTCGCCGGGCGGACGAAGAATGTCGTCGATGACGTTGCGACGGCCCTGCTGACGAAGACGCGGTTTTACTTCATCCTGGCGCTCGCCCTCTACATCGCGGTCTCGATTGCGCCGCTCACCGAGTCGATGGGCCGCTACATCTCCCGTATTGCATTTCTCGTCCTCCTGATTCAGGTCATCGCGTGGGGCAATCAACTCATTTCGGACTGGATCGATCGATACAAGGAGCGCAAACTCGAAGAGGATGCCGCCGCCGTCACCTCCATGCAGGCGGTCGGATTCCTGGTTCGGCTGCTGCTCTATGCCGCCGTCGTGCTCGTGGCGCTGGACAATTTTGGGATCGACGTAACGGCACTCGTGGCCGGGCTGGGGATCGGGGGGATAGCCGTTGCTCTCGCCCTACAGAACATCCTCGGCGACCTGTTTGCGTCTCTATCCATCGTGCTCGATAAACCATTCGTGGTGGGGGATTTTCTGATTGTGAACGAATATCTCGGAACGGTCGAGCAGGTCGGACTGAAGACGACGCGGATCAGGAGCCTCTCGGGCGAGCAGATCGTCTTCTCAAATGCCGATCTTCTGAATAGTCGCATCCGCAACTATAAGCGGATGTACGAACGGCGGGTGTTATTTTCCTTCGGCATCGTCTATGACACCCCTGTCGAAAAGTTGGAGCGCATCTCGCCGATGGTCAGAGAGATCGTCGAGTCTCAAGATCAGGTGCGATTCGACCGCGCGCACTTTCATAAATACGGTGACTTTTCGCTAAACTTCGAAGTAGTTTATTACGTGCTGGTCCCGGATTACAACACGTACATGGACATACAGGAGGCGATCAACATTCAGCTTTTCCGCCGCTTCAAGAAAGAGGAGATCGACTTCGCGTTTCCGACCCAGACCGTTCACGTGTCCCAATCGGGTGGCGCCCTGCAAGGAGCCGAAGAACAGTGGACGTGATCCTCGGCCGAACAAGTCGTCTGCTCGTCCTGCTGCTGGCGGCCGCGTTCTTTGCGGTGCCGGCCGTTGCACAGGGCATTGAT
>CAZQAS010000050.1:8973-21110 GCA_964591285.1 uncultured Rhodothermales bacterium
GCGCGCTGTACCTACGGGCCGAGGCCCAGGCGAGTCTCGAACGGTACTGGGGAGCGGGCCTGCAAACCGGTTTTCGCCACGGTCCCGTGACGTTCCTGGCGTACGGCCGCTATCGCCACATGCCTAAGGAAGACGTGTACGGAGTCGGAGGGGATTCCGACCTGCAGGATCGCAGCAATTATCGGCTGAACGAAGCCGTTGGCGGGGTGCTGGCCGGATTCCAGGTGGGTAGCCTCTCCCGGCTCGGTACCCTATCTGCTGGTGTGCGCACCGCGTACATCGCCTCAGACCCCGGCCCCGGACGAGACGATGATTATCCAAGTACCCTCGAGTGGGCGGAACCCGTACCGATCGAATCGCTTGAGCGGTCGGCCCGACACGTCGCACTCGGAAGCTGGCTGGAGCTTGACGGCAGAGATCCGAAGCCGGCACGCCGCGCATTCGTTTACTTGACCCACACGGAGCCGGACGTGATCGGAATGCCGCTCGCCAGCGACCGCGGCGTGTACGTGCTCGGCGACGTCGTTCACTATCAATCGGTTGACGGTGCGCCGTTTGGCTTTACGCGGTTTACAGCGCAAAGTCAGCAGTATATTCCGTTTCGCCACGGGCGTAACGTGTTCGCATTCCGCGAATATATTGCTCTTTCCGGAACCGATGAAGCTACGGTGCCCATCTACATGCTGCCGGCGCTTGGAGGTGCCTATACGCTCCGCGGCTTCGATCTCTTTCGATTTCGAGATCGGCATGCGCTCCTGCTTAATGCGGAATATCGCTGGCAGGTGTGGCTCTTCGCCGATCTCGCGCTGTTCCTTGACGCCGGCCAGGTGTATTCCCGCGTCGAGGATGTCTCGCTCCGCGATTTACACACGTCCTACGGGGCCGGTCTGCGCCTGAGAATAGACGGGCGGGGCCTTGCTCGCGCCGACGTGGCTCGGAGCGTCGAGGGTACCCAGATCCATCTCCGACTTACCTCGCGCTTCTGACATGTCGCACCGATATCATCCGGCGGCAAGGTCCGTGGCTCTGGCGGTGCTTGTGGTCCTCGCGGCGGCCGCTCCCTGTACCGCGCAGGTGTTCCTGCCGGACGATCCGATCTGGGAGGATCCCGACCAGCTCAACATGCCCGCTCCAGAACCGTGGAGCGTGAATGACTACTACGATTTCTGGATTAACACGTTTGGATCGCCGGGGGAGTACAACGGTCCCGCACTCAATGTCAACACGCTCGGCGAGGTCCCGAACTCGAGCTGGTACACCAACCGGCATTACCGCCGACAGCTCACTCCGGCCGAGCTGAGATCGGGAGCGAATTCAGCCGCAGGTCCAGACGCGGAGGCGCCCTGGCACGTGGTATCTGCTAAGACGGAGGGGAAGACCACCGGATTGGAAATCGAGGATGCCCGAGGGGATCGGTACCTCTTGAAGTTTGATCCGCCCGGCCGGATCGAGCTGACCAGCGGTGCTGAAGTGATCGCGACTAAACTCCTGTACGCACTCGGGTATCACGTTCCGGAGAACTACCTGGTCAGGTTCAGCCGAAGCAAGCTCGTCCCTAGAGACGATGCGGCGGTCGACGTGAACGGAGAGAATCTCCCGGTCTCAGACGCCATCATTGAAGAGATTCTTGCGCAAGCCGCTCAATACGAGGATGGGGAGTACCGAGCCCTGGCGAGCAAAATACTTCAGGGCAAGCCGTTAGGACCCTTCTTCTACTACGGCACTCGTCCCGACGACGCGAACGACGTATTCCCCCACGAAGCACGGCGCGAACTTCGGGGATTGCGGCTGATCGCGGCCTGGATCAACCATACCGATGCCCGAGGAATCAACAGCTTCGACGTTCTCGTGGAGGAAGCCGGACGTCAGTTCGTTCGCCACCACCTCATCGACTTTGGGTCTACCTTCGGTGCGAGCCCGCTCGGCCGGAAGCCGCGGTGGGACGGCTACGAGTACGTCATCGACGGCACGGCCATTCTTGCGCGGACGTTCTCGCTCGGAATCGCAGGGCTCCATTGGGCCGCCATCGAGTACCCGGATCTCGATGCGGTCGGGCGCATAGACGTGGAGCACTTTGATCCCGAAGCGTGGCGCCCGCAGTATCCCAACGCCGCCTTCCTTCGCATGGATGCGGCCGACGGGTTCTGGGCGGCCAAGCAAATCATGCACTTCTCGGATGCGGAGATCAGGGCGATCGTCGAGCAGGCACGCTACACAGATCCCGCCGCCACGGAACGAATGACGACGGTTCTCTCCGGTCGGCGTGACAAAATCGGGCAGCGATACCTTGATTTTGCCGGGGGCCTGGACCGATTTGAGGTCGCCGGCGACACGCTGACCTTCGTCGATCTGCCGGCCCGGTACGGATGGGTCGCGGAGGACCGCACCCGCGAGGGCGTCTGGAGCGTGTTCGACAACGAAACCGGGACGATTACCGAACCGATTGTGGCAACGAAACGGCTCGGTGAGGCGGTTCAAATACCGGTGTCGAGTGCGGCATACATTGCGGCCGACATTCGAACGGAGGACCGGGGTACGACGCGTGTGTTCCTGGTGAGGGACGACGGTACGCGCCGCGTCGTCGGGGTCGATCGGTTTGACGATTAGCCCTGCACTCACCCTTTCCGAGCCGCCCGTGCTTGCTCGTCCTGGGTCCCGCCCGCTTCACTATCGGCCGATCTATCCTCCGTCTCCTGTGCTCGCTCCATCGCCTTGCTTTCCTCGGCCTTCCTAAAGCCGCGGCTGACGAAGCGTACCAGGACGAACCATCCGAAGAGCATGACGAGGGTCACGGCGGAGAGCCACCGAACGCCGCTCACGAATGCTACCGAGAAGACGAGATTCAACAGCACGGAGAATACCTTCGCGAGGCGCTGCACGAACATGTCGATGAACGCCTTCGCCTTGTACTTGGCATCCCTGGAGGTGGGGACATACAGCGCTTCGCGTGCCGACTGGTTGATGGAATAATTCAGCGCGTTGTCCGCTACCGACATCGACGCCGCGAAAACGAGCAGCGGCACGAAGAGAAACCCCACCGTCGAGACAAGAATTGCAAGCGGGAGGAAGGACAGGGCGACCCGTACACCGAAGCGCTTGAGGACGAAGCTCGTCAAGAAGAGCTGGACGACGATCGAAATCACCCCAATGATTTGCCCGATGCGGCCGAAGAATGCATCGCGTTCGAGTGGCAGTGTAATCGTCTGCTCGACCGTCGCGGAGAGCTGAAAGTCGATGACGTTCGACACGAGTTCGTACGAGGCGATAAGTCCGGCAATCGCGAGCAGATATTTCGAGCTGATGACCAGCCGCGCCCCCTCAAGCGCAGCACTTTGACGGCTCTCCGACGCGGCGGGGACGTCATCCGGCTCGCTCGCCACCACGGCCGCGCGGCGGTGAATCCAGTACGCCAGGCCGCTAATGACGACCATCGGACCGACGCAAATCGCCAGAAGGGTCGCACGCCCGATATGCTCAACCGTCGAGCTGACCAGGGTGGCCCCAAGAAATCCGCCCAACACGCCCCCGAGACCGATGAGCCCGAAGGTGCGCTTGGCCTCCTCCGAGTGCACAATGTCGCCGGTGAAGGCCCAGAAAATAGCCACCATGGCCGTGTTGAACATGTCGCCGAACACGTAAAACGACCAGACCATGACGTCGCTATCGCTGTGTATCGTGCGCGAATAGATGACGAAGGCGGCCGCAAACCCAAGCGCGAAGATCTGGACGAGGTGATGCCGGGCCAGCCGCCTGGAGAGACGTACAAAGAGAACAACCACCAGGTAGACGGCCAGGAGATTCAGCACCTTGCCGACCTGTTCGGCTTGCGCACCCGAAAACGTAAAGCCGAACAGTTCCAGCGGGTTCTCACCGAAGTGGCTGATGATAACGCCGCGCTTGACCGGCTTCAGGATCCAGTAGGTCGCTATGATCAGAAAAAAGAACAGCGAGAGCAGCAGCGCACGTGGCCATTCCTTCGGACGAATGTCCGCAAACTGCCGATAAAAGATCTCGCGTAGCATGCGTGGCTTACCGCTGTTGGGGCGCCGCCGATCCAGACATGCCGCACATCAATGACTCGAGCCGGCTTGAGCGGTGACCTCCTCTTCGTCGGCCTTTTTCTCGAACCGGTTGCCCACGTGGCGCACGAGACTTATCCAGAGACCGAGCATGCCGAGCACGACGAGTGAAAGCCAACGCACGCCGCTCACGAATAAAGAAGCAAAGATCAGGTTAAGAAAAACGGAGATCACCTTCGCCGACCGCTGCACGAACATGTCGATGAACGCCTTTGCCTTGTACTTCACATCCTTCGTCGTGGGGACGTAGAGCGCCTCCTTAGCGGACTGATTAATGGAGTAATTCAGCGCGTTGTCGCTTACGGACATCATTGCGACGAAGAGGAGACCGGGTACAGCCAGAAATCCGACCGTGCCGAACAGGATCGCGACCGGCAGGAACAGGAGGGCGACCTTCAGCCCAAAACGCTTCATCACGAATGCCGTCAGGAACAGCTGCACCGCGATCGAGACGAGCCCGATCAGCTGCCCGACGAGCGCGAAAAACGAATCCTTTTCGAGATCCGCCGTGATTTGATTTTCGATCGTGGCGGCGAGTTGAAAGTCGATGATGTTCGAGACGAGCTCGTAGGTCGCGATGATGCCCATAATCGCGAGCAGGTACTTCGACGAGAACACGAGCTTCGCACCCTCGAGTGCGGTAGATGCGGATCGTCCAGGTGCCGCCGGGCCGTCCGGTTCGCCGGACGTATCGCCCTTCCTGGAGCGCGCATGCACGGCGTACGCGATGGCGACGATGATCACCATCGGCACGATGCAGAAGAGTAGCAGTGGCGCGCGCCCGAAGGACTCGACCGACGTGCTGACCACGGTGGCCCCGACGAAGCCGCCAACGACTCCACCCAATCCAATTACGCCATACGATCGCTTCGCCTGATCCGATCGAACCACGTCGTTCGTGAATGCCCAGAAGAGCGCGACCATCACGGTGTTGAACATGTCACCGTAGACGTAAAACGACCACACGACGGCCTCGGTCGGATTCTGCACCAATGCGGCGAAGAGGACGAAGCTGGCGCTGAAAATCACGCCGAAGATCAGCGTCAGATGATGGCGGGCGAACCGGCGAGCGAGATACGTGAACAGGATCACGACCAGATAGACCACGATCATGTTGAGGATCTTTCCGATCTGCTCCGCCTCGGCGCCGCCGAACGTCATCCCCAGGAACTGGATCGGATCGTCACCGAAATAATTCACGATCACCCCGCGCTTGAGGGGCTTTAAGATCCAGAAGGTCGCGATGACCAAAAAGAAATATGCCGACAGCATCAAGGCCGTCGGCCATTCCTCACGCCGGATGTCGGCGAACTGCCTGTAGAATATATCCTTGAGCATACATGCCGGTGATCGGTACCAAAGCCGAATCACCTACGCGACGATATGCCTAGGGTTGGATGACGCATGTAATATATCCGTAGGATCTGCCCGCGGACGTTTCCGGCGTACGTATATGCGCGAACGATGGCATGGAAGTGAACCATGCATGGAAGTGAACGATCACGCGGCGCTTGCGAGCGCCTGGACGGACGCAGCGTCGAGGTCCTCCGACGTAGAGCGCTCCCAGCGCCGAAACGCCACAAGCTCGCCCTGTACGGATCGCACGACGGCACCTACGACGGCCGCGTCGTCGACGAAGCCAATGCCGGTGAGAACGTCCGGAATGAGGTCGGCCGGATTCAGAAAATAGAGGATGGCGGCAACGATGTACACGACCACCTTCCAGGGCACGTTTCGGTATTCACGCCGCGCCCACGCCTTTGTCAGCCTCAACATGGCACGTAAATCATCGGCCACGCGAGACATCACGCCCTCTCCGTCGCCAAGCTTCACGTAGGCGTCTCTCGTTAGCCGGAGTACCTTCAAGCGGCGACGAATGACTCGTCGGGCCGCCTGCTGAGCCAGCAGGAAGGCTCGTTTCTCTCGGCTGTTCATCTCGGGCTCCGATGACCGACTCGATTCAATCGTCATCGAGGCGCCGTTTTTCGGCGAGCGATCTGATTTCATCTGCATACTATCCGGAAATGCCGACGTGTGCGGTCGCATTCGGCAGCGGATACTCAGAGGAAGGAACTCTCCGGATCATCCACACCGCGTTTCGCGAGAAGCGACGACGTCGCGTTTAGCAGTTGCGGCATCAACCGATCACGAAGCTCGAAGAATTCCTCCTCCAGCTCAGGGTCGACCGGGTGTGCCGGCGGAATGTCGTCGTTGAACGGGTCAATCTGCTGTCCGTTCTTCCAATACCGGTAGCAGAGATGCGGACCGGTCGCCAGGCCGGTGCTTCCGACGTAACCGATCACATCGCCCTGCTTTACCGTGGCGCCGGGTCGGATGCCTTTGGCGATCCGCGACATGTGTAAGTACTGCGTCGTATACGTGGCGTTGTGGCGGATCTTGACGTAATTGCCGTTATAACGCTTGTATTGGGCCTCCAGCACGACGCCGTCTCCGACGGTGTGAATGCGGGTCCCCGGGTCGGCGGCATAGTCGGTGCCGAGGTGGGCCTTGTAGCGTTTCTGAACCGGATGGAAACGACGCTTCGTGTATCGGGAGCTAATACGCTTGTATTTGAGCGGTGCCTTCAAGAGCGCCTTGCGAAGGCTATTGCCGTTCTCATCATAAAAATCGGGACGCTCTCCTTCTTCAAAGTAGAAACCGAAGTAGCTCTCACCGTGATGCTCAAAGCTTGCGGCGATGACACGTCCAATCCCGATGGGCTCCCCCTCGATCGACCGCTCCTCATAGATCACACTGAAGGCGTCGCCCTTCTGGATCCGAAAGAAGTCAACCTGCCAGGCGAATACCTCCTCCAGCGAGGTGGCGAGTATCGGAACGAGTCGAGGGGAGACATTCTGCTCGTCGAGCGTGGCGTAAAGTGAATTGTTGATGTCGCCGGTCAGTCGTTTGCGCTGGATCGTGACTTCCCGCTCACCTTCAAAGACGCTGGCCGAATCGGCAGCGAGATCGAAGACGACGAAGTTGATCGCGTCCTTTTCGTAGATCAAGTAACGGGCGGTCCCCAGCGAGTCCCGATAGATGCGGATCGGCTGTCCCGCTCGAAGCGATCGGACGTCGAATCGCGGGCGCGCAGTCGTTGCCACCTGTACGACTTCTGCATAGGGGACGTTGTGCGCCGTCAGAATCTCTGCAAACGTTTCGTTTCGGCGGATGCGTCGCTCGACGATTTCGAACTCGGCCTCCCGTATCCCGTAGTCGTCCCGCTCAATGGCCGGTGCCGGCTCGGGATTGATTGCGGATTCAGTAGGCGTCGGCGTGTCTGCCTCGGGCTTTGAAAGGGAGGCGGATTGATAGAGGGGCTGGTCGCTCCCGAACTGCAGCGCAAGGACGGAGAGTGCCCCGACGACCGCGCCCAGCGCGACGTACTTCACAATTTGTCGATTTCGCATAAGAATCCTGGCCGTGTGACGGTTACGTCAGGGACCCGGCGGCGCAGAGTGGGTGGTGGGGTAGGCGCTGCCGTGGAAAGGTCCCGGTTTTTGAATGTATCGTCTAAGAGAGGCCAGGGTTAAGCACAAGTCCACCAAACATACGTGTTTATGACGGTCGATTGCAAATAGATCGTTACGTCTTACCGCTCCAGGTCAACTCCTTCGCGCCCTCCAATCTATTCACCCAGCGTGCCAAGACGAAGAGTAGGTCCGACAAGCGGTTGAGATAGATGAGCGCCGCCCTCGAGACAGATTCGCTCTCGCCGGCTCTCAGCACGAGGCGCTCCGCTCGTCGGCACGTCGTACGCGCCACGTGCAGTGCCGCTGCAGCCGCGGATCCCGCCGGTAAGATGAACTGCTTGATGGGAGGAAGCTCCTCCTGTATCGCGTCTATCCACTGCTCTAATCGGGCAACGGATTCGTCGTCGATTCGAACCGTCTGCGCCCTCGTTCTTTCGGGCGTCGCCAGGTCCGCCCCGAGCGTAAAGAGATCAGACTGGATCTCCGCGAGGTATCGATGGACTTGGTCCACGTCCGGCGATTCACCGAGGTGAGAGCGTGCCAGTCCGATCATGGAGTTCGTTTCGTCGACCGTCCCGTATGCTTCGATACGCGGATGCGTCTTCGGAACTCGTCCGCCGCCGAAAAGCGCGGTTGTACCCTCGTCACCCGTTCGCGTGTAGATTTTCATTCACTTGCCGGTTCGAGCCGGACGATTGGTGCATTGTATTCGATGGTGATGTGGCCTCGTGCAGCGGTTGACACGTGCGCGTCCATTCGAAACACGTCCGCCATCAGCTCCGAGGTGAGTACCCGGGACGGGCTGCCGATCGTCACCACGCGCCCGCGCGAGAGGACGAGGAGTTCGTCGGAGTATCGGGCCGCCATTTCAAGGTCGTGGAAGACGGAAACGGCCGTGTGTCCGTGGTCTCCTACCAGGCTCGATATCAAATCCATGAACTCGAACTGATAGTGAACGTCCAGATGGGCGATCGGCTCGTCGAGCAGGAGGACATCGGCCTCCTGGACAAGGGCTTGGGCCAGAAAGACGCGCTGGAGCTCGCCTCCACTGAGGGAAAGCACGCTTCGGTCCTCAAACCCGCCGAGATCGACCTGATCCAGGGCTGCATGGGCGCGACGGCGGTCCTGATGACCATAATCCTCCAGCCAGCCCTTGTGCGGTGTCCGGCCCATCAGGACCAGCTCCAGAACGGTAAAATCAAAAGACAGGGAGACCGACTGCCGTACGAAGGCGAGTTCCCGGGCGAGATGCTTCGGCTTCCAATCGCGAATGGACATTCCTCGGAAGAGAATTTCGCCGCGGAAAGGCAGCAGTCCGCTCACGGCTCGTAGCAACGTCGTCTTCCCACTACCGTTAGGTCCGACCAAGCCGATAAGACGACCCGCCTGTATGTCGAAACCGACGCCGTGGAGGATACGTGCCCCTTCGATCACCACGTCGACGTTTTCGGCGCGGAAAACGGAGCCGGAGTGATCTGTCGGCGTTTCCATGCGTATGACGGCCAAGAGAAGTGCTTCTTAAAACGTACCGTTTGTCAGGCACGACGGCGCGGCAGCATCAGCCGGTGTGCCGGACGGATCTATCCGATGGACTCGTTACCGATGATAGGTATTCGCCACGTCTTTATCGTGGTCCTGGCGCTGTTCGTCTCTCCAGGATGTGATACTCAGGGGCAGCAGGACGATTTTGCAGAAGAAGCAAGCCGACCGCCGTCAAACTACTCGCACACCGATGAGGGTGGAACGGAGCTATCGCCGGACAATGACGACTGGCGAACGTCGCCCACCTATGCGGGAAAGGTCTCCGTGCGGCCGGCGTATCCAAATCCCGTTGATGCCGGCGAATTCGTGACGGTTCCGATCACCGTGACCGCGTTCGGGTTGGTGCGTGCGCCGCTGCACGTGGAGACGATGCGGGACGACCGCCTATTTCGGCTCGACCAGATAGATCAGGCGACGGACCCGGGATCCTACGTGTTCACCTTCAGCGCGGCGAGCTTTGGAAGGAAAGGGCTCAACCGCGTCTACATTTTCGACGGTGTAGGGGAGATCGTTTCCTACGGCGACATCATGGTACAGTGACGATGCTGCCTTCGGAGCGGCCTCGATACCGCGACACGCCGATAAAGAGAACTCAGGGCTTTTCGGCGTAACTAGAACCGACGCACTTACTTAAGGAGCGTCACCTGACGCGTCACCGTAAAGGACTCGCCCTGCACTCGGTACAGGTAAATGCCGCTGGGTAGATCGTCGGCCGTAAAGGTAAAGGTACGAGATTCACCCGCTTCCATGGTGCCCTCATATAGATGACGAACGCGCGCGCCGAGGAGATTGAACACTTCCACCGTGACGTCCTGAGATTCGTGGATCGTCAGCGAGAAACTCGTCCTCGGATTGAACGGATTCGGATGGGCGGCCGACAGCGTAAAGTCGTCCGGATCACCGACTGCCTGGATGAGGTCGTCATCGGCGGTCGCTGAATGCGCCGATATCATCGGCGCTACGCTGAAGATCAACGAAAAAACGAGCAGTAGCGCGAATCTCATAATCTATCTCAATCCCCCAAAAGTGTCGGGCGAGTCTTCTAATGCTTACCGGATGTACTGAGCTTTCAGCCGACTGTTTCTAACCGTCATTCGCCTGGTAACGTGCGTGCGTCGTCCAAACTGACACGCGGCCCGTTCAGCGGACATGATCCGATCGCGGTCTGACCCATAGATTATACAAAAATCGCGCCACGAATCCTCAAGATACCGGCGTCGCCGCCGGGCTCAACTGAGCAGCTCATCAAGCTCTCGCAGGAGGCTCTTGAGTCCCCGTTCCAGCACCCTGTCGTGGGCACTCCTCAGCGGCATCCATTCGCGCTCTCTGCGGTCCTGCTCCGGCCAGCGATCCAGCACCTCATCGACCTCCATGAGAAACACCTCGACACGAGCAGGTCCGCCAGCCGAACGGTGTCGGTAGGATCCGAAGGAAATGTGATGGATCTTGCCACGAACCCCTGCTTCTTCGAAGGCCTCGCGACGCGCAGATTCCAAGCGTCCGAGGCGCGGTTCGACGTTTCCTTTCGGGATGATCCAGCGCTTTCGGGTATTGGAGGTGACCAGCAGGATTTCAAGCCCACGAGACGTGTGTCGGTACGGAATAACACCGGATTGGCGGGGAGTGTCGTCAATGGCGGACATGCACCTCGTGATGTGAACCGAGCGGCCGTTCGGTAGTATGATGAGCGAGAAATTGCCATTTGAACCCGTGGTCTAAAGTATTATTTTTACGGGTAGATGGCCCCCTTCTCTTAGGCAATCGCAAAAAGATTCTCTGTTGCCGCCTTCCATAACCCCTTCTTAGACATACGGTCGTCGGTGCAAACTGGCGGATGTCTTGCTCTACGAGTCGTTTCTGTCCGCTTTTGTATATGCGCGTCATGAATGGCCACGTACTCGTTCTGAACAACGATTATCGAGCGCTCACCATCTGCAGCGTCGAGCGTGCCATAGTCCTCGTCTTTCTGGAGAAGGCCGAACTCGTCGAGTCACTGCCTGGACGCTACGTACGGTCGCCGAGCACGGAAATCCCATGGCCGAGCATCGTCCGCCTGCGGGCTTACGTGACGGTACCCTACAAGCGTATTATGATTTCGCGGAAAAATATTCTCCGCAGGGACCGGTTCCGATGCCAGTACTGCAACAGCAGGGAACAGCTTACCATCGATCACGTCATCCCTAAGTCTCGAGGTGGACGCGACACCTGGGAGAATCTCGTGGCCGCGTGCACGCCCTGCAACAATCGAAAGGGGAACCGAACGCCTGCCGAAGCGGACATGGCGCTGAACAGAAAGCCCTACCGGCCGAGCCACGTCATGTTCATACGCGACTACATCGGGACGCTCCACGACGCGTGGAAACCCTATCTCTTTCTGAAATAAGTCCCGGCACCTCGTGAGCCGGTAGTGCCTTGGCGCTCAACCGATCCGTGCTCGTCGCACGCCTCCTCTGGATTTTTCCTGCCCTGCTTCTCTTCCTGACGATCAATCAGGGGATGGTGGCATTCGACCTACGTCAGACGCTGACCGAGGGCAGTCCGGCGTCGGCCGAGGTGCTAGCCATCGAGAGGACGGATCGTGTCGATGTGACGATGGCCTCCGCGCGGCTGCGCGTACCACTGCCCGGCGGCGAGGTGGTCGAGCGCGAACTCCCGCTGCCTATCACGTTCGCACAGGATCTGGAAGGCAGCGATACGCTGGACGTTCGAGTGAGTCCGGGGGCGGACCAAGAGATCGTAATCGCTGAGCTGGGCCGCGCGCAGTGGCGACTGGCGGCCATCAACTCCGCGATGAGTCTAATCGGCCTGGTTCTGCTCTCGATCGGCGTGTTCGCCTGGAATCGCTACCTGAAGCGCAAGGGCGATCCCGCTGCGCGCCGTCCCGAAGAAGCGGCCTAGGTGGTTCGTCGGTCGCGACTTCGTGCGCTGCTCGATTCGCGCGCCGCTCAAGCTGGTCGGCCGCACGTCTGTCGGCTGGACGACGGCAGGCGCGTCGGTCATCGCGCCATCGGCCGCGACGGACGGCGAGGCTCATCGGGATACA
>CAZQAS010000051.1:0-5577 GCA_964591285.1 uncultured Rhodothermales bacterium
GACTCGCCTGCGGTCCGGGTGCGCGAGCTGACGCGCCGGTTCGGCGACTTCACGGCGGTGGATGCCGTCTCCTTCGACGTCGGCCGGGGGGAGATCTTCGGATTCCTCGGCGCGAACGGCGCCGGCAAGACGACCGCCATCCGGATGCTGACGGGACTCCTGGAGCCCACCTCCGGCGAGGCGCGCGTGGACGGCCTGGACGTCTACACCGAGGCGGAGACGATTAAGCGAAGCATCGGATATATGAGCCAGAAGTTCTCGCTCTATGCCGACCTGACCGTGCGTGAGAACATCCACTTCTACGGGGGGATCTATGGGCTCCGGCGCGCGGACATCCAGCAGAAATCCCGCGAGCTGCTCGCCGCGCTCGATCTGGAGCCGGCGGCCGATCGGAGAATCGGAGAACTCCCGCTGGGCTGGAAGCAGAAGCTCGCCTTCTCGGTAGCCCTGCTTCACGAGCCGCGCATTGTGTTTCTGGATGAACCGACCGGCGGGGTAGACCCCATTACGCGGCGGCAGTTCTGGGAGCAGATCTACGGTGCCGCCGAGGAGGGTGTGACCGTCTTCGTGACGACGCACTATATGGATGAAGCCGAGTACTGCGACCGCGTCTCCATCATGGTGGAGGGTCGGATCGCGGCCCTCGGAACGCCCGCGGACTTGAAAGGCCGGTTCGCGGCGGAATCGATCGATCAGGTTTTCGTGCAGCTCGCGCGGGGAGGTGCAGCCGCATGAGGTCGCTGGTCGCCGAACGCAGGAAAGCGCCACCGAGCGCACGAAGGAGGAGCACGTTCGTCGGATTCGTGCGCAAGGAATTCCGCCATATCCTTCGTGATCGGCGAACGCTGCTCGTGCTGTTCGGGATGCCGGTGATCATGATGGCGCTCTTCGGTTTTGCGATTCGCAACGAGATCGATGACGTGCGGGTGGCCGTCGCGGGCGCGACGGGCGATCCGGCGGCGTCGACGATCGTCGAGGGGATGCAGGCTTCGGGGACCTTCGAGGTCGTGGAGCAGGTCGGTTCCGCGGACGAGATCGAAGAGGCGTTCCAGCACGGCCGAATCATGGCCGCGATCGTCTTCGAGCCCGGTTTCTCGGCCCGCCTCGGAAGGCCGAGCGGCGCTGCGCGGATTCAGGTCATCACGGATGCGACCAATCCGAATACCGCGAGCACGGTGCAGGCCTACGCCGCCGCCGTGGTGCGCGAATATCAGCGAGACCGCGCCGCCGAGAGAGCGCCGTCGGCGGAATTTCGAGCGGCCGCCGGGACCATCCAGCCGGAATTCCGGCTGCGCTACAACCCCGAGTTGAAGAGCGTTTACCTATTCGTCCCCGGGTTGATGGCGCTCATTCTGATGCTGGTGAGTGCACTCATGACCTCCATCACGATCACCCGCGAGCGCGAGATGGGTTCGATGGAGGTTCTGCTGGTCTCGCCGCTGCATCCGGTGCAGATCATCGTGGGGAAGGTGATCCCGTACCTCGCCCTGTCGATGGTGAACGTCGCGACGATTCTCCTGCTCGCCGCCTTCGTCTTTGCGGTGCCGGTGCGCGGAAGTCTGACGCTCTTGATTGCGGAGGCCTTCCTGTTTACGCTCTGTGCACTCTCGCTCGGTATTTTGATCTCGAGCCGGAGCACGTCGCTGCAGACGTCGACGATGATCGCGCTGGCGGGGCTCCTGATGCCGACGGTGCTCCTGTCCGGCTTCATCTTCCCGATCGCGAGCATGCCTGATCCGCTGCAGGTCGTGAGCCACATCGTGCCGGCGAAGTGGTTCCTGATCATCGTGCGCGGCATCATGATTCGCGGGGTCGGCCTCGAATTCATCTGGATGGAGACGCTGATCATCGCCGGCATGACGCTGCTGTTTATGGGCGTGAGTGTGCGGAGTTTTAATCTGCGGCTGGAATGACGGTGTCTCGAAGGAATACGACTGCAGCGATGCGGACTCGACGATCGGAAGCGCGGCGGCGAATCGACAGGGGAGGCGCATGATGCGACCCATCCTGATCCTGCTTCAGAAGGAATTTAGGCAGATCTTTCGCAATCGAGCGATGCTGCCGATCATTTTCCTGCTGCCGATTATTCAGCTTCTCGTGCTGGCCTTTGCGGCGACCTTCGAGGTGCGCGAGACGCCCGTCGCGCTGGTCGTGGAAGACGCGGGGCCGATCGGACGCGACCTCGTGGGCAAGTTGGAGGCGTCCGGATATTTCAGGGTGGTCAACACGGCCCGATCGATGCGCGAGGCCAACGCCGACATGGAGTCCGGACGCGCGCGTATGATCCTCCACGTGCCGGCGAATGTGGCGACGGACGGCCGGATCCAGGTGATCCTCGACGCACAGGACGGTGCGACGGCCGGCGTCGTGCAGGCATATGTCACGCGGATCGTGGCCGACTTGAATGGGGAACGGGCACGTACGACCACGCTCATGGCGCAGATGGCGCAGCCCGCGAGGACCGCATCCGAAATCGAGATCCGCCCCACCCACTGGTACAATCCGAATCTGGACTACCAGACGTACATGGTGCCCGGCATCCTCGTGATTCTCGTGACGATGATCGGCACGTTTCTCTCCGCGATGAACGTCGTGCGTGAGAAGGAGATCGGCACGATCGAGCAGCTCAACGTGACGCCGATCCGCAAGTACGAGCTGATTGCGGGCAAGCTGCTCCCGTTCTGGATCATCGCGCTCTTCGAGCTGGCTTTCGGACTGCTCGTCGCGTGGGTCGTCTTCCGGATTCCGATGGAGGGGAGCCTGGTGCTGATCTTCGCGCTGGCGTCGCTTTACCTGATGGCGATGCTTGGGCTCGGCCTCTGGATCTCAACCGTCACCGAGACGCAGCAGCAGGCGATGTTCATCTCGTGGTTCATCCTGGTGATTTTCATCTTGATGAGCGGCCTCTTCACGCCGATTGAAAGCATGCCGGACTGGGCGCAGTGGCTGACGCGCCTCAATCCGGTCGCCTATTTCATCGAGATCATGCGCCGGGTGCTGCTGAAGGGGGCGGGCATTGAGGCGGTTCTCGTGCAGACCTCGTCGCTGGCCGTGTTCACGGCGGCAATCCTGGTGCTCGCGGCGCGGCAGTATAGGAAGGTCACTTCGTGACGGTTGCAGATAAACAGTTGCAGGTTGCACGTTGCAAGTTGCAAGTTCCAGCAATATTGGGCCTATCCAACGAGTTGACTCGTTTGCGGCATGAATACGATTATCGAACCGTTTCGCATTAAGTCGGTCGAGCCGATCCGCATGACCACGCCCGAGGAGCGGGGCGAGTTCATTCGGGAGGCGGATTACAACCTCTTCGCGCTGCATGCGGACGACGTGCTCATCGACCTGCTGACAGATTCCGGCACGGCGGCGATGAGTGCTGCGCAGTGGGGCGCGATGCTGACCGCCGATGAGAGTTATGCGGGGTCGCGCTCTTTCTTCCGGTTTGAGGCGGCCGTACAGGAGCTGATGCCGTTCAAGCACGTGATCCCGACGCATCAGGGTCGCGCGGCCGAGCGCATCCTGTTCAATCTCGTAGGGGGCGAGGGCGCGCTGATTCCGAGCAACACGCACTTCGATACGACGCGCGCAAACATCGAGTATACCGGTGCGGAGGCCGTCGATCTGGTCATCGAAGAGGGTCTCGATCCCGAGATCGAGCTGCCGTTTAAGGGCAACATCGATCTGCAGCGGCTCGACGAGCTTCTCAAGATGCATGCCGACGAGGTGCCGCTCGTGATGCTCACGATCACGAACAATTCGGGCGGCGGGCAGCCTGTTTCGCTCGAGAATATGCGGGGCGCGCGAGAGGTCTGCGATCGGCACGGCGTTCCGCTGTTCTTCGACGGATGCCGGTTCGCGGAGAATGCCTATTTCATCAAGCTGCGGGAGAAGGGATACGAGGACACGTCGGTGAAGGAGATCGTCCGCGAGATGTTCGCACTGGCCGACGGCATGACGATGAGTGCGAAGAAGGACGCGCTGGTGAACATCGGCGGATGGCTCGCGCTCAATGACGACGAGCTGGCGGCACGTGCGCGGACACAGCTCATCCTGACGGAGGGCTTCCCCACCTACGGCGGTCTCGCTGGGCGAGACCTGGAGGCTATCGCCGTCGGCCTCGAGGAGATCGTGCACGAGGATTACCTCCAGTACCGATTCGCCTCGACGAGGTACCTGGGGCAGGCGCTCATCGATATGGGTGTGCCGATCGTGCGGCCGGTCGGCGGACATGCCGTCTACGTCGACGCGAAGCGCATGCTCTCGCACATCCCCCAGCTGCAGTACCCGGGCCAGTCGCTGGCGGTGGCGCTCTATGAAATCGGCGGCATCCGCGGTGTGGAGATCGGCTCGGTGATGTTCGGCCGCCAGCCCGACGGCAGCGAGCGGCCGGCGCGAATGGAGCTCGTGAGGCTCGCCATCCCTCGACGCGTCTACACGCAGAGCCACATCGACTATGTGATCGAATGCTTTGCGGAGGTCAACCGGCACCGCGAGGAGCTGCCGGGCTACGAGATCTCGTGGGAGCCGCCGCTACTGCGGCATTTTACGGCTAAGTTCGACCGGCTGTGAGGTGAAGCGCACCGCGCTCGTCACGTTGGCGCACACAGAGGGGCCGCTCGCGTCGTTCTACAGGCACTCCTCGGGATCGTCAGGGTCGACGTAGCACGCGTCGGCCGAAATCTGGCGTGAAAAGGTAAGACCGGTCTCGAGCTCATCGAGCCGCGCGGCGATCTCGTCGCCTGCGTAGAGATCGTCTCCTTCTACGAGAACCGGCAGATCTACGTGACGGGGAAGGTCCGCCGGTCGGTCGAGGGAAACTTTGTGCGCCACGACCAGATCCTCGAGCTTCTCCTGGATCGCGTCGGCGGGTCGAGACTCTCGCGTGCGGTGTAGTACGAACATGGCGAGCGGTGCGGCTTACGTAGCGGCGACTCCAAATGGCTTCTTAGACATCACGTCACCTCCGCCTTCAGCCGGTCGAAATGCTTCGTTCGCAGCTTGGCCACCTTCGGTGCGATGATGGCCTGGCAGTAGGGTTGGTGCGTGTGCCCGCGATAATATTCCTGGTGATATGCCTCCGCCGGATAGAACGTCTCCAGGGGCTCGACGTGCGTGACGATGGGATCGTCCCAGTCGCTGCGCTCGTCGAATTCGGCGACAACTTCGTGTGCGATGCGCTCCTGCTCGTCATCGTGGTAGAGGATGATCGAGCGGTATTGCGTGCCGACGTCCGGGCCCTGCCGGTTCGGCGTGGTCGGATCGTGCATGGTAAAGAAGATCTCCAGCAGATCGCGAAAGGTGATCTCGGAGGGATCGAACGTGATCTGCACGACTTCCGCGTGACCGGTCTTCCCGGTGCAGACGGCGTCGTACGACGGATTGGGCTCGTGTCCGCCGGCGTAGCCGGAAACGACCGCCTCGACGCCGCGTAGCTGCTCGAATACGGCCTCGAGGCACCAGAAACAGCCACCGCCCAGCGTTGCTTTCTGCATGTAAGACTCCATTTTGAGATTCGAAAAGAACGGGCCGGCAGCCGGGGTACAACGGGCCGGACATGCGATTCGGCTAAAAGGGCCCACA
>CAZQAS010000051.1:5677-20935 GCA_964591285.1 uncultured Rhodothermales bacterium
GCGTCGCATCGGCATCGGAGGGGAACTAGGCGCCGGAAGGATCTCCTTCCGCGCCGGTCTCGAAGGCGTAGACCGTTCGCGTCGTGTACTCGTCGCCGGGCCGTAGGA
Organism: uncultured Rhodothermales bacterium; assembly: GCA_964591285.1. GTDB lineage: Bacteria > Bacteroidota > Rhodothermia > Rhodothermales > VXPQ01 > CAZQAS01. Next base: position 5,786 of record CAZQAS010000051.1, read on the forward strand.
TCGTCGAGGGGAAGTCATCCTGATTTGGCGAATTCGGGAAGTGCTGCGTCTCCAGGCAGAAACCCGTGCGGTGTTCGTAGGTGACGTCTTTCCCGGTCAACGTGCCATCGAGAAAGTTGCCGGTGTAGAACTGGAGGCCGGGCTCGGTGGTGCGAACGGTCATGATGCGCCCGCTCGTCGGTTCGGTCACGCGCGCGGCGAGCTTCATCTCACCGGCCTCGCCGTTGAGGACGAAGTTGTGATCGTATCCCATCCCGTGCTCTAGCTGCTGATCGTCCTCCTGGATCCGGGCGCCGATCGGCGTCGCCTCGGTAAAGTCGAACGGCGTGCCCTCGACCTCTGCGATGTCGCCGGTAGGAATGAGAGTCGAGTCGACGGGGGTGTAGGCGTCCGCATTGATCATAATGCGATGATCGAGGATGTCCCCCTCGCCGACGCCGGCGAGATTGAAGTAGGTGTGCTGCGTCAGGTTTACGGGCGTGGCTTCGTCGGACGTTGCATAGTAGTCGAAGATGAGCTCGTCGTTATCATTGAGCGTGTAGGTGACCCGCGCATTCAGCGTGCCGGGATACCCCTCCTCTCCGGCCGGACTCGTGTAGGTGAAGCTGATGCCGCGCTCGTCCCCCTCGTCGAACGTGGTCGCGTCCCAGACGACCTTGTCGAAGCCCTGCTCACCGCCGTGAAGGTGGTTCGGGCCGTTGTTAGTCGCGAGCGTGTAGGTGTCGCCATCGAGCGTGAACTCACCGTCTGCGATTCGATTGCCGTACCGACCAATGATCGCGCCGAAGTAGGGCGTCTCATCGAGGTACCCGTCCACCGAATCGTAGCCGAGGACGACGTCTTCAAAATTGCCTTCGGCGTCCGGCACGAAGAGATGCGTGATGATCCCCCCGTAGTTCGTGGCTCGGACCTGCATGCCGTTCGCGTTCGTCAAGGTGTAGAGCTGTATGGGCTCGCCGTCGACCTCGCCGAAGGGTTCGATCTGGACGCCGGCCGTGTCAACGTCCGCCTCGGCGCCTTCGTCGGTTGGCGGCGACTCACAAGCGGCCAGGAACGGCAGGCTGATCATCACGCTGAAGAGAATGGGTGCGGAATGGCGCATTTGATGATGATGCGGGTTGTAGGTGGGGTGCGGAGGGTCAGGAGGCCGGTTCCATCGGGATGCGGATTTCGGTGTGCTCCCAGCGGAGGACCATGTCGGCGGCGTTGCCGTCGTGCTCGAATTCGATCGTGAACTGATCGACTTCCTCTTCGGTGGACTGCGACGGCACCTGGATCGCCAGTACGTCCATTTCGGGATCGTAGACCTCGGTGAACGAATTCGTTTCCGGGTCGAAACGACCCGTTCCGTCGAGTCCCAACTGTGGACTGAAGTGGATCGTCCAGGTTTCCTGCCCCGGTTCGGTGAAGAGGGCGTAGGTGCCCGCTTCGACGCGGTTCCCGTCGATCAGCAGATCGTCGGTAAACGTAACTTCGGTTGCCTCGTTGGCGCCCGTGCGCCAGAGCTCGCCGAAAGGCACGAGGTATTCCGTCTCGGCGGTGTTCGCGCCGAAGATCTCGCGCCCGCGCACGTAGGGGCGTCCGTAGGTGACCTTCACGTAGGTGTCGCCGATGTGGGTTTTGGCGATGCCGATGGGACTCGCTCTTCGGGATGGGTGCAGGTCCTGCGCCAGCGATTCACCGGAAGTAACGAGCAGGATGGCAAGGCTGAAGATTGCGATGCCGGATAGGGTTTTCATGGCTTGCTGTTGTGAAGGTTGGCGTGTAGGTAAGGCGGACCGTCCGAAGCGCGATTCGCCGTCGGTATACGGAATTCGTCAATCAACCAAAGATACGCGAAACGCAGAAAGACTTTTGCGATCCGGCGCGTCCAACGTGATTCGTGCATCCGCTGGAGAACGATTGAGGAGGGTTTGCTTACAACGATGTCGATGAGGCGGCGATCTGTTGTTCGGATCCGCTCTTGCAGATCACTACGGAGAATGCACCATGAGTGACGTCGAGACGGAGGCGAAGGCGAGAGAAGCCCAGACGGCGCCGCTGTTGGGAATGAAAAAGGCGATCATTGGCGGTGCACTCGGAGCGGTCGTTCTCTTCGTGGGTACCTACTCGGTGGGAGAAGTCAGCCGCATGGAGGCGCGCGAGCTGCTCATCACGATGCTGCCGACGGCCCGGTTTCTCTATTCAGCCGTCATTACGGCCTCCGCCACCATCCTGGCTCTCATGCTGACGCTTCTGAGCTTGAGTTTCAACACCCAGAGCCGGCTCGACGTTAGCCACTACCGTAGAATCCGGCGGATTGCACTCATCGACACCGTGACGTTCATCGCGGCGATGACCTTTCTGCTATTCCTCGTCGTGCCGCTCGACGAGCCGCAGCGGATTCTGCCCTCCTGGTACGAGATCTTCTACTACGTCACGATTGTCGGCTCGGCCGTCCTCGGTGGGCTGCTCGTAACCATCGTGCTGATGCTCTATTCGACGGTCACGGACATGATTACGATTTTCGGCTTCCAAGACCAGGATCATCCGCTCGTTGCCAACGACGACGAGTAGGCAGCGTATCTCACTTCTATGTGGGGGCGGTTCATACGCGTCCTCGACAGGGAATAGTGCACGAGTCGTCTCGCAGCGTTAGATTCCGTGATGAAATGCCGCCATTGTTCTGGTCTTGTCCGTTCGACGAAGCCGAAGCTACGTACACAGCGGTACCGATAATACATCAATGACATCCGCAGACAATGACGATCCTCCATCTACTGCGAGTTCGAAGAACATCGCACGCGAGTACTCCGGTTTTCATCCTATTTGCAGCGGCCATGCTTCTGCTGGCTGCTTGCGGGGTGCCGGAAAGCGAATCCGATCCAGCGGACAGCGAGGCGGCCCGCGTAGAATTAACCGAGGTATGGTCGCTCGACGAGGGCCTGGACTGGCCGGAGTCGGCCCTCTACGATGCCGAGCGCAACGTAATTTACGTCTCAAACATCGGAGACGACCCGAGTGCGAAGGACGGCAATGGCTACATCTCGACGGTTTCGCCGGAGGGAGAGATGCTCGAACAACAATGGGCCACCGGTCTTGACGCGCCGAAGGGGCTGGCACTGGTCGACGGGACGATCTACGTTTCCGACATTGACGAGCTTGTGGCGATCGATGTCTCGACCGGCGAAATCACCGACCGGTATCCGGCTGAAGGTGCCACGTTCCTGAATGACGTGGCCGCCGATGAAACCGGCGTGGTCTACGTGACCGATTCCGGTACCGGCAGGATTCACCGGCTCGAGGGCGACGCGTTGACCGTCTGGCTCGACGATCCGCGCGTTCAGTCCCCCAACGGGATTTATGTGGTGGACGGCGACGTCGTCGTCGCCGCAGCCGACAGCGCCGCTACGGAGCCGGGACAGGAGCGATATCTCCGCACCGTTTCAGCGGACGCCTCGCAGATTGAGGCGCTCGGCTCGAGCGATCCGATCGGCGGGCTCGACGCGGTGGAGCCGGACGGACGCGGCGGATTCTTCCTGTCAGACTGGGGCGGCGCCGTGGTCATGCATTACACGCCCGGAGACTCGGTGAGGACGTTGGTCGAGCTGACCCAGGGCACCGCCGACCTCGACTACGTTCCCGAAACGCAGATGGTGTACCTGCCCGTCATGATTGCGGGCCGGCTGATCGCGTATGAAGCCTCGTGGAGCGAGTCCGGTACGGGAGGGCTGGAATAATGGCTAAATCGAGCAAATTCAAGGTGGAAGTCGTGCCGGCCGAAGAAGCAAGCGCAGAGCTAGAGAAGCTTCGATCCGACGCCTCTTCCTGGCGCACCTCGAAGTTCGACCCTCTCAAGGAGCATATCCAGTGGCTGGACCGAGGCAGCGCGCTGCGCATCGATGAGATGCAGCGCAGCGACGTCGCCAACCTGCGAAGCTATATCGCGCGCAATCTCACGCCGGTTTCAAAGGACCTCGAATACGTGGTGCGATCCAGCCGGATCGACGAAGCCGCCGAAAAATACCGCGTGTACGTCTTCTGTCGGAAGGCCTAGCGCGCCGGCAGAGCCGCCAAAAAGTCACGTGCCCCCGCGCGGTGCGTGCGGTATGGCACCGTTAGTGCACCGGGAGCACGCTCGCGAACAATCGCCGTTCGCGCGCGGACGACGTGGGGCCGGCGCGGCCTGAACGTCTTGATGCATCAGACGGTCCGCATCCTACCAACGCCGGCTTAAGACGCCAGGAACACAGCCGAAGGAGGATTCCGGACACGCCCGATCCGAGGTGGCACGAGATTCGCCCGCTCGATCCGTGAACAGAGCGTCGACGGATCCATGATTCGAATTTATCTCCTCACGGCATACCGGCGGCTCCGGCGGAATCGCGGCCAGAGCGTCATCAACCTCGTTGGACTCACCGTCGGCATTGCGTCGTGCCTGCTGATCTTCCTTTTCGTTCGGCATGAATCGGCCGTCGACCGTCATCACTCGCAGGCGGATCGCATCTACCGGCTCAACAAGGTGCACACTCCGGAGCGTGGAATGCACGAGCATCATGCTGTCACCTCGGGGATGATGGGACCTACGCTGGCCGAGGAGTTCCCGGGAGTGGCGGGGTCCGTGCGCCTGCTGCCCTGGTTCGACGACGTCGTGCTCACGCGCGAACCGGTTTCCACCAGGGTCGGAGCTCTGGTCATCGCCGATCGAAGCTTCTTCGAGGTGTTCGACTTTCGTCTACTTCGAGGCAATCCCCACACGGCCCTCGCGGCGCCCATGTCGATTGTGCTGACACAGGACGTCGCGGACGTGCTCTTTTCCGGCGAGGATCCGATCGGACAGACGCTAACCGGGCTCGACAACGAAGACTACACGGTCACGGGGGTCGTCGCTCGGACGCCTGCGACATCGCATCTCATCTTCGATGCACTGGTCTCCTGGTCATCCACGGTGCCGGGACGAGGTCCGCTGGAGTACCACTGGATGAATAACTGGATTACGCAGTCGCTCTATACATACGTGGTGCTGGCTCCGGCCTCCGATCCTGTCGCCATCGAGCGCCGTCTTCCGGATTTCATGCGACGGCACTTTCCGGAGCGGCTCGATCAATACCACCTTTATCTGCAGCCGTTGCAGGAGGTTTATCTGGATTCAGGTCACATTCACCACGCGCGAAAAGTCCGCTCTGGTAACCGGACGTACGTTCGCGTCATGTCGTTGATCGGCGGACTGGTGCTCTTTATCGCCATTGTCAACTTCATCAATCTCTCGACGGCGCGAACTGCGCGCCGCGTGCGCGAGACCGGCATTCGGAAAGCGCTCGGCGCGAGTCGAATCAGCCTGGCCGGACACGCCATCGCGGAGGCACTGATCCTCAGTTCAGTCGCGACGGCCGGCGCTGCGGCGGCCGTCGCTGCTGCGTTTCCGGCCTTCCGCACCTTCACGGGGCGTGCGATGCACTTCGAGCCGGCGCAGCCGGAGTGGCTTGCCGGGTACGCCGGCATCGCTGTTCTGGTTGGAATTGCCGCGGCCGCTTACCCGGCCGCCGTGCAGAGCAGCTATTCACCACTTCGCGCGCTGCGCTCCGGGGCAGCAACGGGAATGGGAACCGGAACCGGACGCGCGCGCCGCACACTCGTCATCCTGCAGTTTACCGTATCGATCAGCCTCCTGATTGGGACGACGCTGGTCTACAAACAGATGCGATTCGTACAAAAGAAAGATCTCGGCTTTGAGTCCGAGCAGGTCCTCGTGTTAAATACGGGCGGCACACGAATCGAGCACCAATATGAGCCATTCCTCGGCAGACTTCGAATGCATCCCGGCATCGCCCACGTTTCGGCCGGTCGCAATGTGCCGGGTCACGGCACGATGGAGTTCTCGCTGGAGCCGGAAGGCTTTGTGGGGGGACAGGAGCTCGTATCCCCGATCTTCCGAATCACAGACCCGGGAATGAAAGACGCCCTTGGACTGCGCATCAAGACGGGACGCTTCTTCGCAGCGGACCGGCCGGCGGAGCTTCAGCACGGTGTCGTCATCAATGATGCGCTCGCTCGCAGGTTAGAGTGGGAAGAACCCGTGGGCCGGCGGCTTGCCATCCAGGGTGAGCTGGCCGAAGGTGTCGTGATCGGTGTCGTCGAAAATTTCCACTTCGAGTCACTCCACCGTCCGATCGATCCATTGGCGATCATCGTCGACGAGCGTCGGGCGGGGTACGTTCTGGTGCGGGTTGAGTCCGGCGAGCTATCGTCGACGTTAGACTTCATCCGCAGAGAGTGGGAGTCCTTTGAGTCCCGATATCCCTTCGAGTACACCTTCATGGACGAGGCGTTCGGAACGTTCTACGCGACCGAGCGGAAGCTGATGTCGACGCTCGGGCTCTTTTCGCTGCTGGCTATCGGCATCGCGTGCCTGGGCCTGTGGGGATTGGCGGCCCACGTTGCGGAAGCCCGCACGAAAGAGATTGGGATCCGTAAGGTGCTGGGTGCGTCCGTTTCGCGGATTCTCGTGATGCTCTCGCGCGAGACGGTAGGTCTCGTCCTGACGTCCTTCGCGGTGGCCGCCCCAGTCTCGTACCTGTTTGCCGTCCGCTGGCTTCGCAATTTCGCGTATCAGACCGACATCTCCCCCCTCGTCTTCGCGGCTGCGGCCTTTGCGACGCTGGGCCTGGCAGTGGGTACCGTCAGCTATCAGGCGCTGCGTGCCGCGACGGCCGACCCCGTTGCCGTCCTCCGGGCTGAGTGAGCCGTCTTGGACATCGTAGAGGAGGCGTCGTTGAGAAATGCGTCCGCGAATCGCCGTATACTGAAAGAGCATCGGAGTACCCCCTCGTCGGCTCGGAAACGCGAGGATGAATCGCGATACATCGGGTGAGCAGGTCAAGGAAAACCATGAGCGCGACGCGACGCGCATCGTGGAGGATGTCTATCGCGAGGAGTCCCGGCGTGTGCTCGCCACGCTCATTCGGCTGCTAGGCGACTTTGATATCGCGGAGGATGCGCTGCAGGAAGCCTTCGCGGCGGCCGTCGAGAAATGGCCGGCCGAGGGCGTTCCCAAGAATCCGCGTGCGTGGCTCGTTTCGACCGGCCGGTTCAAGGCCATCGACCGCATCCGTCGCCGGGCACGCTACGACCGGGCCCTCGGGGAGGTCGCGCGCGGGATGGAGGCCGTGGAGCAGGACGCGTGGGAGAACCGCGAGATGCCGGACGACCGGCTGCGCCTCATCTTTACCTGCTGCCATCCGGCCCTGTCGCAGGAGGCGCAGATCGCCCTCACTCTTCGGGAGATCTGTGGCCTCACGACCGAGGAGATCGCGCGAGCGTTCCTGATTGCTGCGCCCACACTCGCGCAGCGGATCGTTCGTGCCAAGCGTAAGATTCGCGATGCGGGCATCCCCTACGAAATCCCGTCGCGGTCGGACCTTCCCGAGCGGCTCTCTTCCGTCCTGCACGTCATCTACCTCGTCTTCAACGAGGGCTACTCCGCTTCGTCAGGGGACTCCGTAACCCGCGCGGATCTCTCCGGCGAGGCTATACATCTGGGAAGAATGCTGCTCGACCTGCTGCCGGAGCCGGAGGTTAGGGGGCTCCTAGCTCTCATGCTCATCCAGGAGTCTCGCCGGTCGGCCCGCACGAACGATGAGGGTGATCTCGTCCTTCTGAGCGATCAGGACCGCTCGAAATGGGACGGCGAGATGATCGAGGAGGGCATTAGGCTGGTGGAGCATGCACTCGCGGATGAGGAAATCGGTCCGTTCACCCTTCAGGCCGCGATCGCGGCCGTTCACGCGGAAGCGCCGAGCTCGGCGGAAACCGACTGGGAGCAAATCGTCGGCCTCTACGACGTCCTGCTGCGTATCCAGGCGTCGCCCGTCGTCGCGCTGAACCGCGCCGTTGCGGTTGCTATGCGCGATGGTCCTGCAGAGGGCCTTGCACTCGTCGACGTTATTTTGGATCGTGGTGATCTGGCCGATTATCACCTCGCGCATGCGGTGAAAGCGGATTTGTCACGCCGGCTGGGGCGGCTTGAGGAGGCGCGTAACGGATACGAGCGTGCGCTCGCGCTCACGGAGCAGGAACCCGAGCGCCGATTCCTTCGGAGACGGTTGGCCGAGCTAGGAAAGGGGCCAACTTCGGCATAATGCGCGGAGTCGATGCCAACTGTCGATTTTCGCGACGCTCATACGACTAGCTAATGAATCGTATCTCAAAAAGGCCCGCGGGAAGTTCATCCCGGAAGACTATTTCATCCCGGAAGACTATGAAGTATCTCTGTCTCGTATACGCCGACGAAGAAGCACTCGCAGATATCGATGATGCGGAATGCAAAGCCTTCAGCGATGGGCTGGTCGAACGGGGGCAGCGACTCGGCGGCGAGGCGCTTCATCCCGTCCACACCGCCACCACGGTGCGTGTGCGAAACGGCGACGTGTCCGTCATCGACGGGCCGTTCGCCGAAACGAAGGAGCAGCTGGCGGGCTTCTATCTCGTTGAGGCGCGCGATCTGAATGACGCGATCCGCATCGCTTCGAAGATTCCGCCCGCGCGCGTCGGCAGCATCGAGGTACGACCCGTCCGGGAGTTGAACGTCGCCCTGGAGGAGACGGAAATACCTGAGACTTACCTCGGAAGTGAATAATCGCGCTGGGTATGGCCCATCACTCAACATCAATCCGTGCCCATCGCTGGTGGGGCTGGTGCAGGGGGCGGATCTGGATCCTGCTGTTCGCCGCCTCCCCGCTAGCCCTGCATGCGCAGCCCGCCGAAGTAGGCGTGACGGACAGCACGCTTCGCGTCGAGTCGCCCATCATCTACGATGATATCCTTCCCGGTCGGCAGACGGACTTCGGTCACGATCTGCACCTGCTCGCCGTCCACCCGCCGGTCATCGACTCCATCGATCGGCACGCGCACGACCTCAAGATGTATCCGCTCGAAGGGGTCGAACCCATCGCCGAAGATTTTCGCGAGAGCGGCCTGCGGTGGTTCTACAGCCTACATATCCCTGAGAGGTACTACCCGCGGCTCGACTCGACGTACGTCCCGCTAATCGAGTACGACTTCGGCTTTCACCGCAATCCAGTGATGACGGCTCAAGCCGCGCTGTCCTTCTACAATGCGTACCTCGATAGCGGCGCTCAGATCGACTCGGTCATCTTTATGGCGAATGTCGAGTGGCTGGTGGAGAATCACGACGACTACTATCTGCGCTATCAATTCGATTGGCGCCACGGTGGGCGGCTCCTTCCTAACGGATGGGTCTCCGCTATGGCACAGGGTGAGGCGCTCGCGGCCGTTTCCGCGGCCTTCCATCTTACGAGAGACTCGACCTACTACGAGGCAGCCACCGGCTTTTTCCGGACGCTTTACGCGAACAAGGACGATACCTGGGCCATCGTCGTCGATGAGAACCGGTACTACTGGCTGGAGGAGTATCCGACCATCGACTGGTGCCACGTTCTAAACGGCAAGCTCTTCGGGTTGTGGGGGCTGTGGAGCTACTTTGTGATCTCCGAGGATGCCTTTGCCCTGGAGCTCTTCCGCGCGGGGATCCAGTCGGTGGTCGACAACGTCGAGCGCTGGAACGTCGCCGGCCGAAATTCTTCGCGATACTGCCTGCACGGGCTCCAGTATGCATTCTACCACGAGACGCATGTACGGCAATTAAACGACTACCTTACGTTTTTTGACATTCCGGAGTTTGCGGCGGCGGCGGATCGGTTTCAGCAATATGAGGCGGCCCGTCTGTCGCACGCCGCGGTCCACTTCGGATATGTGCGTGCCGGCACGCCTAGCGAGCGAAAGGTGACAATCTACAGCGAAGGCACGTCCGAGCTCGAGGTGACGAATATCGACATCGATTCTCCGGCCTTCGAGCCGTCCGTGCGGAGCGCATCAATCCCGGCGGGCGACTCGGCCGAGGTGTCCCTGGAGTTCGTCGGAAGCGAGCCGGGGGACTATAGCGCCCGGCTTTCGATCGCCACTCGTGCGACGTCGCACATGCTCGCCTGGGTCGAAGCAACTGCGGTGCCAAACGGCGTCTATCTGGACGACCGTCGGCTCGCCTTCGATCAGACCCTGGCCCTCCATGCTGATACGAGCCTGCTGGTGATCGCCAATATGACGGATCACGTGATATCACTAGATTCCGTGTATGTCGATACGTCCGCATTCCGCGCTCTCGCGGGCCCGTCGGAAATCCCTGCTCTGGCGACGGCCGAACTTCACGTCGTGTTTGCTCCGGCTGTGGCCGGCGAATACTCCGGAATGATTGCCGTGCATTCCGGAGAGGATCGCTTCGAGGTGGAGGTCAGCGCCCAGGCGGTGAGCCCCCTGCGGGTGCTTAGATTGGACGGATCCGAGACGGTTGATTTCGGCAGCGTCGTGCCGGGCGAGACCGACACCGTCGCCGTCAGCATTTCGAATGTCGGTTCCGTGCCGCTCTCGGGAATTGAGATGGGCACGACCACGGCCGCATTCGCGCTCGTAGACACGCTCGAGACTATTGATGCCGCGACCGTGCTGACCATCCGGATCGCTTTTGCTCCGCCAGTGGACGGTCTGTATGAGGACGTCCTCCGAATCTTTTCGCCTGTGACTCACGAGCCACTCACGCTGGAGCTTCGGGGACAAACCTCGGCGGATCTGGCCGCGCAAGACGACCATCGCGCCGGGACTGTGCTCATTGCGGTCTATCCCAACCCCGCGACTTCTACGGCGGTCATCGAATATGAGCTTGCCGCGCCCGCCTTGGTACGCATCGACCTGTACGACATTTTGGGGCGTACGATCCAGACGCTGGTCGATCGTGCACGGCCTCACGGTACGCACAAGGAGACCGTAGACGTCTCCGCTCTGCCGGCAGGAACGTACCTCTATCGGATGGTAGCGGGCGACGTTCGCCAGACCGGGCATATGCTGATCGTGCGCTGACCCGTCTGCCGCCGAGAATAGTGCCTCGAGCTAGGCGAGCTCGCCGGCGATTCCAGCTTCAACAGGGCGTTCGTCGGAGGCGAGCAGCGACTTACCGGACGCTTTCATCGTGGCGACCAGCAGGGGTGCTCGTCGGATTACCTGCTCCGCTACACTGCCGAGCAGCATGTGCCGGCCTTTGGTTGCGTGGGTCGCCACGACGATGAGATCCGACTGCTGGGCCTCGGCGAAATCCAGAATGTCGATGGTTGGATGTCCGACGAGCACGTGGGTCCGGGTGGGGACGTCGTGCCGCCCGCGAGCAACGAGTTCGGCGAGTGCCTCGCGCGCTCGCGACGCGATCGACGGCACGGACGCGTTGAATTCGTCGAGCGAGTAAAAGAGCGCGGCATCCGGCACTTCGACGACGTGAAGCACGTCCACCTCCGCGCCGTACGTCTCGGCCAGCTCTTGTGCATGCCGTATCTGCGATTCGGAAACCTCCGAGAAATCTACCGGGACAAGCACCCGTGAGACGCCACGGCCCGGAACGGTGAGGCTGCCCGATCGCACGGTGAGCACGGGGCACTGCGCGGCGTGTACGACGTCCTCGGCACGGCTTCCCATGAAAAGCCGTCGCGGTCCGCTTCGCCCCCGCGTCCCCATCACGATGAGATCGGCGTCGATCTCATCCGCATAGTTGAGAATGCCTTCGGGGACCGACCGCGCGCTCCGCCTGACGAGAATCGCTCCATCGGCGGAAGGCCTGTTCGATGTCTGCCCGGAAGCAGTCTGGCTGCCGTAGGCGAGCGACTCGAACTCGTCAACCGGTTCGCCGGCATATTCTGCCGCTTCGATGATGGTGCGATTGCCTTCGTAGGGACCCGGCTCGAAGGAGCGGTCTCCGCCGCTCCCGCTCGTCTCGGCGATGTGGAGCACGTGCAGGTCTGCCTCGAATCGTTCTGCGGTAAAGCGCGCATGATCAAACGCGCGGCGAGCGACTTCGGAGTAGTCGGTGGGGACCAGTACGTTCTTGATCTTCAGCATGGCGGATGTGCGCGTCTAGGCAGGTTGCATCGGTGTATTGAACAAGGAGCGGACGGACGGTGCGGAAGCGGCCACCATGATGGCGACACCGAGCGCCGCGTAGACCGCCTGAAACGGCGGTTCCGGCTGATAGCCGACCACGAGAATCTCAACGGCCAGCCATATCAGAAGCGCCGCGCCGACGGCGATGGCGGAAATGCGTCCCCATCGGCTTCGCCGCCAAACACCCGTGACCACAATGAGCGGAAGTACGCCCAGGACGATTAATAACACAAGCCCCGGAATCAAATAATTCGCGAACGGCGAACCGTCGAGCCATTCAAGCGGAATCCCGAGGGTCGCGCCCGAAGGATCGACGAGAAAGCCAATCCCGCCCGCGATGCCGCTAAGTCCCTGGAATACGAGGGCTACGAGAAGGACGTACCAGGCCGTGGATCGAGCTGGGCTCATGCGGCTGTGTCGCACTAGGGAATCACCCATGGTGCCGCTCCGTGCGTCTAGTGACCGTGTCAGCTCTACAAATTTCGTCTCGTGTGTCGCTGCCTGCCAGCATACGGGACGGCGGACCGCACAGATGCAGGGGAATCCGGGAGAAATAGTGTGGGAGGAATCCTGACGAGTTCGGCCTAGAAAGCGCCGCCGCGGAGATGATGCCGAGTTCGCCTCGAGAGGCATAGGAAGATCCGCGCAGAAGCCATCCGCACATCTCGTGACGAAAAATCCGGTCTCCGACCTATGTAAATCCGTCGTCGGCGGACGATACACATAGTCGACCTATGAGAGCATTCTATCGGAGGCACCAAATGAAGGACACGATTAGCGGCAAGCCCCTTATTGAGTTGTTGTGGATGGCGACCGAACGCGGCGTGATCCGGAAGTGGTCGGTCGAAGGACCGCGGCTGATCCTTCATCGCGAGTCCGTGCGGTTCGCAGTCCCGGCCATTTCCGCGGGATCGGTGCTCAGGCAACTCCTCCTCGATCAGGAAGGCGCCACGATGTGGGCAGCCTACCGTCGCATGAAGCCGCCGGTGCGGATAGCCGCGCGAACCGCCGTCTGCCCAAGGACCTGATTGAAGCCAACGGAGCGCCTGCTTCGGGAAGCCTACCGCGCCGTTGCGTTCGCACCTCCGCAATCATCTCTGAACGGCCGTCTCAATTCGATCCTGCCCAGGACCGATCCGACCACTCGGAACGATCATCCGTATCCGTACGGACGACTCAACACGGGAGGACCATCCCTACGGCCCAAGCCACTCGAGTAGCGCCTATTCCAGTGCCGTAACGTGCGGCTATGCAGCTTTCGTGGACTCCTGCGTCCGGAACGGACCCAGGGCAAAGACGCGGGGCTTGAGCTTCTCGGCGGCTCCATCGTCGGATCGACGCTTCGGCGTGGCCCTTTCTTGCGCGTGGCGCATGGCATTGCCGACGATCGCCACGAATGAGAAGGCGACGACGAGCATCAGGATGAAGATCTGAGCCAGGATTTCAAACATGTCGGGCTTTCGGATGGCCGTAGGTAAATGATCGACACATCCGAAAGCGCCAGAATTGTGCCGGGGCGGGCCCGACGGTACGAGCCGCGAACTAGTCGGGGCGCACATCACCCGTGCGGAAGCCGCAGACGGGCGTCCCACTCGACAGAAGAGCGGCCGGCCTCCCTCGCGGTCCCATTCTCCGGGCGATGCCTCGCCGACATTGGAGGACGTCCGGAGACGTTACGGATTTACCCTCCCGTTGAAATGATTACCGGGAGGCGGAAGATTGCTCCGTAGGGGTCGTAGGGGCGAATGAACAACGCCGGTCACCATACGAGCAGAAAACACAGCAATCGCCCGGCTTCGGACGTAGGACTTCTTGGCATGCCGGGCAGGTCCAGAAGAAGACACACGCCGTCGCCGGCATTTCGCCTTCGGTTTTCGCCCCACAATAAGGGCACGTTACGATCGCAGTTTCCATTACTGGCGTTCCCGTGCTGCTGGCGATAGCCTGGTCTACAGATCTCTGGTGTACCGCGCTAGGGATAGCAGGTGTAAGCCCGAATCCGGAACGTGCTTCAGCACCTGGCCGGTGCTGCGGCGCCTCGGTCGGCGGCATTGGGCGTTCGACCGAGGCGGAGCGCCGGTACGACGCCGCAGGATTCAAGAAGTTACGGTACCGAAGGCATCAGATCGATGCCAGAAATTGCCAGAAAGAGAACAGGTCGCGATTGCGTCTCCACGCATAGTAGCGGAATCGAAGCAACGAAAACATACGTCACCTAATAGGACTAACCGAGTTCGACCAATACCGCCGCTCGCAGACTGCTGGGATGCCGGTCATTGTTGCGACGGTCCTCCTTCGCAGCGCCGTAGTGCAGCGGACGTGCTCATAGAGTACGCATTCCGATATGGACTCCGCTGTCGGGGATGCGACAAACTTTGCCCCTGCTGCGCACACGGGGAGCTTCTCGGCCGGTCAGCCTCTCGATGAAGCGGGTAGCGGCTGCCTAACCCACGCCTTGGCCTCCGCCTTCTCCCTCGGAGCGAACGTCCTCACCTCGACCGAGGGTACGAGGCTCATCAGCAACTCGTTGTCGCGAATCGCGCTGATGTCCGTCACCAGGGCCGCACGTTCGATGTGACCGAGACTTTTCAGCTGCGCAGCTCCGTAGGTGAGCTCCTTCTGCAGCACGCCGAAGTCGATGTCCGTGACGTCATCGATTTCGGCGTAGAGCGCGATCGTGTCGCGCGTACGAATTTTCTTCTCGATGAAGTTCATGGCCAGATCGATGTCGGTCGCGAGCAGATTCTGGTGGACGCGAACACCGAGTACGTGGTCGGAATCAATGTCTACAAGTTCGATCATGGCGGCGCGGTCGAATGCGTGGATACGTTTCCGTCTATGTGGATGCGTGCCAGCGCCCGGTGCATCGCGGCGCACGCGGGTAGCGCGCCGGGCGCGGCCGGTTGCATCCTCTTGTGATTAAATCCCATCGGGGACTCATTCTTCCGTCCGGCGCCATCCTTTCCCTGATTCTTACGTGCTTCGGGCGGCGCGTTTCTCGCGCTCGAGCGAACCGCCCCTCTTTGGAGTTGGGAAGATCTGCGGCACAGAGGCTCGATAGTTTCGATAGCGCTCGCCGAAGCGGGCCACGAGATCCCGCTCTTCGAGATACATAGCGACAAAGATGTAGCCGGTTGTGGCGACGGAGAAGAGAAGGTGGCCTACCGTCATCTC
>CAZQAS010000052.1:0-10775 GCA_964591285.1 uncultured Rhodothermales bacterium
AGATAGGCGATCTGCACGTCCGAGAAGCCGTACTGCTTCACGCGAAGCATGAACTCGCGATCCATCTCTTCGAGTGACCGCTTACTGATTTCATCCTCCAATCGCACGATGTCCTGGATCTGGAAGAGAAACCACGGATCCACCTTCGACACGTCGGCCACCTCGTCCACGGAGGCCCCCAGCTTGAAGGCGTTTCGAATCTGCACCGTGCGGTCCCAGTACGGCCGTTTCAGTCGGTCGCGCACCTCCTCGCGCGTGACGTCGTCGCGGTCGCCGCCAAGTCCGTTGAAGCCGATCTCCAGGCTTTGCCATGCCTTCTGCAGGCTCTCCGGGAAGGTCCGGCCGATGGCCATCACCTCACCGACCGCCTTCATCTGCGTAGTCAATTCCTCGTCTACGCCTTCGAACTTGTCGAAATTGAAACGCGGAATTTTGGTCACGACGTAGTCGATGGCCGGCTCGAAGCAGGCGCTCGTCGTGCCCGTAACGTCGTTCGGTAGCTCGTCGAGCGTGTAGCCGACGGCCAGCTTCGCCGCCACCTTCGCGATGGGATATCCCGTCGCCTTGGAAGCCAGGGCGGACGAGCGCGACACACGAGGATTGATCTCGATGGCGATCATGCGTCCGGTCGACGGTTCGACGGCGAACTGCACGTTGCACCCTCCCGCAAACGTACCGATCGAGCGCATCATGCGGATTGCCGCGTCGCGCATGCGCTGGTACTGCTTGTCGGTGAGCGTCTGCGACGGCGCCACGGTCAACGAATCGCCCGTGTGCACCCCCATCGGGTCGACGTTTTCGATCGAACAGATGATGATGACGTTGTCGTTCTTGTCGCGCAGCAGCTCGAGCTCGTACTCCTTCCACCCAAACAGACACTCCTCCATCAGCACCTGATGCACGGGCGACATTTCCAGGCCGCGCGTGACCTTGCGGTCGAATTCCTCGTGCGTCCATACGATGCCGCCGCCGGTGCCCCCCAGGGTATAGGACGGCCGGATTACAACCGGCAGCCCCCCGAGCTCCTGCGTGATCTCCTTCGCCTCAAGCAGGCTCTTCGCCACGCGGCTCCGCCCCTGATCGATCCCAATCTCCTCCATCAAATCGCGGAACGCCTGCCGATCCTCGGTAATCTGGATCGCGTCGATGTCCACGCCGATGACCGCGACGTCGTGCGCCGCCCAATAGCCCTCATCCTGCAGTGTCTTGGCGAGGTTGAGGGCCGTCTGTCCGCCCATCGTAGGCAGCACGGCATCCGGATTTTCCTTCTCCACAATCTGCTTGATCGACGCGGGCGTCAAATCCTGCAGATAAATCTTGTCCGCCGTGAGCGGATCCGTCATGATGGTGGCCGGATTGGAGTTCACCAGCACGATCTCGTATCCTTCTGCACGGAGCGCGCGCGAGGCCTGACTGCCGGAGTAGTCAAACTCGCATGCCTGGCCGATGACGATCGGCCCACTTCCGATGAGCAGAATCCGTTTGATGTCCTCTCGCTTGGGCATTCGTCTCGATCTTCAGTTCAATTCGATGAGTAGTAATGAATGCTCACGCGTGCGTTGCCGACGACCGAACCGGCTTTTTGACGGGCACGCCGCGCGCCTTCTCGACATCCGACAGAAACTCCTCAAAAAGGTAGTGGCTGTCGTGCGGGCCCGGAGATGCTTCGGGATGATACTGGACTGAAAGGGCTGGCCGCTTCTTGAAGCGAAGGCCCTCGACGGTCCGATCATTCAAATTCAGGTGCGTCACGCCCGCTATCTTCTCGTCAACCGAATCTTCGGCTACGGCAAAGCCGTGGTTCTGTGTGGAGACCTCAACGTGCCCTGTCACCAAGTTCTTCACCGGATGATTCGCGCCGCGGTGGCCGACGAACATCTTGTAGACGTCAAAGCCCGACGCCAGCGACATGAGCTGATGTCCCAGGCAAATTCCGAACAGCGGAATGTCGGTCTCGAAGGCTTCTTTCGCTTTCGCGACCTCATCGGGCATCGCCCGCGGATCGCCTGGGCCGTTGGAGAAGAATAGTCCGTCGGGATCCCACGCGAGCACCTCCTGAAGCGGCGTCGAAGCCGGATACACTCTCACGCTACAGTCACGCGCCTCAAATGAGCGCAGGATATTTAGCTTTACACCGTAGTCGAAGACGGCGATCCGCGCACCGCTGCCTACGGAGTAGTCGAACGGCTCGTTCGTCGTAACGCGCGAAGCCAGCTCGAGCCCTTCCATGGAGGGCCATCCACGAGCCTTCTCCACGAGACGATCATCGTCTAGATCCACCGCCGAAATGACGGCATTCATCACGCCTTTCGTTCGGATGTGTCGCACCAGGCGCCGCGTATCGAGTCCGGTGATGCCGACGAGCTTGTTGCGCTTCATAAATAGATCCAGCGATTCGTCGGCGAGCTGGTTGGAGTAGCGTTCGGTAAACTGTCGTACCACAAGCCCCGCAATCATGGGGCTCTTGGCCTCCATATCGATGTCCATTGCCCCGTAATTGCCGATGTGCGGGTAGGTCATCATCATGATCTGCCCATGATAGGACGGATCCGTCATGATTTCCTGGTACCCCGTCATGCTCGTATTGAAGCACAACTCTCCGCCCGTCTCTCCTTTGTAGCCTATGCTGTAGCCACTGACGACGGTGCCGTCGGCGAGCGCCAGCTTGCAGGGCGATGCGTTCGTCTGTGCGTCGTTTTTGGTCATACTTCTGGCTGTCTTGCTTCTACGATTACTGAGCGTGCGTCCCACGGCAGACGCTAGGAAATCCGGCTGGGGTATACAAAAAAAGCCTCCCGCAATTGGGAAGGCTTAGGACCGGGCACGTGCCCGCTCCGACGGAAGCGATGTGGTAAAGAGGCGGATTTCCCAGATGCCTCAACGTCTAAGCAGTGGGATGTTTGGACGTATTTGGTCTCTCGTTTCGAGGTCGCAGTGCGTAACCAGACGCCATGCGGCTGGTTCCGAAAGTAGCGAATTTCAGATCGGTTCACAAGATTCTTCACGGCCTCTCGGTACTGCATTAGCGGTGGAAGCGCTTGCGCTCATAGAGATCGAAAACCCGCGGCGCCGCGACCGTCCCTGAACCCCACCTTCAGGGAGGCGTTGAATGAGCCGCGAATAGCGACCATTCATGCGTATTCCCCTCCCCACCACATATCTCGGCGAGTACCGCGTCCGAATGCTCGCGTCGATCGCTACGGCCTTGGCCCTGGTGCTCGCGGTCGTGAAGCTGTGGCCTGCGCCGCAGAATCCGTCGTCGCAGGCGGCGGTCTACGAGGTCGGAGAACGCGAGGTGATCGAGATAGAGGAGGTTCAGCCGACCCGGCAATCCGAGGCGAAGCCACCTCCACCGGCCCCTCCCATCCCTATTCTCGTTCCGGATGACGTCGCTCTCGAAGACGAAGAGATCGAGTTCTCCGATAACCTATTGGATGTCGAGGAATCTGGCGATGACGCCCTCCTCCAGGAAGGAGACGACGAGCCGACGGCCAATGCCCCCGGCCCCACCGTGGGTCCCAAGACGGTGCGATTCGTCGAGCCGGAATATACGCGAGAAGCGCGTCGCAATCGCGTTCGCGCCGAGCTCGTCGTGGCGGTCATGATCGACGAGCGGGGGCAGGTGCAGAACACGGAGGTCGTCGAACGATTCCTACTTGATAAAGACGGATCATCCAAGACGCCCGTCAGCTCTCTCGGGTACGGACTTGAAGAGTCTGCGCTCTCGGCGGCAGACCGATGGATCTTTCGACCGGCTCGAAAGGACGGCCGTCCGGTTGCCAGTCGCACGACGCTCACGTTTACTTTCGGCGTCGACGCCTAGTAGCGGGTCGGCATAGCTATGCGGGCTCGGAAGTGGGTAGTCCGTTCGACGCACCTCTACGATACATCGACGAATTTGGCGTCCTCGACGTCTTCCTCGTCGTACGACCGCCCTTGCGACGGCCCCTCCCAATCGGAAGGTGGCTTCCGGTTGAGATGCGACGGATCTTCACCGGCCTTCATGGCCTGGATCAAACGTGCCGTCGTCTTCAGGACGAAATAGATCAGAACGGCGAAAAAGAGAAGCTTGAGAAGCATATTCTGCCTGCCGGCGCCCGTCGTACTCGCGAACGATGCAAGTATACGCAGGAGCAACTGTCTTATTGCGTGATGGCGTTCGATTGAACCTGGTGCGGGGCTCCATGTTCGCCCGCGGCCGTGAACTTTCCGTCTACGAATCCGATATCGACGAAGCTCGCCGAACAGGCTCATTCTCATCCGGACATACGGCGAGAAGCTGCCTCACGGTCGCACCGATAGGCTCCGGCAGCCGGAAGTCCGGGGCGATGTCGGCGAGTGGTCGGAGAACGAATCTACGTTCGGCCATGCGGGGATGCGGAACCGAAAGGCCGGGCTGGTCGATCACCTCCCGTCCGAAGAGCAGGATGTCGAGATCAAGAGTCCGCGATTTCCACCGCTCCCCGCTCTGTCGCCGGCGGCCGGCCGAGCGTTCGAGTCGGCGGCAGAGATCCAGAAGCTCCTGCGCGCTCATCGTCGTCTCCAGTTCGACGACCGCATTGAGATAGGCGGGCTGGTCTTCCCGGGGATCCGTCGTCATCGCAGGACTTTCGTAGAGCGCCGATTCGTTCGTCACCGTGATCTGCTCATGATCCCGAAAAGCCCGAACGGCCTGCTTCAAATGAACCGTGCGCCTGCCCAGATTCGATCCGAGCGCGACATACGCCGTGACCGAGCGCCGCGCATTCATATATGTAACGGTCTGATGCTACTTAATCCGCCTTCCAAAATAGGAGAATCCTGCGTGCATCGCGCCGGTTCGCTATGTACGACGCAACGGCACCAAACGTAGCCCACGTCTGATACCACCATGATGTTGATGTAAGACCGCCTGAAGTACCATGATCCCCGTCAGCGAAGCGAGCTCAAGCTCGGACGTCAAGAGCTCCCAGACAAGTCGTCGATCCAGTACCGCTCGCAGACCGCCTGGCCGTCGCGGCAATCCAAGGGGTAAGTCATCGGATGAAGTCTCGGGCGACCAGCACGATTCCGCACATCCTCACATCCTCATCGTCGATGATGATCCGGAGATTCGATTGGCACTGGAGACGTACTTTCAAATGGAGAATTACGACGTCGCCACCGCCGAAGATGGTGTGCGGGCACTTGAACTTATGGGTGACGAGCCAAGGCTTGATCTAGTTCTCCTCGACGTCGTACTGCCTCGCATGAACGGCTTCGAGGTACTTCAAGAATCCGAGACGCTCGGATACACGGCGCCCGTGCTGATGATGTCCGGCCGCGGCGACCAGGAAAACATCTTGAAGGGGTTCGGGCTTGGCGCGCAGGATTACATCGTCAAACCGTTCGATCCGGAAGAACTCTTCGAGCGAACTGAAGCGCTAATCGGACGCGACGGCGGCCCGCCACAGGAGTTCGACGAATATACGATCGGCTCCAACGTCGTCGATTTCCGAGCGAACGTGATCCGCAAAGGCAAGCGTGAGATCGCATTCTCCGAGATGGAGATCGATATTCTGCGCTGTTTAATCCAGAATCGCGGCTGCGTGGTCACAAAAAAACGCCTGCTTCGCGACGCGTGGCACATCGACGAAGACCTTATCGCCTACACGATCAATCCGGACGTAGCCGTCGCAAAAATCGATCGACACGTCAACTCGATCCGCCGCAAGATCGAGCCGACACCCTCGAAGCCGCGCTTCATCCACACCGTCTACGGCCTCGGGTATCGGTTCAAAGATTAGTCCCCTCGGCAGGATTCGAACCTGCGACCTACGGTTTAGGAAACCGTTGCTCTATCCTACTGAGCTACGAGGGGATTTGTGGCGCCACCCGGCCGCCGGCCGGCCGCTGTCATCCTGAAGTGGGAGAAGCCCGAAAGGGCTTTGCGTCGAGATCTTATTATACTCTCGACCTGTATAAGGGATGACGAATTTTGGTGAATTGCAAGACCTCATCACCGATGCCCGATCCCGCTTCGTTGGTCGAAGGCGCCCGACGACACATCTCCGAGGACGAAGGCGACATTGGGCGCAAGACCGCGCTGGTGACGGGCTCCGTCGCAGTGGGTGCCGTGTTGACCAGCTCACTCTTTCGGCGGCTGCAGCACCTGAAGCTCAAAGCTCCCAATGAGCTGAGACCTGCACTTGACGTCAAGACGGCCTACATGGAAATCATGGAGGGTCGGGCGTGTTTCTATCGTCGAGATGGCACCGGCGTGCCGGTCGTGCTGCTGCACAGCATAAATGTGGCGGCGTCCTCGTTCGAGATGAAGCCCATCTTCGATTACCTCGCCGAGGCCACCTCCCGGCCGATCTACGCGCTTGATTGGCTCGGATTCGGTCGCTCTGAGCGGCCTCCCGTACGATATTCGTCCGCGATGTACCTGCGACAGTTGCGCCGCTTCCTGAGCGAGCACCTCCACCAGCCGGCCGACGTAGTCGCCCTCTCGCAGGGAGCCGAGTACGCATCGGAAATCGCGCGTACGCTTCCGTACCTCGTTCAGCGGCTCGTGCTTATTAGCCCCACCGGCATATCTACGAGCACGACGGCCCCGCCGTGGCGCCGCGCCGTTGTTTCGATCTCGGATTCCATCGGCGCCTTCGAAATATTCTATTACCGCATGACCCGCCGACAGGTCATGCGCAGGTACTACGAGCGGCAGATTTTTCGCCGAGGCGACGTTCCTGCAGAGCTCATCGAGTATGCCAGAGACACATCCCTCGTCATCGGCGCCCATCACGCGCCGCGGTATTTCATACAGGGAGACCTCGCCGTACGCGATGACGCCTACGACAGACTCCCGGTACCGGCGCTTATGATCGCACCTGAGGACGATTCGGATCTCGTGCAGCAGTTCGGCGGGTTGGAGCAGTTGGCGGATGAGAATCCCGAACACGTCCGTATCGAGCGACTGCCCGGCGGCCTGATGCCTCAGTGGGAGGTCCCGGATCAGCTCTTCGACGCCGTCGATCGATTCCTTTCGCCCTAGTCCGGATGGCGATCAACGTCGATAGGACGAGGCTCGAGACCCCCGGCTGCGCGCATGTGCTGCATTTCAATAATGCGGGAGCATCATTGATGCCGCAGCCGGTCATTGAGGCTTATACAAGCCACATCCAGCTGGAGGCCCGGATCGGGGGCTACGAGGCCGCCGATGCGGCCCGCGAGCGTCGAGAGCGAACTTATCAAGCGCTCGCGCAGCTAATCGGAGCCGGTTCGGAGGAGATCGCGCTCGTCGACAGCGCCACACGTGCCTGGAACATGGGCTTTTACGGGCTCCCTCTTAAACGAGGAGATCGGATTCTCACCTCGCGCGCATCATACGCGAGCAATTTTATCGCCTTTCTACATCGCGCGCGGACCGACGGCGTTCGTATCGACGTCGTGCCGAGTGACGGCTCGGGCCAAATCGATCTCGAGGCGCTGGACCGAATGAGCGGAGACGGCGCCGCGCTTGTAGCCTTGACCCACGTGCCCACCAACGGCGGCCTCGTCAATCCAGCCGAAGAAGTGGGCCGGATCACCCGTCGGCATGGGATTCCGTTCCTGCTGGACGCCTGCCAATCGGTCGGCCAAATGCCGATCGACGTTGACCGGATCAATTGCGACGTACTCTCAGCCACGGGTCGAAAATTCCTTCGCGGCCCACGCGGCACCGGCTTTCTCTACGTTCGGAACGGGTTCCTGAGTTCGCTCGATACCCCCACCCCCGACCTCCACAGCGCAGAATGGGTAAGTCCTCGCGCATACCGCCAGCGGGACGACGCCCGACGCTTCGAGCTCTGGGAGTCGAACATTGCAGCCGACATCGCTCTCGGGGCGGCGGCGGACTACGCACTTGATCTGGGCATGGAGGAGGTGTGGCAGCGCGTGCATGGCCTTGCCACTCGTCTGCGTGGCCGGCTTCGTGATCTTCCCGGTGTCGCCGTGAGGGATGTCGGGCGTGTGAAGTGCGGCATCGTGACGTTCACGGTGGACGGTGCACGACCGGTAGAACTCCGGAGCTCCCTCCGGAAGGCCAATGCAAACGTATCGATCTCGCAGCCAAACACCACGCTGCTGGACGCCGAGTCCCGGTCCCTACCGCCGATGATCCGGGCGTCCGTCCACTACTTCAATACGGAGAACGAAATCGAACGCTTCTGCGAGTTGCTGCAACACGTATCTTCACGCCGGACGTAAGACCGTCCCCCGGCCGGGCCGGGCTTCAGAGTTCTTCCGGAGAGCAAGTTTAGCCGCACCATGACCCGCGAGCAACGCAGAGCGGTTTCCGCGTGGGCCCTCTACGACTTCGCTAACTCGGCGTTCACGACGCTCATCGTCACGTTTATCTACGCGACGTATTTCACGCAGGGCATTGCGGAGAACGAGGTCATTGGTACGGAATTGTGGTCTCGCGCCGTTTCCCTTTCGGCGATCCTCATAGCTCTCCTCTCCCCCTATGCCGGTGCGCTGGCTGATCGTGGCGGTTACCGGAAGCGATTCCTGCTCGCCACGACGGCGCTGTGCGTTCTGGGCACGGTCGTCCTGTATTTTCCGGTCTCCGGAGACGTGATGTTCGCGCTCGTCGTGTTCGTCATCGCGAATATCTCCTTCGAGATGGCGAACGTGTTCTACAATGCCTTTCTTCCGGAAATCTCGCCGCCGGAGAAGATCGGACGTATCTCGGGGAATGGTTGGGCGCTCGGCTACGTCGGTGGTCTCTTCTGCCTGTTGGTCGGGTACTACGTACTCGTCGCTCCCGAGACGCCGCCCCTGGGACTGTCGAAGGAGTTGGGCGAGCACGTCCGAGCCACGAATTTGCTCGTAGCTGGGTGGTTCGCACTCTTCTCCATCCCGCTCTTCCTGACGCTGAAGGAGCGTAAGCCGCTCACACCTCCAGAGCCCGGTCAGATCATTCGTTCCGCGAGCAGACAATTACTTCGAACTTTCAACGAGATCCGAAGCTTCCGCGACATCTTTTGGCTGCTTTTCGCCCGCCTCATCTACAATGATGGACTCGTGACCATCTTTGCGTTCGGCGGCATCTATGCGGCAGGAACGTTCGGCTTCAGCACCGAGGACATTTTCATTTTCGGTATCGCACTGAATCTCGCCGCCGGAATCGGCGCCTTTGCGTTCGGATTCGTGGACGACCGGATCGGCGGCAAGGCCACAATTTTGATCAGTCTGACCTTCCTCTCGGCCGCCTCGCTGCTGGCGGTCCTTACCACGAGCCGCCTCGGCTTCTGGATCGCCGCGGTCGTCGTGGGTCTCTGCGCGGGCCCAAACCAATCGGCGAGCCGCTCCCTAATGGGCCGCTTCGTTCCCCTGTCGAAGGAGAATGAGTTCTACGGTTTCTTTGCCTTCTCGGGCAAGGCGACCGCATTCCTGGGTCCGCTCCTCCTCGGCGCGCTCACCGGTGCATTCGGCAGCCAGCGCGCCGGCGTGGCGTCGGTCCTATTTTTCTTCATAGTCGGCGGTGTCATTCTGATGCGGGTCGATGAGCGACGAGGAACCGCACGCGCCGACCGGGCCGTCGAAGCCGCTCCGCCGATCGGCTGAGGTGATCCTTCCAACGGCGAAATGGCACTACTCTCCCGACTCCTCCAGCTCGCGGATGCGCGAGATCTGTTTCAAATTCCAATCATCGTCGCTGAATGGCGTCTCGAACCAGCGATTCAGAATCTCTTTTAAGACGGCCGGTGAGGTCACACGGAGACTGAGGGCGAGAACATTCGCATGATTCCAGATGCGCGCCCCCTTCGCCGTCTCGGCATCCGAGCAGAGTGCGGCTCGGATCCCGGGCAGTTTGTTGGCCGCGATCGAACATCCCGTGCCGGTCCAGCAGGCCACGATCGCCTCGTCGGCATCGCCGCGGCGGACGGCCTTGACGGCCTCCAGCGTCACATCGGGCCAGTCCACGGAGCCGCCCGTCTCGTCGGGGCCGAAGTAAACGACCTCATGCCCACGTTCATCCAATTCGCGAAGCAGGTCATCGATTAGTGATGTGCGCTCGTCGGTGCTGACCGCTATCCGCATCGTACTGGCGTAACTCGTTGCGTGTATTGTTCGCTTGGATGGGTGAACCCGCAAACGGACCGCGAGGTTTTTGGTATAGGTCGCTGTCGGTGCCAAAGGTTACTTTAGACGAGCCGACGACCGCCACCATACCTATGTGCTTGTAGATCGATACGCCAATGCCCGAACTCCCAGCCATCCAAGAAATCGCCGAGTTCCTCGAAGCATGGGCACCGCCTGCGTCTGCACAGTCTTACGACAACGTCGGACTGCAGGTCGGCGATCCGAACGTCAAGGTCGAGCGCGGTCTGCTCGCCCTTGACCTAACTCCGCAGGTGCTCGAGGAGGCCACCACGATCGGAGCAGCGCTGATCGTATCGCATCATCCACTAATCTTCCGCCCGCTTCGCAGCGTCACCACCCAATCCTTCTCCTCTAACCTGGCATTCGGGCTAGCGGCGTCCGGCGTCGCGCTCTACAGCATCCACACGAACCTCGATGCCGCTTCCGGCGGGGTGTCCTTTGCGCTGGGGCAAACGCTCGGACTCTCGAACCTCGAATTCCTGGATACCTTTGAGGCGGATGGGGACGAGGTGGGGCTCGGCGTCGTCGGACGCCTCGATCCGCCCCTAAAGCTGGAAACGTTTCTGGAACGGGCAACCGAGCGTCTGAATGCTATGAGCATGCGGTTTGTCGGCGATCCGGAACAGCATATCCAGCGAGTTGCCGTATGCGGCGGTGCGGGCGGCGAT
>CAZQAS010000052.1:10875-13267 GCA_964591285.1 uncultured Rhodothermales bacterium
GTCGTCCGACGAACTTTAGAAGGGGCGCTCCGTTAATTGATATTGGCGTTTTGATCCTGAGCTCGCAAGTCTCAGTGAGACGTCCTGGGAAGGAGCAAGAATAGCAGTGACCATAGAGACCGAGTGCGTATGCCTACCGTTCAGGAGACCAGCATTGGCGACCAGCTACGAGCCTTGATTCGTCTCCAGCACATCGACAGTAGAATCGACCAGATCGAAAAGCTTCGAGGGGACCTCCCCGACGAGATTCGAGACCTGGACGAT
Source organism: uncultured Rhodothermales bacterium (assembly GCA_964591285.1). GTDB lineage: Bacteria > Bacteroidota > Rhodothermia > Rhodothermales > VXPQ01 > CAZQAS01. The sequence goes on from CAZQAS010000052.1 coordinate 11,140, forward strand.
GAGAAGGAGGGGCTGGAAACCCGAATCCAAAAGTACAAGCAAGAAGCCGAAGACAACGAGGCGGCCAAGCTACAATCCGAGAAGGACATCAAGGAAGCCGAGCAGCTCATCAAGAAGTACGAGGAGCAGCAGCTTCAAGTCCGGAACAACCGAGAATACGACGCGCTGACGAAAGAGATCGAGGCGCAGAAGCAGCGCATCGAGGAGGCGCAAAAGAAGATACAAGAAGTTGAAGACAACGAAGAGAGCCATCAGCTCGCGATCGAAGCCGCCGAGAGCCGCTTGAGCGAGCTCGACGACCTTCTCGAGACGAAGCGGGAAGAGCTCAAGGAAGTACTCGACGACACGAAGCAAGAGCAGGCGGCACTCGAAGACAAGCGCTCCGAGGCCGAAGAAGACGTCGATGCCCGTTATCTACGGGCCTACAAACGGCTTCGGCAGCGCCTGCGTGATGGCCGAGCCGTGGTACCCCTCGAACGCGGAGCTGCGGCCGGTTTTGCGGTCCCACCGCAGCGCCAGGTCGAGATTCGCCAGGGCAACCGGATCGTCGCCTGCGAGCACACCGGTCGCATCATCGTCGACAACGAACTGTACGGAGAGACCGTCACCGAGATGGGTCTCTAAGGGTTGCACGTTGCAAGTTGCAGGTTTCGGGAGCACAGCCCGTCTCCGAACGAGCAACGAGCAACGAGCAACGAGCAACGAGCAACGAATATCGGTAAAAAACCCCTGCCGGATCGTCGCCTCGGCCTCCGCGTCGAGGAGGAAAGTCCGAACACCACAGGGCATCGTGCTTCCTAACGGGAAGGCGCCGCGCCGTCGAGGCGCGGTGACGGCATGTGCAACAGAGAGTAGACCTGCCGATGGCGCCTTAGGGCGCACAGGCTAAGGGTGAAAGGGTGGGGTAAGAGCCCACCAGCGCTCCGGGTGACCGGGGCGGCTAGGCAAACCCCACGTGGTGCAAGGCCAAACAGCGCCGCTTCGCTCCTCGCCGAGCGATAAGGTGGCCCGCCGAACATGCGGCGCGGGTAGGCCGCTTGAGGCTGTCGGTGACGGCAGCCCTAGATAAATGACGGTCTCGCCCATCTCCGGCAACGGCTGCCGAACGGGCCAGACAGAATTCGGCTTACAGGCAGGGGAAAGCCGGTTTTTTCGCAGGCGACGGATGTCCGCGCGCTAGTTCCCACCCTCGGGCACTGCACCACCGTTCTGACCCGGCGGCGGCGCCTGCTGTTCACCAGGAAGCTGCTGCTCACCTCCCGGCGGCGGTAATGCCGGACCAGGCTGCGTCTCTTCCTGCTGCGCACGCTGCTGGATTACGCTCTCCTGTGCACCCTCCCCTCTATCGATCGCGAAATTCGTCAGGATGCACAGCACGATGAAGAGGGTCGCTAGCGTCCAGGTGGCCTTCTCCAGCACATCGGGAGCCTGACGTGCCCCGAGAATCTGTGTCGTCGCGCCACCGGCTGCGATGCCGGCCAATCCGCCACCCTTGCCACTCTGAATCAGCACCACGAACGTGATGAGAATGGCTATCAGAGTGATTACTATGATGAGAAACGTAAACATGGTCGGCCTTCGCTATTGCAGATCGATGTAAACTACGCCTTGGTCGCGTCGAAGATCAATGGATCATGCGAAAACGTCGAGCCGGCGATGGAGATCCCTCCGAATTTCACCTCAGCTTCGTCGCGTCCAGCTCCGTACCTCGATTCTCGAGGTACGCCTCGGCATAGACCAGCGCCATGGCAGTCTTCATGTCGAGAATTTCCCCGAGGCGGACCTGTCGAGCGGCATCCTGAAACGACATCGGCACGACGTCCATGAACTCGCCTTCGGCCAAATTGCGCTCGCCACGCTCCAACTCCTCCGCCAGATAGAAATGGATGATCTCGTTGCTGTACCCGATGCACGGATAGAGTGCCCCTAGCTTCGTAAAGCGACCCGCCCGCCATCCCGTCTCCTCTTCGAGCTCCCGCGCAGCGACGTCTTCCGGATCCTCTCCCGCCTTGTCAATTTTGCCCGCCGGCACCTCGAGAAACGTCCGGCGCGGCGGGTATCGAAACTGCCGCACCAACAGCGTGGATCCATCCTCGAAGATGGGGACAACCGCCGATGCTCCCGGGTG
>CAZQAS010000052.1:13367-20748 GCA_964591285.1 uncultured Rhodothermales bacterium
ATCGCGCGTGGTAGACCAGGGAAACTCCCGCGGCTGCCGCGATCGCCGCCGTTTCCGAGCGAAGCCGGCGCGGTCCAAGTGAAACGATCCGCCAGCCCCGCTCTCTTGCCCGCTCGATCTCGTCTTCCGAAAAGCCGCCCTCCGGACCGATCAGCAGCGCCAGCTCGGTCGGCAGATCCACGACGCTCAGCGCGCCCAGCAGATGGTCCTCAGGTTTCGCCGCCTCGTAACAACACAGCGCGAGCTCGGGAGCAGCCTCCCCCAGGTACTCCTCGAACGATACGGGCTCTTTCAGCTTCACCAGACGGCTTCGGCCGCACTGCTTCATGGCCGCAATGAGCTTGTTCTCCAATCGTTTGTGCCGGATGTGGCCCTTCTCCGTACGACCGGTTCTGAGCGGCACGACGGCACTTACCCCAAGTTCGGCGGCCTTCTCGAGCAGCACCTCAAAACGCGCCCGCTGCTTAATGATTCCCACCGCAATGGTCAATTCATAATCCGTTTCGCCCACCTCCCTCCGGCGCTCGACGACATGACCGGTCGCGACGCTCCGATCGACGTGATCAAGCTGGACGCGATACCAACCTCCCTCCCCATCCACGACGACGACGTCGTCACCGGCGATAGCGCGAAGTACTTTCGATGCGTGGCGCGCCTCCTCCTCTGGAAGCCTCAGTCGATCCCCGGTGATCTGTTCCGGTGGAACATAGAATGTCGTCGTCACGCCCGCTGCTCAGAGTCCGAATGAAAGTCCTGCGTGTATTCGTGCTTCGGTAGGCCCGCCTTCGGGATTCAGAGCGGCACTTACGTTCACGAGCCCGACGGCCGTTTCGAATTGAATGCCGATCCCATACCCGGGATGAAATGCCGACGTCGCGTCGAGTTCGGGCGTCAACGGCCGATCCACGTATCCAAGGTCGAAAAATCCGTAGGCGAACGAAAGGCGATCGATCAACAATCGATACTCTACGAGCCCACGAGCAACGGTACGCCCGAGGAAACGATCTTCATCATAGCCACGGAGGGACGTCGCTCCGCCGAATCGAAAGAGATCGCTTCGATCGTACTCACTGCTGATGAGCAGCCCCGTATCCGCGCCGAAAACGAGCACCTGCCTGCGAAAAGTAGGAAGGTATGCCCGTGCCCCGGCCTGCAGCCGCTTCTGTTCTAGCCCCGACGACCGACGCGTCGTGTCCGTCCCCACGACGCGACGCTCGGAGCGAACTTTCCGGCCCGTCTCCAGATTCATCTCGACGAACAGTCCGCGGGTCGGATTTCGCAGCCGATCGACGCGGCGAACACTTACGCCGAGTCCGAGAAACCACGCCTCCGCATTCGACACGAGCTGCCGCCCATCCGCTCCCAGTCGGACTCCCTCTTGCCCCGGCGACGTGATCTCTCTACTGAAGCTTCCCACGAGGTCGACGCCGCTGGCGACGTAGTAATTAATCTCCCCTCCATAATCTTGCTTTCCGTACGTCGAGTCCTGCTCGAGGCCGTGAAAGCTTCCGGAAACTCCAAGAGGAAGTCCGAACAAGAAGGGATTGGAGAGTCCGACGTCGATGCTGCTCGCCTGCCCGGGCAGGCGATGGAGCCGCACCGCGAGCGTTCTGCCGCCGCCGAATACGTTTCTAAGCTCCAGATGCCCGCTACCCACGATGCTGCCGCGCTCGTTCGCGACCTGCGACGGCAGGTATCCGAGCACGAGATCGAAGGATCCCGGATCGCCTTCCTCGATGGGGATTCGTAGTACGGCGCCCGAATCCGACTCGATGAAGATCGTCGGATCCCCAACGTCCTCGAAGAAACCAACGTCCACCAGGGAACGGCGCACCAATTCCGGATCATAGTGCTCGATCGGTTCACCGGCGCGGAGTCCAGTCACCCGGCCGACCAGTGAAGGATTGGTGCGGCCGCCGCCGATCAACTCGATTCGTTTTAGCCGCAGACGCGGGCCCTCATCGATCCGCAGTGTTATTTCAAAGCGCGGTAGTGGGCCATCGAGAAGCTCCAGCCGCTCTACAGCAATGCTCGCGAGAAAGCGTCCTTCTCGCTCATAGTAAGATAGGATGCGCCCGACCTCGCGCTCCAGGACCTCCGGTCCAAAGGCATCGCCGGGCCGGAGGTCGGCGGACAGCGAGATGGCTTCCTTGTGCGCCTCACTCACGCCCACGAGTTCGATTTCGCCGAGCTCCGCCTGCGGGCCGCGGGTGATTCTGGCCACACCCGAGACACTGTCAACCTCCACGGTGTCGACGCGCGCGTACAGGTAACCCTGGCCCCTCAGTGAATCGACCACCGCGTCCGCTTCGACAGCCAAAGAATCCGGCTGCCCAACAGCCCGCACGCTGTCTGCGACGATGATGCTCGCCGATCGATCCTGCCCCAAGGCAGCAGAAACCGGCCCGACGGCGATTCCGGCCGCAGCCGTCAGTACGGCTACCCACATCACCGGATAGATTCGATATATTTCTATGGAGCGCACGAAGATCGCGAAGAGTGCAGTTCGCCCAGTGGGCGGCGAGAATGGCGTCGCCAGAGGAAACGAGACCGCTGGAGGTGCGTTCCGTGGCGCCCATCCGGTGAGGCGAAGTCACTGAACACATCCCAGGAGTCCTATTTCGCGACGCCCGCCCATAACAGAAGCACACGTTTCGGCCTTCCGCGAGGACTTGCTGACGTGGTACGACCTCGAGCAGCGCGAGATGCCATGGCGTGAAACGGACGATCCATACCGGATCTGGGTCTCGGAAGTGATGCTCCAACAGACGCGCGTGGATCAGGCGGAGCCCTATTATCGTCGCTTCGTGGAGCGGTTTCCATCTGTCGAGAATCTGGCGCGGTCGGATCTCGACGACGTGCTCCTCTGCTGGGAAGGTCTCGGATATTATTCACGGGCGCGCCACCTGCATGAGGCCGCACGAAAGATCGTCGACGATTTTGGCGGCGAGATTCCGGACGCCGAGGCCGACCTTCGCTCGCTTCCCGGCGTCGGCCCGTACACCGCCGCCGCCGTTCTGTCGATCGCCTACGGGCGTCCATACGCCGTCATCGACGGGAACGTCACCCGTGTGCTCACGCGCGTATTTCGGTTGGATGGACATGCGAAAAAGTCGAAGACGCGTCGACTACTGGCCTCCGTGGCCAACGACCTGCTCGACCCGAGTCGTCCGGGAGCTTTCAACCAGGCGGTTATGGAACTCGGTGCTACGATCTGCACGCCGCGCGAGCCCCGGTGTGATGCGTGCCCGATCCTGCCCGTGTGCGGGGCGGCCGACGCTGGCCGTCAGGAGGCCTATCCCGTTACCTCAAAACGCGCACCCGTTCCCCATCACGCGATCGCCGTCGGCGTCATATTTAACGAGGCTGGCGAGGTGCTCATACAGAAGCGACCTGAGAATGCGATGCTCGGCGGGCTCTGGGAATTCCCGGGCGGCAAGCAGGAGCCGGACGAATCCCTCCGGCAGACCTGCATTCGCGAAATCGATGAGGAACTCGGCGTCACCGTGGAGGTCGGCGAGGTATTTCACGAGCTTTCCCATGCGTACAGCCATTTCCGCATTACCCTGTCCGCATTCATCGGACACATCGTCGAGGGGGCGGTCACCTCTCGACCCGGTGAGGTCGAGTGGGTCCCGCCACGGCATCTGACGGAGTACGCCTTCCCACGGGCGAATCGCCGGCTGATCGAGCACCTTCAGCAGGAGTTTGGTGCTGATTTTGCATAAGACTTCAGTGCGACGAACTCATCAAAGACGTTCCTGCCGAGTGCGCAGCCTCGTATTCCTCTTCATCGTGACCATCATGCTCTACAGTGCCGTGCCCTCTCACGCACAGCGGGCATCAGAGCGGGCGCGCATCGTTGCGGAGATCGAGGAGACCGACCGGCGGACCGACGAGTCGCTCAGAGACTGGCTGATGGAGCATCGCGTACCTCGCCGCGTCCACCAGCCGAACGGCCGCGTCGTCGAGCTCATCGGCGTGCGGGATGGTCATCCGATCTACTTGACGCCCGTCAACAGCACGGCGGCACGCGCGACCGGCACGAGCTATCTGTACCCCGGCGATCGACTTGGACTCAGCCTTACCGGCGCCGGTGTCGAGATGGGGATTTGGGACAGCGGGCATGTTCTCTCGGACCATCAGGAACTTGCAGGTCGGACCACAGCCGGCGACGAGTCCGAAGTTAGTGATCATGCCACCCACGTTGCTGGGACGCTTATTGCCAGGGGGATCGACCCAAGGGCCCGTGGGATGGCCTACGAGGCGGATCTGACGTCGTACTCCTGGACAGCCGATGCGACGGAGATGTCCAACGAGGCCAGTCAGGGGATGCTCATCTCCAACCACTCCTATAGTATCATCAGTGGCTGGCACTACGGCGATCTCGAAGACGAAGGCCAGAAGTGGTACTGGCTCGGCGATCCTACCATCAGTACTAGCGAGGACTACATGTTCGGGCGCTACGATGTCTCGGCCGTTCAGTTCGACCGCGTCGCCTTTACACATCCGTACTTCCTGCCCGTCGTGGCTGCCGGCAATGACCGGATGGACGTCGGTCCGTCGTCGGGCAGCTATCGCGCCGTGGATGAGGACGGCGACTATCAGACCTATTTTGTGGAGAGTCGCCCTATCGCGCGGGACGGCGGCTCGGACGGATTTGATACGCTGGCGGGCTCCGGTGTTGCGAAGAACGTGCTGACTGTCGGCTCGATAGCGTTTTACGAGGCGGACGGTCGCTCGCAGACGAGTTCCTTCAGCAGCTTCGGCCCAACTGACGACAGCCGCATCAAGCCGGACGTCATGGGACTCGGCGAGAGCATCTTTTCCCTGTCTGCTGACGGTCCGCAGGCTTACGCCTATTCGAGCGGCACGTCTATGGCGACGCCGAATGTTGCGGGCTCGCTCGCACTGCTCCAGCAGCATTATCGCGAGATCTATGGTACGTATATGCGCGCGGCAACGCTGAAAGGGCTTGTGATCCACACGGCCGCAGACCTCGATGCGCCGGGGCCTGACTTCCGGACCGGATGGGGCCTCCTCGACGCCGAAGCGGCGGCCGAACAGATCACGTCCTCCGCGATGAACGCGGTGGCGATTGCGGAAGAAACGCTGGAGGATGGTGAAATCTACCAGCGGGACCTCAGTGCCGATGCGGCTGGACCACTTCAGATTACGCTGTCATGGACGGATCGTCCCGGCAGCAGGTTGGGACGCAATCCGTCGAGTCTCGACGACCCTACACCCCAACTTCTAAACGACCTGGACCTTCGTGTAGTGCACGTAGAGAGCGGAATGGAGTATCTCCCTTTCGCGCCCGACGGCGGCGATCCGGCGCAGGCGGCTCCGCGCGGGGATAATGTGGTCGATCCCGTCGAACACGTCTACATCGCCGATGCCGAACCTGGTGATTACGTCGTCGCCGTGTCACATAAGGACGGTCTGTATGGCGGCGCACCACAGGACTTTTCGCTAATCGTCTCGGGTGCGGACGAAGAGGCTGCCCCGGTGGCCGTCGCGCACGTATCGGCAGAGGCATCACTCGATGGCGTAACGCTGCGGTGGAGCACGCTCTTTCAGCGTGACATCGGATCGTTCGAGGTGGAGCGTGGTCCGGCAACTACACCGAAATCGGATGATTCGGATTTTGTAATCGTCGGCGCTACGGAGGTGTCCGGGGACAGCGGACGGCCGTACGAGCTCGTCGACGACTGGTCCGTCGCGGGTCACTACCTCTATCGCATCGTGTACACGAATGCCGGGGAACGCTACGTTGCCGCTGAGACCGAGGTCACGATCGTACCGCCGGAATCCTATGAGATTCTCTCGAGTTATCCCAATCCCTTCCGTGATCGGACGGAGCTCATTATTGATTTGCCTAAGACCCAGCTCGTGTCACTGACCGTCTACGATGCTCTTGGCAGACAAATAGTGACTATACCGGAAGCGGAAATGCCGGCCGGTCGGCACACGCTAGCGCTCGACGGTGCAAATTGGCCCGCCGGAGTGTATTTTGCGCGTGTATCGACACCGAACGGAGTCGTCGTCCATCAGATCGTGCGCCAGTAGCTGCAACATGGATTTCGAAGGACTTTTTTGGATCGCGCTCATCGTCTTCTATTTCCTCTCACGTGTGATGGGTGGAAAGAAGGGATCGAAATCGAAAGGCGGTCCGACCCGTCCGCGACCCCGGCCGGATCGATCCAGGAAACCTCCGAGCCCAGGACAGCCCGACCACGAGCTAGACGATGCCCTCCAAGAGATCCGGCGCGCGCTCGGCTTTCCTGTCGATGAGCCGAAGGAAGAAGAGGAACTTGCTACCTCTACGGTCGAGCCGCCCGCTCGAGGCGTGGACCGACAAGCCGAGCAGGCCGCAAGACGCGCCGCCGAGCGCGAGGAGCACCGTCGCGCGGCGGAGCGTCGAGCCTCGAAGCTCGACGAGCGGGGCCGCCGGGACGCCCGCGAACTCGCTCGCCAGCGCGAGCTGAAAGAACGCGCGCAGGCGGCATCCGACCGGGACCGCGCCGGCATTCCGAGACCGACGGTATCGACAACCCGCGGCCCGGTCACCGAGCATACGTTTGAGTCCTCGTTTGCGGAGGAAGAGAAATTTGAGAAGATCGGTGCGCACCCACACGTGGAGAAACCTGCACGAAAGGCGGCCTCCCAGGCCGAAGATGTGGCGGGCCCAACACGATCCGGTATCCGGCACCGTCTCCGCAGCCGCGAATCCATGCAGGAAGCATTCGTGCTCAAGGAGGTGCTGGATCGGCCCCTCGCTACCCGAAGCCGCCGGCGCTGAAATCACGACGGCGCTGAAATTACAGCGTCTCCCGCTGCTCGGTAGCAGTACCGGAATCACGCTTGAACATGGCCGCGCCGATCGCGCCGCCGATCGCACCGAGGACTGCGTAAACGACGATCGCGGCGAGAATAATTCCGATCATTACCAGCGGCGATGACAGCGTCTGCGTGATCTCCTCGATCTGCGCCGGATCCATTCCGCTTCGATCGAACTGCTCCTCCATCGCGACGCGCCAGCTTGGCGCGAGCCCGATGACCTGAAACACGAGCTGAAGCAAGAACGCAACCACTCCTGCGACCATACCCGCCAGCGCGCCCAATCCCGCACCCTGTCCTCCCATGATCGTGAGCTGGTGGCGATGCGTATAGTGCCACACAGCGGCGAGACCCGCAGCAACGTAGAGGAGGCAGGCAACGCATCCACCGACCGTGGGAATAAGATTGACGATTGCCGCGGCGATCCCTACGGCTGCTCCTCCTAGGAGGATCGATTGTGACTTGTCGGGCATGGGTGATGCAAGGCTGTCTGACTCGTCGTGAGGTGTTTTGTATAGGCGCGATGAAGATAGGTAGAGCG
>CAZQAS010000053.1:0-12068 GCA_964591285.1 uncultured Rhodothermales bacterium
GAGGCGAGCGGGCTCTCGATAGGCGATATTCGAAACCTGATGCGTGGCGAGCCGGGTACGGGTGTCAACCTCACCATTGAACGTGAAGGAGAGCCCGAGCCGCTCCACTTCTTGCTCACAAGGCAGCAGGTCAAGCTGAAGAACGTCTCCTACAGCGGCTTCGTGGATGAAGGAGCGGGCGTCGGATACATCAAGCTCGAACGCTTCGCGCGGGATGCGGGCAGCGAGGTACGCGCGGCCGTGCAGGAACTCAAAGAGTCGGGCTCGCTGGACGGATTGATCCTCGACCTCCGCGACAACCCCGGTGGGCTGCTCGACGGCGCGGTCGAGGTCTCGCAGCTGTTCGTGCCGCAAGGGTCGGTGATCGTCTCGACGCGCGGTCGCAATCCTCAGACCGAGCGCGTCTATCGGAGCAAGCTGCCGCCGATCGTCCCGAACGTGCCGCTCGTCGTGCTCGTCAATGACCTGACGGCGTCCGCCAGCGAGATCGTAGCCGGTGCGATGCAGGATCTGGACCGCGCCGTCGTCCTGGGCACGACCACCTTCGGCAAAGGCCTCGTGCAGATCATCAAGCCGCTGCCCTACAACACGTCGCTCAAACTGACCACCTCCAAGTACTTCACGCCGAGCGGCCGGAGCATCCAGGCCATCGACTACGGCATGCACGACGGCAACGAGCGGACGATTCCCGATTCCCTGCGGCGCACCTACGAAACAGAGGGCGGACGCGAGGTGCGCGATGGAAGCGGCATCGAGCCGGACCGCATCGTATCGCCGGGGTCCCAAAGCGAGCTCGAGAAGGCGCTCATGCGCCGGGCGGCTTTCTTTTTCTTCGCGAACCACTTTGCCGCTGAAAACCCGCAGATCGAGCGAGACTTCACGGCGTCCGAGGATCTTCTTCGGGAGTTCGAATCGTGGCTCGATGGGCGCGAATTCACCTATCACACGGATGCCGAACGAGCGGTGACGTCACTCGAGGAAGATCTATCCACAAACGGGTATTCCTCCGCCGAAGACGAGGTCCTGGCGCTCAGGGCCGCCGTCCTCGCCGAGAAACGCTCCGATTTCGACCGCTACGCGCCGGATCTCAAGGAGCACCTTCGTGCCGAGATACTCGCGCGATATTACGGCGAGTCGGCGCAGATCGAGGCATCCTTCGTCCACGACGATCAGATCATCGCCGCCGTTGACCTACTGACGAAGGGGTCCGGGTACGATTCCATCCTGCGTACGAACTGAGGATGGATCCCATAAGCCTGCTTATTCTAGTCGGAGCAGGTCTCGTCGCCGGTTTCATCGCCGGCCTGATCGGCGTCGGCGGCGGCATCATTTTCGCCCCGGTTCTCTTCTTCTATTTCCGCGGGATCGGCGTGGACGACGGCGTAATCGCGCCGCTCACGATCGGCTCGAGCCTCCTCTGCACGCTGATCGCTGCCCTCGTTAGTGCCTGGGCGCAGTACGGGCGCGGTGCCGTGATCACGCACATCGCCCTCCGCGTCGGAGCGTTCAGCGCGCTGGCCGTCGTCCTGATGACCCGGTTCGTCACCACGCAGACGTGGTACGACGGCACGGTCTTCCAGGTCGTCTTCAGCATGGTCCTGCTGATCGTGGTCGTCCGCATGATTTTTCAAGCTAAAGGACGTTCAGCCTCCGAAGCCCTTGAGCTTTCGTCGTCTCACGGATGGCCGGCACTCGCGGGGATGGGCACGGCAGCCGGCGCCGTCGCCTCCGCGGCGGGAGTCGGAGGCGGAGTGGTGCTGGTGCCCGCCTATCACCACGTCCTCGGCCTGCCGATCCTCTCATCCACGGCCACCTCGAGTGCGACCATCGTACTGATATCGCTCGTCGGAGTCGTGAACTACGTGTGGATGGGCTGGAGCGCGCCCGTCCCAGAGAGTGCGCTCGGCTATGTGGATGCGCTCCGGGCGCTGCTCCTGGCCGCGCCGGCGGTCGTGACGGCCAACCTGGGGGTGCGCGCGGCGCACAAGATCAACCGGCGCGCCCTCCAGCTCAGCTTCGCCGCCATCGCTGGATTCGTGGCGGTGCGGCTGCTTTGGGATGCGATGGGCTGATTGCGAGAGGGCCGAAACCGACCGGGTTCGACCTCGTATGAGGCGCCGTCAGCAATTCGCAGTCCCGCTTCTTCCGAGTAGCGGGCATGAGCCGAACGTAGCGACTCTGTCATGGCACGTCTTATCGCACTTCTGTTCCTGTTGTCCAATGTGCTGGGCTGCAATCAAGATGCGCAGTCGCAGCGGCCCGCAGACGACGGCGCGCCACCGCCTGTCCGCGTTGACACGACCGTAGCGGCCGCCAACGACGCCATCTATGCCGGTCGGCAGACGGCCATCACGCGGGCCGTCGAAGCGGCCTCGCCCGCCGTCGTGTCCATCAACGTCACGGAGGTGCAGCAGGTGCGCTACCGCGACCCGTTCGCCGGCTTCTCGGATCCGTGGTTCGATTATTTCTTCGGCCGGCGCACGCGCGAACGTGTCCTCGAGCGAGAGGTGCAGAACCTGGGATCCGGATTCGTGATTTCACCGGACGGCTACATCGTGACGAACGACCACGTCGCCGGCAGTGCCACGGAGATCACAGTCGCCTTCCCCGACGGCCGGCAGCTGCCGGGAGAGCTCGTGGGTAGCGATCCGGTTTCCGACATCGCGCTGATCAAGGTCGATCCGGACGAGAATCTTCCGTACCTCCAATTCAGCGACGACGGCCGCTCCATCGCCGGAGAGTGGGTAATCGCCCTCGGCAACCCCTTCGGCCTCTTCGAAGCGGCCGAGCCGACCGTCACGGTCGGCGTGGTCAGCGCCACCGGGCGTGACCTCGAATCGAATCGCGATGGTCGCGTGTATCGCGACATGATCCAGACGGATGCGGCCATCAACCGCGGTAACTCCGGCGGCCCGCTCGTCAATTCCATCGGCGAGGTGATCGGCGTAAACACCGCCATCTTCAGCCAGACCGGCGGCTCGGTAGGCATCGGCTTCGCCGTACCCGCTGATCGTGCCGTGCGGATCATCGACGAGCTCCGCGAAAGCGGCTCCGTCGACCGATCGCTCTACACCGGACTCCGCGTTTCCGGGATCAATGCGCGCATCGCGCGTGCGCTCGACCTCGAATCGGCCCGCGGCGTGCTCGTGAGAGACGTCGACCCCGGATCGCCCGCGGAGCAGGCCGGCTTTGCGCCGTACGACGTCATCATCTCCGTGGAGGGCGAGCCCATCGCCGATCACAACGACATCACCGTGCGGCTGTACGACTTCCGGCCCGGTGACCGCGTGCGCTTCGGCGTCATCCGCGACGGCCGCGAGCACGAATTCGCCATGCGACTGGGCCGCCAGTCGGGATGACCATCCATCGGTGCACTCCCGCCGGCACCTGGGCCGCCGTTCTGCTCGTGCTCTTATCGGGGTGCCTGCCGTACTCATGCCGCCGCGAAGAGTCCACGGCTCTGATGCCGGCCGACTCGGCCTCTCGCCAGATCGCCGCCCTCGTGGAGGCGGACACGCTTGAGCATCTCTGGAGCGTCGAAGAACCGCTCGACTACCCGCGCACCGTACGGTTCGGCGCGGTTCCACTTTCCGGTCCGGATGACGGCGCGGTGATTTTCGTTGGAGACGTCGAGCGAAACGCTCTACTTTCATTCGATGAAACCGGTGCGCTCCAGCGAGAGGTCTCCGATCTCTCCATCCCGTACGTGGCGGGCGTGCGCAACGACACGGTCGCCGTCTTCAGTGCCGACGCGGCGGCCGTCCACTTCCTGGTCGACGGTCAGATCGCCCGTTCGATCTCCATCGAGGATCCGGACCGCTCGAATCGCGCCCTCCTCTATGCGGCATACGGGAAGGATCTCTTCTACAAACGGGTCGACGAAACCGGCGTCATCGCCCGGGTGGACCGCCGGGGGAGGATGATCGATCGCTATCCGCTTCCGGGGCCGCAGTGGCGCCACGCCGGGCTTCTGCGGATGTGGGGAGACACGCTCGTCAGTCTTTCCGGCTACCGGCCCGTCGCCGACCTGCTCGCCGGGAAAAGGGACCGTCTCGTCGGGGACACGTCTCGTCAATCCACGAACACGTCTCGGACCGCCGGGGACACGTCTCGGACCGCCGGGGATTCATCGCCACGCCTCGACACGCTGGCGCTGCAGGGCTTCGATTCCCCAATGCTGGCCCGCAGCCGTGCCTTCATGCTCGGCGACGTCACGGAGGCGCCGCTGCTCACGTCATCGGCCGCGCCGGCGGGCGACCTGCTCTTCGTGCTGAACATGCGGGCCGGATGGCTCCAGGTGGACGTGTTCGACCGCGAGGGGCGGCTGCAGAATCGGCTCGTCGAACGCGATCAGGCCTATCAAAAGTCATTCTTCCCGCAGGATATCGACGTCCGAAAGGCCGGCGACGGGACGTATCAGATCGTCGTCGTCGTCTCCGAACCATCCCCCCAACTGCGCCTATATGCCTGGACGGGCGAATGACCTAAACGGCTGGGCAGGCGTGACCTGTACGGCTCGGCAGACCTGACCTGAATGCGTGAGCGGCCGTCATATCTAAGACACCAGGTCCTCAATAGACCAGGTCATGCTTGATCGCGTAGTGCGTCAGCTCGGCGTTGCTCTTCATGTTCATCTTCTCGAGCACTCGAGCGCGGTACGTGCTGATCGTCTTTACGCTCAGCGATAAGTCCTCCGCGATGTCGCCGACCGTCTTGCCTTCGGACAGCATGCACAGGACCTGGAACTCGCGATCGGACAATACAGCATGCAGCGGGGCGTCCTTCCCAACGTCGAGATGGGTGAGCAGGCTCTCGGCAACTTCCGGACTCACATAGCGCCCACCGCCCGCAACGCGCCGAATGGCGCTGACGAGCTCGTCCGGCGAGTCGTCTTTGTTGAGGTATCCGCTCGCGCCGGCCTTGAGCACCCGCACGGCGTAGTGATCCTCCGGATGCATGCTCAGCACAAGCACGTGCAGATCCGGAAACTCCGCCTTCAGCTGCTTCAGCGTATCGAGACCATCCATCCCCGGCATGTTTATGTCCAGCACCACGACGTCAAATGCCCCCTCGCGGACGAGGGTAAGTACCTCTGCACCGTTCGACGCTTCGTCGCTCACGTCGATGTCGTCCGTCTCGGCAATGATGTGCGTCAAGCCTCTCCGGACGACGGCGTGGTCGTCGGCGACCAGTACACGAATCATGATTGTGGGTCGTGGTCGGGAGGTACCTGTGTGGCTGAGAGCCGTCCGGGCGGGCCGGCTGCGAAGGGAAGTACGTGCGGATTCACGCGCCGATCCCTACCACCGTTCTATGTTACGATGCGGCCGGCTTTTCGCGGATCGCGGCGGGGTGATGTTACGCTGCCGTCGCAAAGGAAACGAAGAGAGGTACAGGGAACAGCGCGGAAGAGTCCGCGTGGTAGATCGTCCCCTCTTCTAGTGAGATTGTCCCAGGAGTATGGCTGATGTGTCGACCGACTTCCGAGAGCTGACCGACCTGAGCACCCTCGGAGATCTCAAGCGGTCCGGCTACGAGCCATCGCCCGTGAAGGATGAGATGCGGCGCAATCTGATCCGAAAACTGCGCGCCGGTGAAGACGTCTTCGAAGGCATCATCGGCTACGAGCGGACGGTCATCCCGCAGATCGAAAACGCGATCCTCGCCCGCCACGACCTCATTCTCCTCGGGCTTCGCGGCCAGGCCAAGAGCCGCCTCATCCGCATGCTGCCGAACCTGCTCGACGACTATATACCCGTCGTCGAGGGCAGTGAGATCAACGACAATCCTTTCGACCCGATTTCCAAGCACGCGCGCGACCTCGTCGAAGAGCGGGGGGACGAAACGCCCATCGAGTGGATCCACCGCGCCGAGCGCTATGGTGAGAAACTCGCCACGCCGGACACCACGATCGCTGATCTCATCGGGGACATCGATCCGATAAAGGCCGCCAGCCGCCGCCTCACGTACGCGGACGAAGAGGTCATCCACTTCGGCATCATTCCGCGCACGAACCGCGGTATTTTTGCGATCAACGAGCTTCCCGATCTCCAGCCGCGCATCCAGGTCGGTCTGCTGAACATCATGGAGGAGCAGGACATCCAGATCCGCGGGTTCAACATCCGCTTCCCGCTGGACGTACTGATGGTCTTTTCCGCCAACCCTGAAGACTACACGAACCGCGGCAACATCATCACGCCGCTGAAGGATCGGATCGACAGCCAGATCATCACACACTACCCGAAGACGCTCTCGGTCGGCATCGAGATCACCCGCCAGGAGGCGTGGGAGGAGCGTAACGGCACGGGCGACGAACGCATCGAAGTGACGGTGCCGCATTACTTCCGGGAGATCATCGAGCAGGTGGCCTTCGAAGCACGCGAGAGCGAGTACATCGACCAGAAATCCGGCGTCTCTGCACGCATGACACGGGCGGCGCTGGAGGACCTCATCTCGGGAGCCGAGCGCCGGGCGTTGCTGAACGGCGAAACCGAAACGCATGTGCGAATCAGCGACATGCTGTACATCGAGCCGGCGGTCACCGGCAAGATCGAGCTGGTCTACGAAGGTGAGCAGGAGGGCGCACAGAACGTGGCGCGGCTGCTCATCGGCCGAGCCGTGAACGCGATTTTTCGCCAGTACTTCCCCGATCCGTCCGACAAGAAGGAGGGACGATCCCCCTACCAGGCGATTCTGGGATGGTTTGCAAACGGCAATACCGTGGATCTTGAGCCGGACATGTCGTTCACGGAGTACGCCAAGTCGCTTGACCGCGTGGAAGGGCTCAAGGAGTTCGTCAAGAAGCACTCGAACCCGGCAGGGGCGGCTGAGGCGGCCAGTGCCATGGGATTCGTCCTGGAAGCGCTCCATCAGAATTCGCTCGTCGGCAAGGAAATGCTCGACGAGTCCGTCACCTACAACGACATGATGGGGTCGATGCTGTCGTCGATCGGGCCGTTCTCGGACGACGACGACGATGCAGAGGACGAAGACGACGACTTCTACAGCCGGTACGGTTGATCAGCGTGGTGTCCCGTGCGAACATGTCTCCTCTTACTCGTCTTTTTCGCACTTTCCGTACGGCATGACGCCGCCGCTCAGTTCGCCACTGTGGCAGGGGAGATCGTCGACGCCCAGACTGAGGAAACCGTTTCGGGTGCCAACGTCCGGCTCGTGGGCGAGTCGCAGGAACGAGGAACGGCCACGAACGATGACGGCCGTTTCACCCTATCTAGCATAGAGCCCGGCACGCACGTGCTGATCGCCAGCCACGTCGGCTACGCCGAGTGGTCGGACACACTCACGGTCGAATTCGGCGAGGACATCCGCGTTCTCGTGCGCCTGGAGCCGACCTCGGAGGAGATGGACGAGGTCGTCGTCGAGTCCGACGACGTGGATCAGGACATCACCGCAGCGGGCGCGGGACACATCCGCGTCGGACCGGCGGCGCTTCAGTCCGTGCCGATGCCCGACGTGTCGGCGGATCTCGCAGCCTTCCTGCTGACCCGGCCCGGCATCGTATCTCCCGGCGACCGCGGCGGACAGCTCTTCATCCGCGGCGGCACGCCCACACAGAACCTGGTTCTGCTGGATGGGATGCACATCTACCGCCCGTTCCACATCGTCGGATTCTACTCGATCTTCCCGGCCGACATCGTCGCGCATGCGGACGTCTTTGCCGGAGGGTTCGGCGCCGCCTACGGCGGCCGGATCAGCTCGGTGGTCGACGTGAACACGCGCAACGGCAGCAAGCAGAAGTTCGTCGGCTCCGCGTCGATCGCGCCCTTCCTCGCCGCCGTGCGCGCAGAGATCCCGCTCGTCCGCGACAAAGTCTCGCTGCTCACCTCTTTCCGTGAGTCCGTCATCGAGCGCGTCTCACCGACGCTGATCGATGCCCGCCTTCCGTACCGCTTCGGGGATCGGTTCGTGAAGATGCACGCCTATTTGAGCCGCACGAGCAGCGTCACGGCCACCGTCCTGCACAGCTTCGACGAGGGTGACATCGCATCGGTCGATGGGCAGGAGCGACCCTCGCGGTGGACGAACACGGCTGCGGGCGGCCGCTACTTCTATCTCCCGGAGGATTTTCCCGCCACGGCCGAGTTCGCCGTCTACGGCACGCGCTACCAAAGCCGGTACGTTCCTGCCGAAGGCGAGGAGCGCATCAGCGACGTGCAGACCTTCGAAATGAAGATTCGCTTCGCCTACTTGCTTGGCGATCTGCAGATGCACGGGGGGATAAACGGCACGACGAACTGGCTCGAGTACGACCTCGGACGAATGCAGTCTCGTCAGAAGCAGAACTTTACCGAAGGCGGCTTCTTCTTCACCAGCGACTGGAATCCCGAGTACGTTCGGCTGAGTCCCGGCTTCCGCATTCAGACCTACTCACATTCGTCGCGGACCGTGCTGGAGCCGCGCCTTCGCCTCGAATGGAGGCCCGGCGGGAGCGACGGGCGGCAGACCTTCACTGGAGCCTGGGGCATCTACCACCAGCAGTTCCTCGGGATGAACAACCAGCGCGACCTCACCGATGCGTTCACCGCCTGGACGGCATCGCCGAGCAACGTGCCGCTGCCGAAATCGGTCCACTATCTCGCCGGCACGAGCCGACGGCTTCTTCCGTTTCTGACGATCGGGGTAGAGGGGTACCTGCGCGAGGTAAATAACATCCACTTTCCCTTTTTCGAGTCCGGCCTGAGCGGCAACTCGGATCTCGAGCGCGTGGATGGCGATGCACGCGGGCTGGACGTCACGCTCGAATTCCAGCGGCCCTGGCTTTCCATTTACATGGGCTACGGGCTTTCACTCGTCGAGTACCGTCGGCTCCGGCGGCTCTCCGGATCCGGAAACGTCGTTGGGAGCTTCGAAAGCTTCACACCGCCCCACGACCGCCGACACAGTCTCAACGTTCAGGCGCTCATCTCGCTTGGCGACTTCCGACTTCAGGCGCGGTGGCAGTACGGATCGGGCGTTCCGTTCACGCCCATCCAGGAGTACTTTTACTCGTCGCGTCCGAGCCATCCGGGGGATCGGCAGTTTCTCACTCGCGTAGGCAGCGCCCACACGGAGTTTGGGGCATCATACTCCGCTCGGCTCCCCGCCTATCACCGGCTGGACGTCTCCGCAGAGCGCCGCTTCGGATTTCACGGCTGGGGCCTGGTCGCTCACCTCGGCGTAATCAACGCGTACGACCGCAACAACATTTTCAGCTACGACGTCCTGGGAGACCGGCGCGTCGACCAGCTTCCGCTCATCCCCTCAGCCGGCGTGCGCGTCGAAATCGATGCCTATTAGTCGACACGCTCGATACTACCCCTGCTTGCATGCGTTCAGCTTCGGAACACGAGCGGCCGCCTGGGCTGGGCTGGCGGTCGCCCTCGGCGCGCTGATCATGCTCACGGCCTGCGACAACACGGTCGATCCGTTCGCCGACACGTCGCGCAGGGCCTTCGCCGTGTACGGCTACCTGGACTCGCGAGCCGACACGCAGTTCGTCCGCGTTACACCCGTGATCGGCGCCTCCGGCTTCGAGTACGGCGAGTCGCTCGATGCCGAGGTCATCCTCACGGATCTTCACACGGGTACGCCCGTCACCCTGCAGGATTTCTCCGTCGTCCTCGAGGACGGCCGCCGCGCCTATGTCTATTACACGCTTGAGAGGCCCGTGGCCGGTAACACGTATCGGCTGGATGTCTACAGCCCCGACGGCGGCGATACGACGGATGCCGTCACGCACATGCCGGGACCGGATCAGGTGATCGTCGAAGATGCCGAGCGGGACGTCACCGGACGCTACATGCAGATGGTTCGATGGCTGGACGTGAGCTCCGTTCGCGACATCGTCGTGCATTACGAGGTTCGGGCAGGAGCGAGCGTGACGACGGTGAGCGTCAACTATCCTTCGCCGCAGGCCGGCGAATCCAACGAGACGCGGCTCAATCTTGAGTGGGATCTAGGCGTCGTCCTTCGCTCGTTGCCTGCCGATACCGACACGAGTGACGTAGAATTTCGGGGGGTGAACGTGACGGCAGACCTCGCAAGTCGCGAGTGGGGGATGATCGCCGATTCGCCGAGGCAGTTCTTTGCCGCCGTCGGCCGCGTACACCGGGAATGGATCCTGCCGGACAGCGTCATTGCCGCCATGGGATACCGCCTGCCATGAAGATCGTCGTGATCATACCGGCGTTCAACGAGGCGCGGGCCATCGGTCTCGTGATCGGAGACATCCCCAACGGACTGGTCGATGAGATCGTGGTCGTCGACAACGCCTCCAACGACGAAACCGCGCCCAACGCGCGCAGAGCGGGTGCGAGGGTCCTGCGAGAGGATCGCAAGGGATACGGCTGGGCGTGCCTGCGCGGAATCGATTATGCGCGTGACGAGGGGGCCGACGTGATCGTGTTTCTCGACGGCGACTACAGCGACCATCCCGAAGAGTTGTCGCGCCTCGTCCGGCCGATCCTGGAGGATCGTGCGGAATTCGTCGTCGGCTCGAGAATCATGGGGGATCGCGAGGCGGGCTCGATGCTTCCGCAGGCGCTCCTAGGAAACCGGCTGGCCTGCTTTCTCATGCGAGCGATCTGGCGTGTCCGTTACACCGACCTCGGACCGTTCCGCGCGATCCGTTTCGAGGCGCTCGAGCGGCTGGAGATGGAGGATAAGACCTTCGGATGGACGGTCGAGATGCAGATCAAGGCGGCCACCCGCGGACTGCGCATCCAGGAAGTCCCGGTGTCGTATCGCCGGCGGGTCGGCGTTTCGAAGGTAACCGGCACGGTCTCCGGCACGATCAAAGCGTCGGCAAAGATCCTGTGGACCATCGCAAAATATGCGGTCACGGAACGTCGCTCGCGCCCGCTGGATGCGCTCCAGGGCTAGAACCTTTGACCAGGGCGCTCGTACTTCTGAGCACCCTGCCGGGCGAATCCGCCTCGTGGCGTCCGGCCGGGTCATCCACATTTCCAGAAGAAATATCGGCACCCCTATGGATCATCCGATCTGGTTCAACGGCAAGCTCGTTCCGCACGAGGACGCGACCGTCCACGTGACCGCGCACGTCCTCCACTACGGCTCGTCCGTTTTCGAGGGCATCCGCTGCTACAAGACGGATCGCGGCTCGGCCATCTTCCGCCTCCGTGAGCACATGCGCCGTCTGATCGACTCAGCGAAGATCCATCGGATGGAGATCCCGTACTCGGTCGAGGAGCTCGAGAATGCCGCCATAGAGACAATTGGCGAGAGCGGGTTGGAGGCGTGCTATATCCGGCCGCTGGTCTTCCGCGGTGTGGGTCCGATGGGCGTCAATCCGCTGAAAAACCCGGTCGAGACGGTCATCGCCGTCTGGGAGTGGGGGGCGTATCTGGGGGACAAGGCTCTGAACGAGGGTGTCGACGTCCACGTCGCCTCGTGGAGTCGGATGGCGCCCAACACGCATCCCGCCCTCGCGAAGGCCGGCGGCAACTACCTGAATGCATCGCTCGTCAAGATGGACGCGGTGCTCAACGGCTACATGGAGGGTATCATGCTCTCGCACGACGGATACGTAGCCGAGGGCAGCGGCGAGAACCTGTTCGTGGTGCGCGACGGTAAGATCTACACGGCCCCGACGGGGCTTTCCATCCTGCCGGGCATTACGCGCGATGCCGTCATCACGCTCGCCCGAGAGCGCGGCTACGAGATCATCGAGACGCGCCTGCCACGCGAGGCGCTCTACGTCGCCGACGAGCTCTTCTTCACGGGCACCGCCGCGGAGGTCACGCCGATCAAGACGGTCGACAAGTACCAGATCGGACCCGGCCACCGCGGGCCGATCACCGAAGAATTGCAGGAAGCGTTCTTCGACGTCGTGCAGAAGGGCAACGACGAGCACGGCTGGCTGTCGTTCGTCGGTCGAGAAGTGCGTGAAGAGGCGTCGGTTTAATCGATTGAGGTCCGCGCTTCTATGTCGGACATCGGGCGGCTGCTCATCATCTTCGGGATCGGATTGGCCGTGGTCGGGGGGATCATTCTCCTGCTCGGCAAGGTGCCCGGACTGCCGTTCGGGAAGCTCCCGGGTGACTTTTCGT
>CAZQAS010000053.1:12168-20176 GCA_964591285.1 uncultured Rhodothermales bacterium
CCGGTCGCCCGCAGCCACAGCATCCGTCCCTCCGTGAGCTTTCGAAGCCAGTGGAACAGCGTAATGTCGACGAGCTGTCCGACGAGGTACGCCACCAGGCTGCCGAAAATGACCCGCCCGGAGGCGCCGAACACCGTGTCGAAAGCCTCGGCGGGCACCGGCGAGATGGAGGCTGTCGGCACCCCCATGGCGATCTGGAGGAGGACGAATTCGAAGACGATCATCACCATCCCGAGGTACGTCACGAAGCGGATCCCCTGCTTCCCGTAGTACTCGTTCAGCAGGTCGGTGACGATGAAGGTGATGGGAAAGGCGATCACGCCCGCCGTCATGATCACCGAGTCGAAATCGACGCCGAAGATGGTGAGCGTGAAGGGTAGATCCCACGCCGTGAAGAACTTACTCGCGGTGGCCTCGGCGATGACCAGCGCCGTGATGAAAACGGCCGCGCAGGTGACGAAGAGCTTCTGCGGCCGGGAGAGGACGTATGCTTTGCGCAGCATGCTACTGGTCGATTCGCAGCTTCTCGAGCAGCTCGCAGAGCGTGCGCTGCTCGGACTCGGAGAGATGGCGCGTCAAGCGATGCTGTGCGCCGGCGATGTCGTCGTCCATGCGGTCCAGCAACTCACAGCCCTTCTTCGATATGCCGACCTCCACGACGCGCCGGTCGTGCTCGGCCCGCGCGCGCTCGATGAGTCCCGAGCGTTCCAGACGGTCGAGCATGCGCGTTACGTCGGGGGTGCGATCCAGCATGCGCTCGCCGATCTGGCTGCAGGTCATCCGATCGGGATGGCTCCCGCGCAGGATCCGCAGCACGTTGTACTGCACCGGGGTGATGCCAAACTCACCCATCGCGGCGGAGAGCTCGCCGACGAGCCACGAATTCGTGACCATCACATTGAGGATCGTCTCCTGTGCGAGCGAGGTGAAGGTCTCCTGCTTGATGAGCTTCGAGAGTTTCATGCGCGGAAGATCGCTAGCCGCGGGGACATTATCACTTGTTGCACCAAATACACGGAACGTCCAGGCCGCCGTTCCCCTGCGATCGTCGCCGTAGCTTCGCATCTCCTCGAAAATCAATTCGAAACGATGCCAATCCAGCGTCATTGTCCGACCGCATCCACTCGCTCTTCCACCGCCGGCAGTTTGAACGAAAATGCCGATCCCTTTCCGGGCGTGCTCTCGATCTGAAGATCGGTTCGATGGGCGACCAGGATGTGCTTCACGATCGCGAGTCCGAGCCCCGTGCCTCCCTGCCCACGCGATCGGCTTTTATCGGCCCGGTAGAAGCGTTCAGTGACGCGCGACAGGTCCCCGGGCGCGATACCGATACCGTCGTCACGGACGTACAGCCGTACTTCGTCGTGCGCGCGCTCCGCTCCCAGCTCGACGCGTCCACCTTCCCGGCCGTACTTGACGGCGTTGTCGACGAGATTGGTAATCACTTGGCGGATCCGGTCCCGATCGCCGTCCACCACGTCCGAGCCCGCCCCTATGACGATTTCGATCTCGATGGCCTTGTCGCGCGCCGCCAGATCGAGCGACTCACGCACCTCCTCGTATACACGGCGCACGTGAAAACGGGCTCGCGAGAGCTTAATCATCCCGGTTTCCAGCCGCGAGATTTCGGCAAGATCCCTGGCGAGGGCATTCAGCCGGTTTGCATTCTGCAGGATCCTCTCGACGAAGCCCCGATTGACGCCGGGATCGTCGAGCGCGCCTCCAAGGAGCGTCTCCGCAAAGCCCTGAATCGCGAAGATGGGCGTCTTGATCTCGTGGGAGACGTCCCCCACGTAGTCGCGCCGGTGATGGTCCGCCCTGCTCAGCTCCTCGATGCGCTTCGTTACGGCATGGTGCGTCTGATCGGCGCGCCTTGTGATCCGGTCGATCTCGTCTCCATGGTCGCCCGGCGTCGCATCCTGACGGCCGCCCTGCGCTCGCAAATCGTTCAGGACGGCTTCGATCCGCGGGAGCCTATCGGTCACCTGCTGCCTCACGACGGCGTATACGGTCAGAGCCGCAGCAGCAGCCGTGAGGGCCGTGTACAGAAGCGAGACGTCGGCGAGGAGCCAGAACAAAGTGCCGATCCCTCCGGCAGCCAGCCCCGCGGCGAGGGCGATCTTTAGAGGGAGGCGCGTCATCACTGCTTGCGTAGCTTGTAGCCGACCCCGGTTACGGTCTCGATCAGATCGTCGCCCAGCTTCTCCCGGATTTTCCGGACGTGGACGTCCACCGTACGATCGACGACGAACACGTCCGGTCCCCAGACCCCATCCAAAAGTTCATGCCGGCTGAAGACCTTTCCCGGATGGGACGCCAGGAAATAGAGCAGCTCGAATTCCCGCCGCGGCAGCCGGAGCTCCTCCCCATCACGCACGACCAGATAGCGGTCGCGATTGATCTCGATGCCGTGGGTACGGAGCACATCCGGCTTTTCGGCTCCATCGTCGCGGCGAAACAGCGCCCGTACCTGGCTCAAAATGACGGGCACGGATACCGGTTTGCCGAGATACACGTCGGCGCCCACGTCGAGTCCGCGCACGTAGTCGTCGTCTTGCGTTCGCGCCGTCAGCATGATCACCGGCGTCCGGCGCAGCTGCTGGTCCCGGCGAATGCTCCTGCAGACTTCGATGCCGTCCATTTCCGGCATCATCACGTCCAGGATGATCAGATCGGGCCGGATCTTCCGCGCACGTTCAAGTCCCTCCAAGCCGTTCCGCGCCGTCGCTACCTCGTAGCCATCCTTCTCGAGATTATAGGATAGCATATCGAGGAGATCGGCCTCGTCGTCGACGATCAGAATCGTTCGTTCTCCCGGCATGGAGCCCGCCATTTATTGCGCGATTGATGTCCGGAGTGGCACGATACCTTTCCCGAAGTCTCGAATAGTAGCGATTTAGTACGGGCTATGATTAACGACACTGTTAAGACTGGTTCCAGCGCACAAGGTGCGAAGGATCTTGGCTTCGACTTCACTGTGCCGCGGTGAGTGTGCGAGTGGCTGCGCGGCTTTCTTCGTGGTCTTCGCCAAGGAGTTCGCGCAGGCGACCTTCGGAGATACGGAGATGTGACAGTGCCTGGTCGCGACGATCGAGTGCCAGCAGAGTGGCGCCGAGGGCGTACGTAGCACGTGCGGCAAGTAAGGCCGAGGGATCGGAGCCGGACACGCGCACGGACGAGGCGTCTTCAAAATAGGCCAGCGCACCATCGTGATCGCCTCGAGCGGCGTGGTGCTTCCCGAGTGTGAACGCGAGCCTGCTCCGCTCAAAGCTTCCGAATCCAAGACCGCTTTCCATGATCGCGTATGCCTGCTCATAGAGCGCCTCGGCTTCAGCGGATCGATTCAGATCCTCCATCGCACGGCCGGCGTCGGCCATTATCGTGGCATAGAACGGAGTCTCCGATCCAAAAGCCGTCTTCAGCAGCGGGAGCGCCTCCATGAACATCGGGAGGGCGTCTGCCGGTTTTCCGGCGTTGTGCAAAACCTGGGCATAGTGGGCGAGATTGGTGGCGTAGCTCCTGCTTTCGGGGCCGTAGACCTCCGCTGTAAGTTGCATGACCTCGTCGGCGACGTTCAGTGCTTCGTCGTAACGCGCCGCAACGGTGAGAAGCCGGCGAAGCATGCGGAGCGCCGAGACGTATCCCTGGCTCTCCCGGCCGCCCTGCTCCCGGTATGTGGCAAGCACTTCGCGCAGGAGTCCTTCGGCCTCATCCAGACGATTCGTCGATGTCAAATTGTGGGCCAGTAAGGCCATCATGCTTGCCGTCTCAGGATGCGTCCGCCCGTAAAGCTGCTCGTGCAACCGCACGGCTTCGCGAAGTACCGAGTCCGCCGCCGCGTAGTCTCGCCGAATGCTCAAAATCGGAGCGAGCTGTGCGAGGGTCTGCGCCGTGACGGCAGCGTCGCCTGGGAAGCGCCGCTGCTCGTCAAGCGCTTCGCGGAAAAGGCGTTCGGCCGTCGTGTAGTCGCCGCCCACGTGATGCGCTTTTGCGTAGAGGTAGAGTGTTTGGCCGCGCCCGGGATCGTCCGTACCGAAGTGCTGCCGCCGGAGTGTGAGCGCTTCCTCGAACACGGCCTTTACGGTGTCGGGCGGACTCAGGCTTTCGATCAGAAATTGACCTCGCCGTTCCATCGCCTCGATGAGTGCGGCCGAATTTCTATGCCGGCGATGATGGGCAACGACCAGACGATACACCGAGTCCGCTTCGGTGAAGCGGCTCTGTGCTTCCAGTGCCTCGGCCAGCAGCGTCTGCGAACGCGGCAGCGCCGGCGAGGCAGCCGCTGAGCGGAGCGACACGGACGTACGGGCGAGCGTGTCCGCCAGGCCGTAGGCCGCCTGCGCGAAATACGCGCTGCTCATCACTTCGAGGAGATCGGCACGAACGTCCGGCTGCTCGGCGAGCTCAGTCTCAATGCGGGCGACACCGCGGCCCAACAATTCGAGGGCCGTGAGGGTGTCTCCCTGGGCCGCCGTTGGATTGGCCGCGGCAAAAACGTCGGCGAGAAACGCCGACACCTGTTCCGCCCTGTCGCGCTCGTGGGCGATCCGGCGCGCCTGGAATGACGTCACCACACTGAATCCGACGAGCAGGAGTACGAACGCTGCCGCTGCCGCTACAGCGAATCCGTTCCGCCGCACGAATTTGCTCGCCCGGTAGGCCAGCGTGTCCTTCCGCGCCTTCACGGGGTGGCCTTCGAGATATCGACCAAGATCCGCCGCCAGGTGCTCGGCCGAAGCGTATCGGCGCTCGGCCTCCTTGCGCAGGGCCATCAGGACGACGTTATCGAGATCGCCCTGCAAGGTTCGACGCAATCGAACGGACTGGGTGCCGCGTGCGGCGCTCACTCGTTCGGGCGTCAGCACGTCGGTCGACCCATCGGCTCGGGCCACCTCTTCGATTTCCCCGACGGCGGTGCTCGGCGGTGCCGGCGCCTCTTCACAGATGATGCGTTCCACTTCGGCCATACGACGCTCCGGCAGCCGATACGGCCGCCGGCCGGTCAGCAGCTCGTACAGCACCACACCGAGAGCGTACACATCCGTAGCGGTCGTTACCGGCTCGCCGCGCACCTGCTCGGGCGCGGCGTACTCGGGCGTGAGCATCCGCATATCCGTCCGTGTCCACGGGATGGATATTTCCGCCGGCGTCGGATCGAGCAGTTTCGCGATGCCGAAGTCGAGCAGTTTGATCTCACCGGTCTCCGTGACAAGGATGTTCGACGGCTTGAGATCGCGATGGACGACGAGGTTTCGGTGCGCGAACTGCACGGCGGCACATACGCTCTGAAAGAGGCGCAGCCGTTCATTCATCGGGACCCGATTCGCGTCGCAGAATTCCGTGATGGGCGTCCCCTCGACGTGCTCCATCACCAGGTACGGCTGTCCTTGCTTTGACATCCCACCATCGAGCAGCCGGGCAATGCCGGGATGTTGCAGGCGTGCGAGAATCTGCCGCTCCACCCGGAATCGCGCCACGGAGTCGACCGATTGCCGACCCGGACGAATAAGCTTTAGGGCAACGTGCTGTGAAAAGTCGCCGTCGCGCTCGGCCAGATACACGGCCCCCATTCCGCCGCGCGCGATCAGCTTCTTCACGTTGTAGCGCCCGATGCGGGTGCCGATCACGCTGTCCGGAATGGCAGCCTCAGCACCTTCTTCCATGATGAGCCGCCGTTCAAGCAGGAGACTCCGGCCATCGGTCTGCGCGGACAACAGCTCCTCGATCTCTGCCCGCAACTCCTCGTCTCCGCTGCAGGATACGTCCAGATATTTCGTGCGCTCTTCCGCGGACTGCTCGAGTGCGCCGAAAAAGATCGTCTTGACCTGCTCCCAGCGTTCAGAGTTCATGCATGTTTCCGCCGAATTGTGGTAGGTGGATGCCCGATATCGCGACGAACGCAGCCGAATCCGGCCATCCAAGCCCCTAGAACTGAAGCTCCTGCACGATTTCCTTGCGCAGCCAGGCGCGGGCCACCGTCCAGTCCCGCTGCACGGTTCGAAGCGAAACGTCCAGTGCCTCGGCCGTCTCTTCAAGCGTCAATCCGCTAAAGAATCGGTACTGCACCACCTCGCTCGCGCGCGGGTCGATGGCCGATAGCCGATCCAGGGCCTCATCGAGAGCGAGGACTTCATCTGCCTCGTCGTCCGAAAGAAAGCGCTCTACGTCCTCGATCGGAACAGGGCGTTGGCCGCTGCCGCGCTTGAGGCGTGCTCGCTTGCGGGCGTAGTCGCAGAGCAGCCGGCGCATCGTGATGCCGGCAATCTTAAAAAACTGCACGCGATCACCCGCGTCGATCACCTGTTGGTCGACAAGCTTCAGATACACCTCGTTGACCAGGGCGGTCGCGCCGAGGGTGTGTCCTCCCCGCTCCCTGCGCAGATGCAGCTGCGCCAGCCGGTGAAGCTCATCATATACCAGTGGTACGAGGGTCTCCAGCGCGGCCTCGTCGCCCTCGCGCAATCTTTTCAGCCAAGCCGTTATCTGTCCCGTCTCCGCCATCACTCGTCTCCTGGTAGAACGCCACGGTCACCCTGCGGATGATAGCGATTGCTGCGAAGAAAGCAGAAGCCATTGGAGAATCTTGCTCATTTTCTTGGCTCATGGCGGGTTTCGCGCGGAGACGACGCAATAGTAGATACGGGCGGACCACTCGGATGACTCACGAACGACGGATGACCATGAAATCCTGCATTCAACACCTGTTGGGACTCGGCGTGCTGCTTTGCATTGCCCAGATAGCCGTCGCCCAGGAACCTGACACACTCTGGACGAGAACTTTCGGAGGGGGAGCCTCGGATCGCGCAAAAGCCATTCAGCAGACGTCCGACGGTGGATTCGTCATCAGCGGCCAGACCTTCTCTTTCGGTGCCGGCAGATCCGATGGATGGCTCATTCGCACCGATGCGCACGGGGATACGCTCTGGACACGGACCTACGGCATCGCGGATGCGCATGAAGATGCCCGTTCGGTCAGGGAGACCGCCGACGGCGGATTCATCATAGCCGGATCGGTCTTTGAAGCGGTCTCGGACGCGATGCTCATCCGGACGGATCCGAACGGGAGCGCCCTCTGGTCGAGAAGCTACGGCTGGTTTTTGACGGACAACGCCAGCGACGTCGTGGAGACCGCCGATGGTGGATTTCTCCTTTGCGGAACCACCCGATCCTACCACAACGGCTTCGGCTCAAGTCTCTGGCTGGTTCGCACCGATGCGCAGGGCGACAGTCTGTGGTCCAAGACGTACGGCGGGAGCAGCTACCAGGACGGCTACGCCATCGATCGAACGCTGGACGACGGGTTCATCGTTGCCGGTTCCTACAACAACGGAGGCGCTCAATCGACGGACGCGTGGTTGCTCCGGATCGATGCCGCCGGAGATACGCTCTGGACGAGAAAGTACGGAGGAGAGAGCGGCGAGGTCGCACGCGTCCTCCAACCAATGTCCGACGGCGGATTCGCCCTCGCCTATTCCTCGTATACCGAATTCACTCTGGTTCGGACCGATGCGGATGGAGACAGCCTGTGGACGCGAACCTTCGTAGGCGGCATCGGCTCATCGAGTGCACTCGATGAGACATCCGATGGCGGATTTGTCATCGCGGCCTCCTCGATGGATGGGGACATGCTGCTGATTCGAACCGACGCGAATGGCGATCAACTCTGGACGAAAACCCTTGGGGGAGGCGATCCCGACGAGAGCAAGGGCGTGATTGAAACCGCCGACGGCGGATTTATTTTGATCGGCGATACGGAGTCCTACGGTGCGGGCTCCGCCGACGCCTGGATGATTCGCCTGGGCCCGGAGACGACCACGTCGATTTCGGAACCCGCTTTGACGCCGCCGCAAGGGTTTCGGCTGCATCAGAATTACCCGAATCCGTTCAATCCGACGACGACCATCATGTACTCGGTGCAAGAGCCAGGCGGCGTGAACCTGACCGTCTTCAACGTACTCGGTCAGGAAGTGCGCACGCTGGTTGACGCCGTTCAATCAGCAGGCGAATA
>CAZQAS010000054.1:0-4322 GCA_964591285.1 uncultured Rhodothermales bacterium
TGAACGCCTCCACCTCGATGGTCCGACGTTCCGCGTCGTGGAGACGGTCCGTCCCCAGCGGGCTGCGCATCATGCCGGCCAGCCGCTCGCGGAGGACGTCGAAGCCGAGCTTCTGCTCGACATGTCGGGGGAAGGTGTACAAGACTTAACCGATTTCCGAGTGGTCTCCAATGTTGATGCGTCGTGGTGCCGGCTTGACGACGGCGTGCTGACCCACGAGCGAGGCCTCGAGGGTGGCGTCGACGACTTCGGCGTGCGCGAAGACGATGCTTTCGCGCACCACCGAACCGGTGATCGTTGCTTTCGCCTCGACGGACGTGTACGGTCCGACGACGGAGTTCACGATGCGCGCTCCGGGGCCGATGTAGACCGGATCGAGGATGACGCTGTTCTCGACGTCTCCCTGATGGAGACCGTCACGTTCCTTGTCCAGAATGTGCCGCGTCGTGTCCTGGAGTGCAGGAATGGTTCCGCAATCCAGCCATTCGGTGACCGAGGCCGTCTTGAAGACGGCGTCTTGCTTGAGCATGCGATCAAAAGCATCCGTAAGCTGATACTCACCGCCTTTGCCGCGGAGATCGTCGTCGATCAGGCCCTTGATGGCTGCTTTTAGACGGTCGAGCTCGCGCACGTAATAGATGCCGATGAGCGCCTCGTTGGAGATCGGCTCGGACGGCTTCTCCACCAGCTCGACGACCTTCTCTCCTTCGCGGACCGCGACGCCGAAACGGCTCGGATCGTCGACGAACTTGACCCAGGCGACCACGTCGGCATCCTCCAGATCGACGCCCGGCTCCATATCGAACACTGTATCGGCGAATACGACGATGCCGTCGCCCTGGAGGTAGTCTGCGGCCGCGTAGACGGCGTGCGCGGTGCCTTCCGCAGTCTCCTGAACCGCGAAATTCGCCGACATGCCGTGCCGTTCGCAGATGGCGGACAAGGCGTCGTAGACCTCCTGCCCGAAATCCGGCCCGAGCACGAACACGCCCTCGTCGAGGTTGGTTGGCAGCACCCGATTAAAGGTGTCGACGATGCGCTCGACCATGCTTCTGCCCTTGACGGCGAGGAGCGGTTTCGGTGTGACGTGAGAATGCGGCCGAACACGCGTTCCTCGGCCGGCCATCGGTATGATTAGCTTCATGTAGTGTTATGCTGGGTGATGGTTAATAGGATTGATGGGTGCCTATTTTGTCCACGCTTCTCTACAAATGCGAATCGAACTGGGTTGTTTTCTACTCACCCCAGAACGTCCGCGGTTGCAGGATCTTTACGGCTGTTACGAATTGACGAAAGAGTCGAGGCCTCCGGAAATTCCCTGCTCGGCGAGGGTATAGCGTGTGATTTCATGGAGTGGTGATGGCCGGCTTTTCGAGGCGGCCGCTAATATAAGCGCGTCGTTCGGCACGCATTGGCATCAAGCTTGATGAGTGTCTGCGTAGAGATGATTTGATTTCAACCGGATGGAGGTTCTCTAGACCAATGTTACAACGACACACACAACGATACACAGCGCTCGCGCTGGTGGCTCTGATGCTAGCCGCTACCAGCTTCGTCGGATGCCAGAGTTTGAGCCGAACCGAGAAGGGCGCGGCCGCCGGTGCCGGCGCTGGTGCCGTGATCGGCGGCGTCGTCGGCAGTAAATACGGCGATACGGCCAAAGGCGCCATTATCGGTGCAGCCGTAGGCGGCACGGCCGGCGCAATCATCGGACAGCAGATGGATCGGCAGGCCCGCGAACTCGAGGAAGACCTCGAGGGCGCCGAAGTAGACCGCGTTGGAGAAGGCATCGCGGTGCGATTTGACAACAGTCTGCTGTTTGACTTCGATTCCGCGGACCTGCGGGCTCCGGCCCGCGATCAGCTGCGCAGTCTTGCCACCAACCTTCAGGATTATCCGAACACCGACCTCGTGATCGTCGGCCACACGGACGCCACCGGATCGGACGAGTACAATATGGGATTGTCGCGGCGCAGAGCCAACTCGGCCGCTAGCTACCTTCAGTCGCAGGGCGTATCGACCGATCGTATCACGACCGTCGGCAAGGGCGAGGGCGAGCCCATCGCATCGAACGACACCGATGCGGGCCGCCAGGAGAACCGCCGAGTAGAGGTTGCAATCTATGCGAACGAAGAGTACCGCGAAGAGGTCGCACAGAACTACTAGCGGGTTCGCCCATCATCTACGGGATCACACGTCTCTGTACGAGGTGCGATGATCTATTGAAAACAAACCGCTCTCGGCTCCGGCCGGGGGCGGTTTTTGTTTTCGCTCCGCCGCATGGCATTATTATTATTTTAGCACGGTCGACGTCGCAGGCGATGTGCCGCCCTGCGACGTCTCGCTGGTGTGCCACATCCAACGTTCGCGCGTGCGATGTGTCATCCTCACGACCGGCCACCGCGAACCGCACGACCCCTCGTTCCACGATACGATTCCAACATGCAGCCTGGACCGCAAGAATCCCCTGGACCGCAAGAACCTGAAGACCCCCTCGGCCGGCAATCTCCGCCGGATGTCCGGATGTCGCAGCAAGAAATGCAGACGTGGCATCAGGTCCATACCCGCGACATGTGGCGCATCTTCCGCATCATGTCTGAGTTCGTCGATGGATTCGACAAGCTCGCCCGGCTCGGTCCATGTGTCTCGGTCTTCGGGTCGGCCAGGACGAGTCAGGACGATCCGTACTTCGAACTCGGTGAAGAGGTCGGTCGACACCTCGTTGAGCGCGGCTTCGGCGTCATCACCGGCGGCGGGCCGGGTATTATGGAAGCGGCCAACAAAGGAGCACGTGAGGCAGGTGGAAAGTCGGTCGGGCTCAACATCGTCGTGCCGCATGAGCAGCACAGCAATCCGTTCGTCGACCACGACAAAAACATCAACTTCAACTTCTTTTTCGTCCGCAAGGTGATGTTCGTCAAGTACGCGATGGGCTTCATCGTGCTGCCGGGCGGATTCGGGACCATGGACGAGCTCTTCGAGTCGCTGACACTCATCCAGACCGGCAAGTCTACGCGATTTCCGATCGTGCTGATGGGCACCGCCTTCTGGGGCGGGCTGGTGGATTGGCTATCCGAATCGGTACTGGCCGCCGGAAACATCTCCTCGAAGGACCGCGATCTCTTTGAGTTGACCGATGATCCGGAGAAAGCCGTGGACTTGATCGACGGCTTCTATCGGGAGCACGCCATGGTGCCGAACTTTTAATCCAGACCTGTACGGTGTACACTGCCCGTGCACCGTATCATACACCGTGACGTCAAGATCCCTTGAATCGGTCTTCGGAACCCACGGCAAATTCCACCAGTACCCCTCGAGTGTGTGAGAACAGAGGTCGGATTTCCAAAGCGCTTCTATGGCGGCGATCTGGCCACTTGGCATAGTTCTAGCGATCTTAGAGGGTGCGGAGAGACCTAATCCGCCACCGCACGACGAAATTAGTTCAACCACCCATAGCCGGAAGAAGGAGATGACTGTGAACATTATGCAGACGCTTAAGCGGTCCTCTTTCGTAATCCTACTGGCCATCCTCATCGGCGGCATCTCGGCTTCTCCTGTCTTCGCGCAGGGATATAAGGAAGCGTACAATGCCGGCATTGAGTCAGCGAAGGCTAAGAATTACGAAGAGGCCTACTCACAATTCACGGAGGCGGCGCAGCTGGCCCAGCAGGAGGGCGACGCGGACATCGCACAGCGTGCAAGTAAAGTCGCCGCACAGCTCGACTATAATCTCGGCAAGCAGCTCGTCCAGAACGAAGATTTCGAGGGCGCTCTCGACCGTTTTGAAACGGGCATCGAGCTGTATCCGCAGTACTCGAACAACTATCTCGGCAAGGCGCTCGCACTGAAGAAGCTGGAGCGAGACATGGATGCCATCGCCGCCTATGAGGAGCTAATCACCTTCGGCAAGGAGAATAACGACTCCGATGCGGTCGAGGCCGGTGAGGAGGGTATTCGCGAGCACTTTGTCTATCTCGCTTCCTCGGCGCTGGGTAGACAGGCGGAGCCCTCGGCCAGCGATGCACGCGAGGCCCTCGGCTATCTTGAGCAACTGCAGGAGTATCTGGAGGCCGATGCCGACACGTACTTCTACATGGCGGCGGCCAACAACTCGCTCGGCAACTACGACGAGGCCATCCAGCTTGCCGACCAGGCGCTGGAGATGCATCGCGGAAGCCGGACCGATGCGGCGAAGATTTACTTCGTAAAAGGTGAGGCCCTCATGTTCGACGGCAACACGGCCGCTGCAAAGGAGGCCTTTCAGAACGCCACCTACGGCAGCTATAAGAGCCTCGCCGAGCACTATCTGGAAACGCTCTAAG
>CAZQAS010000054.1:4422-11410 GCA_964591285.1 uncultured Rhodothermales bacterium
TATCTGGAAACGCTCTAAGGCGGTGACTTGAGACGACGCAAAAAAAGCCCGTGCTCCCAACGTGGGGCACGGGCTTTTTCGCGTTTATAACCCGGACCGGCTGACACAGGTGTCGGCGCGCGCCAGGTACATCTCGCGTTCTACTTGCCTTTCGCTTCTTCGGGCGTCAGTAGCACGAACGCCATATACTCGTCACCATCGATCTTGGATGACTTCACGGTGTACTTCTCGCCGAATCGACGACGCAAATACCCGCGAAGTCCACCCACCTCGTTCTTGCCTAGTTTGACTTTCAGGACTTTGTCGCCGGACAAGCTTTGCGCCTCATCGGCGAGAGGCTCATATTTTGAGGCACGACCGCCTTTGCCACTTCGTAGTTCAGACAGTTCCTCTTGAGCCTTCTCTTCGGAGATCACCTCGAAGGTGAATTGGCCAGCCTTTTTCGTCCCGGATCGTTTCGCCATTTGCTCTCTCGTTCTTTTTGTGCGATGAACTTATGGGGATTTGAAGACGGTTGTCAATATAGCCTTTTCGTCATCAAAAAATAGTCTTAGAAAGCGCTTTTATCCCATTTCAGCAATGTACGTGAGAAAATGCGAGCAAAATTGACATTGCGCAAACATATGCAACGTGTTGCGCAACTTGGTTGTCGCCCAGTCGTGGATGGAAAAGTCGCGAGGCTTTAACATTACGCCTCGACGCGCTCTTTATTTTGATGATTCTAAACGAATACGTATAGGGACGAATGAGCAGCTTGCATAGCCCCGAGGATTCCAGGTTCGGTCGTCACCTCGTGATCGAGGACGGCGTCGAGGTCGCCGATACTGCGTACATCGGACACCATGGGGTGGTCGGTGCAGGAACACGCATAGAAGCCGGGACGCGCGTTGGTCACTTCGCGTCTATTGGCCGGGAAGTGCGGATCGGTCGGGGGTGTCAAATTGGAGATCAAGTCGTCATCCACGACGGCACGCACATCCGGGATCAGGTGCGCATTGACGATGGAACGACGATCGGCAAGCAGCCGATGCGTGCAGCGAACAGCGCGGTCACGAACGAAACGCAACAGGAGCCCGCCGAAGTCGGCGCTCGCTGCCTGATTGGAGCCGGCGTTGTCATCTATGCCGGATGCGTACTTCACGAGAAGGTTCTCGTAGGCGATCTGGCTACGATTCGTGAAAACGTGACGGTGGGTGAATTTACCATCGTCGGCCGCGGCGTTGCGATCGAAAACAAGTGTAGCATCGGACGGTACTGCAAGCTGGAGACAAACGTGTACATCGCGGCGTACTCGACGCTTGAGGATCGCGTGTTCGTGGCCCCGGGAGTACTTACGAGCAACGACAACTATCTTGGGCGGACCGAGGAGCGGTTTAAGCACTTTAAGGGGGCGGTCGTTCGTCGTGGAGCGCGCCTCGGGGTGGGAGCGGTCATATTGCCCGGCAGGGAAATTCGATCAGACGCCGTCGTCGCCGCCGGCGCCGTACTTACGAAAGACGCCGAGGGGCAGACGATCTACGCAGGTGTGCCCGCCGCCGAATTTCGCAGCGTCCCCGACGAGCAGCTGCTTGAAAATCAAGGCTGGGACGACTAACGAGCAACGAGCAACGCATTTATGAACATCCAAATGGTCGATCTCCGTGCGCAGCATCACGCGATTCGGCGCGAGATCGACGAGGCGATAGATTCGGTGATCGAGAACACGGCCTTCATCCGCGGACCGGAAGTTGGCGAGTTCGAATGCAAGCTTGCGGGCTATCTCGACGGATCCTACGCAATCGGCGTCGGAAACGGCACCGATGCCCTGCAGATCGCCATGATGGCGCTGGGCATCGGGCCGGGCGACGAAGTCATTACGACCGCATTCACGTTTATCGCGACGGCCGAGGCGGCCGCACTTCTAGGCGCCACGCCCGTGTTCGCGGACATCGACCCGCGGACGTTCAACATCGATCCCGCCGCGATCGAGGACCTGATCACCGAAAACACAAAGGCCATCGTCCCCGTCCACCTGTTCGGCCAGCCGGCCGATATGGACCGCATTCTGGCCATCGCGAAGGAGCACGACCTCTACGTCATCGAAGATGCTGCGCAGGCGGTCGGATCGGAATACGACGGTCAGAAGACAGGGTACCTCGGCGACGTCGGATGCCTCTCCTTCTTTCCATCGAAAAATCTGGGATGCTACGGCGATGGCGGGGCCATATTGACGAACGACGAAGACCTTTATCGAAAGACCCGCATGATTGCCAATCACGGATCGGAGAAGAAGTATCACAACGAGATGGTCGGCGTGAACAGCCGGCTCGATACGATTCAGGCTGCGATCCTCGGCGTCAAACTGCGGCATCTCGACGAGTACAATTCCGCTCGGCGCCACGCGGCCGGGTTTTACAACGCGCAATTCGAAGAGAGCGAGTTCGTCACCTCGCCGCACCACGCCGGCGACCGAACGCACGTCTTTCATCAGTATACGATCCGAATTTCAGAGGACGTGCCGGGCGGCCGCGACGGGCTCTCGAAGCATCTAAAGGAGAAGGAGATTCCGCACGCCGTCTACTATCCGGTGCCGCTCCATCAGCTGCCCGTCTTCTCCGGAGGCGCCTGTCGCACCGGCGACATGACGGAAACCGAACGGGCCGCATCGGAGGTCATCTCGCTGCCGATGCACACTGAGCTCGAGGAGGAGCAGCAGGAATACATTGCAGATGCCGTACTGGAGTACGTCAATAAGGCGGCGGCGGTGCGATGAATGGTGTGGGTTGCAGGTTTTTCTCGAGTGCTTAGCGCCTGAACGGAATCAGGGAAGGATTAGCAATGGCGAGAATGAGAGGATAGCGGATACGTGTCGGTACGCATAGCCCAAATCGGGATCGGTTATTGGGGAAAGAACCTTCTGCGCAATTTCCATGCGCTGCCGGACGTGGAGGTCGTGGCCGCCTGCGACCGGCAGCCTGACGTCTGTGAAGCGGTTGCGCGGCAGTATCCGGACATCGAGGCAACGACGGAGTATGACGACGTACTCGACGATGAGCGCATCGACGGCGTTGTGATCGCCACGGAGACTCCGCAGCACTACGAGATGGCCGCAGCCGCTCTGGAGGCCGGCAAGCACGTTTTCGTCGAAAAGCCGATGGCGCAAACCGTCGAGGAAGCCGCTCGACTCGTCGAGATGGCCGATGCGAACGATCGCCGTCTGATGGTCGGCCACCTCCTGCTCTACCATCCGGCCTTTCGGCTGGTTGAGGAGATGATCGATCGGGGCGAACTCGGCGATGTCTACTACTTGTACAGTGTTCGCGTCAATCTCGGCATCATCAGGCAGCGGGAAAACGCGCTTGAGAGCCTCGCACCGCACGACCTTTCGATCGCTCTGCGGTTTCTCGACACCGAGCCGGTCGCCGTTTCGGCCAGCGGCCAGGCGTATCTGCAGCAGGACATCGAGGACGTCGTCTTCGCTACCGTGCACTTCGCCAACGGTAGGCTCGCGCATCTCCATACGAGCTGGCTGGATCCCCACAAGGTGCGCAAAGTCACCGTGGTCGGCAGCAAGAAAATGGCGGTCGTAGATGACGTAGAGAGCAATGAAAAGGTGCGCGTCTACGACAAAGGTGTAGACGTCAAGCCGGGTGAGAAGCGCTACGCGGACTACGCCGAGGCGATGACGATCCGAACCGGCGACATTCACATCCCGAAGATCGACATGCAGGAGCCTCTTCGGCTCGAATGTGAGCATTTCGCGCACTGCATTCGAACAGGTTCGACCCCGCGCTCGGACGGTCGAAACGGCCTCGCCGTCGTCCAGATACTCGCCGCCGCGCAGCAATCTCTGGCCAGCCGCGGAGCGACGGTCGAGCTGTAGTTGAGCGGCAGTTTGGCGGTCGTCGAGCGGTCATGCACAGATGCACTGAAGCTCGAGGCGGCGCGACTATCCGCCGTGGCGTTCTTCTTGACGCAAACCGCTCTCGCGGCCGCGGGGCGGGATGGAAAGCCCCACGACCGCAGCGGGTCATGAACGTCTGTGCTATCGCACAACGGTGATCGGCCGCGACTGCCGGTCGTCATCGAGCTCGGTTTGGACGATGTACAATCCTGGGGCGACGACTCTCCCGGCGACGTCGCGTCCGTCCCACGTACTCGCCTGCTCGGCGGCAAAGATCTCGCGGCCGAGCAGGTCGTAGACGAGCACCCTACCCGTCATGCCGAAGGACAGCACACCTGCATCGGGCCGATACGGATTGGGGAATGGCGCGAGCCTCGGCGCCGGCTGATCCTTCGGATCGAGCGTTCCGGTCGAAACGCTGGCGTCGACGCGCATTCGCTCCCGCTCGTCGTCGACGGCCGATGCGAAGCGCGGTACCCCAACTTCGCCGGGGACGGTCAGCCGCAGTTTCCCGGCCGGTACGGCACCGCCATCCGCGACGTATGCGAGGACGCGGAGCTCTCGACGATCCACATCGTAGCCGGTGACGACGGTCATTCCTTCGATGCGGATGCCGCTCGAGAGGTCTTGCTCGGCCGGGAATACGAGCTGGAGCGACCGAAGGGGGACGTTGTGAGAAATTTGCACGTCCGTCCGCTGACTCTCATTCGGCGAGATCAGTACGTGTGCCACGGCGCTGCTTGCAATGGTCGTCGTCGTCTCTTCGATGGGCAGCGCAATGCCGTCCGGCCATTGCCCGTGAGCGATCGCCTGCGTGAGGACGGTCAGATCGCGCACGTCGATGGCCAGGTCGCCGGCAGGGAACGGGAACAGATCCGACGCCGCGATCTGCACCGGACTGGGCGAGAGTCGGGACAGCACGTAGTCGATGGCATGCACCACGTCGAGGGCGTCTACGGTTCCGTCGCCTTCGGCGTCTCCTCGGCCGCTGTGTCCCTTCCCGGTCAGAAAAATGATGGTGGAATCCCCCTGAGCATTATGATAGAAAACTATCTCGCCATTCTGTCGGCCGAACTCGGTCATCGTCGGCGCGAAGAAGACGTAGAAGTCTTGACTCTCATTCGGCGGAACGACGGCGGCCCCGGGAAGGATCGAGAAGAGGTGGTTGGAAACGGCCGTTGACGTGATCTCCAGGTCGGTCTGTCCATCCGGATTGGACACGGTGAAGAGCACGCTGTCCGGGCTTCCGACTTCCACTATCCCAAGATCGAGATTCAATGCGGAGGCTACGAAGTTCGCAACGCGACCCGTGAGCGTGAAGGGATGGTCACCGCCCGGGATCACGCCTGCGTCGTCGCCTTCCGCAGTCGGCAAGGCGCTGACGACGTTTACCAGTCGGATCGACCCCATTTGGGTCACGTCGGCCGCACCGGCCGCGAATTCCAACGTGACGAGCGGTTCGTGGCTGCCGGCCGGGAGAGCGGCCGTTCCGCTGCCGAGGAGCACGACGTCCGCCTGCTGTGCACCGGGTTCGAAGTCGAGCGTCCAGGTGGCGGCATCGCTGATGGCCGGACCGCGGATGAGGTTCGTGAGGCTGAGAGAATCCAGATCCCAGGAGACCCGAAATTGAAGACCCTGCAGTCCTTCGATTGGATTTAGCGTCAATTGGATGGGCACCTGAATTCCGGTATCCCCCGCCAGAGCACTCGTTTCGGCCGTGGAGAACTCAAGGACGCTCGGGTCCGGCGGCGGAGGATCGGTCGATGAGGTGATGGTGAGATCATCGATTCTGGCATTCGCACTGGATGAGCTTAAGCCGAAACCTTCGAAACGCAGCACGACGGCCGATGACCCTATCAGCGACGCCGGGAGGGCGACGCCGACGGAGTCGTATGAGGTGGACGCGGGCACCGCCGAGCCCGCTCCGAGGATTGTCAGCGGAAAGGTCAAACCGCCGTCGTTCGATGCGACAACGCGCAGGTTTGCGGGATCGTACGACGACGTGCGGCGAGCAAGATAGCTGAGGTTCGCGCCGACGACTCCGTTTAGATCGATCACGGGCGTCTCGGCGGAGCCCGTGCCTGATCCGCTGTGGCGGAGATTGTTGAGACCCGAGCCGCTCGAGGCGACACCAGGATCGGTATCCCAGCCGTCACCGAAGGTCCATCCGGGAGGCGCGTCCGGCGCCGTGACGCCGTCAAAATCCTCGAAGAAGAGTGTCGTTTGCGCGGGGGCGGTCTGGGCAAGGACCATCCACCCGAAAAATAGTAGCGAGCAGAGCGTACGCATGGCCGTGGGTAGGTTTAGATGAAACGGACAGCTTCCGTACATCTAGACACATCCGACCCGGCGGATATAACCTCTGCGCGCCACATTTTCGCGCGTCCCTCGAGATATTTGGTGGACGCTCCGAACGTCAACGTGCCAACGGGGCAAGACCGGCCGAAGGTGACCGCGCTTGCCGATCGCGGGATCGAGATCAAGGGCGGATTCTCCGTTGTGATGACGAACTAATCGACCGTCAGAAGAGCGACGCGACGTCGATCGTAATATCCGGAAAAGAGATAGGTGAGACGTGACCGCGCTCGTGGCGTTCTAGAAAATCATACGCCATCTCGTTCGGCCGGCGGTGGACTTCAACGCACTGTGCGATCACGTCGACAATCCAGTACTCAAGGATCCCGAATCGAGCATACAGCGTGGACTTCACGTCACGATCGTGGACGCGCGTGGTATGCGCGACTTCGAGAACGAGGAGGGCATCGTCGGCGGTCGGCTGCCGCTGCTTGTACCAATCGTCGCGGGGCTTTAGGATAGAAACGTCCGGCTGCGGCTCGCTCCACTCGTCCAGATACAGTCCGCTCTGAATCTGAACGACGGCACGTCCTTCCAGCGCCGTCACGAAGATTTGATTGAGTTGGTTAACCGTTCCGGCGTGCGGCGGCGCGGGTGCGGTCATCGCGATGATCTGTCCCTCGATGAGCTCGACCCGTGCTTCCGGCGGGAGAATGCCGGTCTCCGTCATCCTGTGGTAATCCTCCACAGTGAACCGATACGGCTCAACACTCGACGGGGCGTCGACGGCGGGCTCTGCCATCGTGAATG
>CAZQAS010000054.1:11510-20136 GCA_964591285.1 uncultured Rhodothermales bacterium
TGCAACTCCTAAAAATCCCCCCCACCCAGCAGCATCACCTTATCCCGATCATGCGGGATGTGCTTCAGCGCGTTGCGCGTGTCGACGATCGATTTGGCGTGCTTGGCGATGGTCGCATACGGAAAGGCGCTGTGGTCGGTGACGATCGCGACCACGTCGTGCTCCTGCAGCACTTCTTCGGTCAGCTCGACGGACTCGAGCGTAAGATGGCAGGAATCACCGTTGACTTCGAGCTTCTCGACGTGCGGGTCGCTGTAGGTGATGTTCTGCACGTCGCGCTGCTTGAGCAGCTCGATAATCCGGCAGGCCGGTGAGTGGCGCGTATCGGCGACGTCGCGCTTGAAGGCGACGCCCAGAATTAGCACCTTCGAGTCGCGTAGACGGACCGGCTGATCGGCCACGGCGCGCACGATCGCATCGACGACGTAGAACGGCATCGTTTCATTCACGCGGGCCGAAAGCGTGATGAAGTTCGTCTCGAAATCGTAGCGGCGAGCAAGCCAGGATAGATAGTACGGGTCGATGGGGATGCAGTGGCCGCCGAGCCCCGGTCCCGGAAAGAAAGGCATGAATCCGAACGGCTTCGTGGCGGCGGCTTCGACCACCTCCCAGATTGAAATCCCGCCCATCCGATCGCAAAGCTGTGCCAGCTCGTTGAGGAGGGCAATGTTCACCGACCGGAAGATGTTCTCCAGCAGCTTCTCCATCTCCGCGACCTTCGGCGACGAGACACGGTGGACGTGTTCGGAAACTTCGCCGAGCGTCCGGGCGGCAAGCTCCGTACAGGCATTCGTGACGCCGCCGACCACCACCGGCGTATTGGCCGTCGTATACTGGCGGTTGCCCGGATCGATTCGCTCGGGACTGAAGGCGAGAAAGTAGTCGCGGCCGAGCTGCAGGCCGCGTTCCCGCGCCTTTTCCTCGATGATCGGCTGAACCAGGCCCTCGGTCGTGTCCGGATAGGTCGTGCTCTTCAGAATGACGAGCTGCCCCTCGCGGATGTGCTCCGCGATCGAGCTGGAGGCCGATTCGATATAGGTCGTATCGGGATCCTTCGAACTCGTCACCGGCGTGGGCACGCAGATGAAGAAGACGTCGATGTCGGATGACCTCGAGAAGTCGTCTACGGCGACGAACGCCTCGTCATCTACGACGTCGCGCAGCACCTCGTCGTCGACGTCCTCGATCAGATTTTGGCCGGCGTTCAGGCGCAGCACGCGCTCGGAGTTCAGATCGATGCCGATCGTTCGATATCCGCGCTTGGCAAACTCGACGGCGAGCGGAAGACCGACGTAGCCGAGCCCGACCACGCCGATCGTGGCCGTCTTTGATGCGAGCTTCTCGGCCAGCTCGCGCGCGTTTCCGGTGAGCTGCAGCGGCTGCGCTTCGGCAGCGGTCGTTCGAAGGGAGGAATCAGACATGTATCAGTGGAGCCTGGATGCTTGGGAAATGGGTGAATGAACGTCGGGAGCGTGTGTTTCTTACCAGCCACTCTCAGGGGCGACCTCCAACGGGGCCTCCTCTAAAGGACTTCTGGCAATAGATCCTGAATATAAGGCGGTGCGTGAGCGGTCTCCAATGTAGGATTGGCGCAGGTGGGGGGCGCCTATGACGAACCCGCCCAAGGACATAAAGCGCCGGAAGTCACAAAGCGGCGGGATTTAGGCCGAGTGCCGACGATTATCCATCCAACCGTTTGAAGCCTATAACCTCTCAGCTGCCGGTCTCGATTTCCTTCGCCCACTCTCGGTTTTCGTTATACCAATCGACGAGCTGCTGCACGCCCGACTGGAAGTCGTACTCCGGACGCCAACCGAGCAGCCGCTCGGCCTTTGATATATTCGCCCACGTCGCGATCACGTCTGCCTTGTGGCGGGGCTGGAACTGGAGATTCGCTTCCTCGCCGACGGCTTTTTCGACGGTCCGGATGGCGTCCATCAGCACGACGGGCGTGTCGTTCCCCAGGTTGATCACCTCGTAGCCGACCTTCGTGAGGCCCGCAATCGTGCCGCGGGCGATGTCGTCCACGTAGGTGAAGTCGCGCGACTGTTTCCCATCCCCGAACACGGTGACGGGCCGCCCTTCGCTGATCCACTGCGTGAAGCGGAAGAGGCTCATGTCGGGCCGTCCGGCGGGGCCGTAGACGGTGAAGTAGCGGAAGACGGTGACGTCGATGTCGAACAGGTAGTGATACGTATAGCACATCGCCTCAGCGGCCTTCTTCGAGGCGGCGTAGGGCGAGAGGGGATGGTCGGTGTTCTGCGACTCCGTGTATGGCATCTCGTTGTCCTGGCCGTAGAGGCTCGAGGTGGAGGCCAGGACGAACTTCTCCACTCCGCGGTCGCGGCAGAGCTCGAGCAGGTTGAGCGTGCCGGCGAGATTCGTGTCGGCGTAGACGTACGGATCCGCGACGGATTGGCGCACGCCCGCGCGGGCGGCGAGATTGACGACGGCGTCGAAGTGGTTCCCGTCGAAGACCTGCTCGCGTAGGGCGTCGCGATTACAGATGTCCATATCGACGTATGTGAAGCCGTCGCGGCCCTGCAGCTGCTCGAGCCGCCACTCCTTAAGGCGCACGTCGTAGGCATCGTTCATGTTGTCGACGCCGACGACGTCGTGGCCGTCGTCGAGCAGAAATTCCGTGACTTTCGATGCGATGAATCCGGCCGTTCCGGTGACGAGGTATTGGGGCATGTAGCTTTGGCTGAGTGATTGTGTTGGATAGGAGTCGACGCGGCTCGGCGATCGACGATTACGCTGTCGCTACTGCGAGTTCGAGGAATCTTACGGCGGGGCGAGACGGCCGACTAGCGATCCGCCCCGCGGTAGTAGGCGGGCATATCGCGCGGTTCGAGGGCGCGCTCGCTCCTGCGGCCGAGAAAATAGCAACACGAGGCGACATCCACAGACTCGGTTTCGTCGGCGAGGCGATCGAACCAACGAAGCCAGAAAAGCAGCGCCTTCACGGCTTTTCCGGCCGTCCGCGAGCGGGTGATAGCCCGTGCGAACCGGTCGACGGACCAGAGCAGCTGCGTTCCCGCGCCCGCGACGACGCCGCTGTCGATCTCCTCGAATCGTCGAAAAAGCCAACGGTGACCGGAGTGGGTGAAGCGGGTGAAGTCGTACGCGCCCTCGTGGACGTGCTGCATGAACGGCGTCTCGGCATACACGATCCCTCCCGGCCGAAGCACCCGCTCGATTTCGTCGACCACCCGGGTGGGCGTCAATACGTGTTCGAGCACCGCCTGCACCCATACACCGTCGAAGCTCGCGTCAGGCAATGGAATCTGGTGAGCGTCGGCAATGAAGTCGACTCGGGGGGATGCGTACACGTCGAAGGCGGTGACGCTGATCCTCGGATCCTCGCGGAAGATGTCCGAACCGCCGCCAACGGTCGCGCCGCCGATGTCCAGCACCCGCGGGCGTTCCGCGAGCGCCAGAACTTCCTCCACGAATGCGGCAGCGTTACGGCGGGTGACCGTGCCGGAGCCGAAAACCAGCCGCCGCAGTCGCTGATAGCCCGGTCCATGCCTTCGCGGCACCGCGCTCGA
Source organism: uncultured Rhodothermales bacterium (assembly GCA_964591285.1). GTDB lineage: Bacteria > Bacteroidota > Rhodothermia > Rhodothermales > VXPQ01 > CAZQAS01. The sequence goes on from CAZQAS010000054.1 coordinate 15,062, forward strand.
CGCCTCCGAGGAGAGAACGGCATCGGCATCGACGATAGATGTGCTGAAATCGATGAGCACCGGCAGGCCTGCGACCGTCGGAAACTCGCGCCCACACCGGCTGCAGGCCAGGTCGCGCAGCTCGGACCGGCAGGCGGGACAGACGTACGACCTATCGGACATGGGTCACCGAAACGGTGTCGAGAATACGACGGTCGGCTGTGAGGCGCACGACGTACGTTCCCGATGCCGGCAGGCTGCCCGATGCGCTCGGGCCCATCCACGTCGTCTGATGCTCCCCACGCCCCCGGTACTCGCTCACCAGCGTGGCGACACGGCGTCCGAGCATGTCGTAGGCCGCCACCTCCACGTCGCCGGGCGCGTCTAACGTGTACGAGATCGTCGTAGCCTGGCGGAATGGGTTGGGATAGGTGGACGTGATGCCGCCCCTTGCAGAGGGCAACTCGCCGATCGCCTCTGGAACGGCTGACTCGAGACGATAGAGCCGGCCATCCAGGGACCCTTCCTCATCGATTGTGAGCGCGCCGATCAGGAGTTCGCCGGCGTTCAGCTCGCCGAACGTGAGCACCCGGTGTAATGGCGGCCGCGCGATGAGGCGGACCGTGATGGAATCGGGGCCGGCGTGCTCGAGAGCCCATATTTTCTGTCGATATTCGTCGGACTCAGAACTCGAGAGGCGTGCCGCATCGTAGTCGGCGAAGAGGTACTGCCCGGTTAGATCGGAGTGCCTGCTTCCTCGGTACACGAACCCGCCGATCACGGCAACGCCGGCGTGCGGCTCTGCGTCCACGGTATCGCGCCCGTACTGCCAGACGGGCGGGGCGATCTCGGTACCATCGCAGCTCGACGACGACGGATAGCAGGAGGTCCCTTCCATCCGGCTCCACCCGTAATTCGCGCCGCCTTCGATGCGATTGATCTCCTCCCACCTCGCCTCGCCCACGTCGCCGGCCCAGACGTCGCCGGTCTGCCGGTCGAAGCTGAAGCGCCACGGGTTGCGCAGTCCATACGCGAATATCTCCTCGCGCACGCCGTCCGTAGCACCGGCGAAGGGGTTGTCGACTGGAATGCCGTATGGCCGGTCGGAGCCGGGCGCATCCACATCCAGCCGAAGAATAGAGCCCTGCAGCGTCGTAAGATCCTGCGCATTGGCGCGCGCGGTCGAATCCCCGGCGCCGCCGTCGCCAAGCCCGACGTACAGATACCCATCGGGCCCGACGTGCAGCTGTCCGCCGTTGTGGGCTTTGTTCGACTGTTCGATCGTCAGGAGGATCTCTTCGCTTCCCGGATCGCCGCGGGACGGATTCTCGGCGTCGAGTTGGAACCGCGAGACGAACAGCTGGAGCGGATCCTCGTCCTTTCCGACGTAGGAGACGAAAAAGCGGCCGTTTTCCTGGAAATTCGGATGGAAGGCGAGCCCCAGAAGCCCGGCCTCCGCCCCTGCAGCGACGGCGCGGTCTGTGAGGTCGAGGAAAACCGGGGCGGCGCTCGCCGTCGGGCTGTTCTCAAAATTGCGGATCCGACCGGTCCACTCGACCACGTAGACCTGCGTGGGGTCACCCGGCGCCTGCTTTATCTCGACCGGCCAGGAGAGTTCGAGCTCCGGAAAGGCATCCACGACAGTGTAGGATTGGGCGCGCGCCGTGCATGCGACTACGGCGAAGGTCAGGATGTAAGCAATTCCGAAAACCGGGTACCGGTACATAGATTCCATCGTACGTCGGGCTCCTTCCGACACCGAAGGCCCAGCGAAAGGAGGTGTGACAGGCGAGTCTGCGGCAGCAAGGTAGCGGGGTGCTTCGTGCGGATCAAGCACGAGCCGCCCACGGGCCGTATCCACGGCCATACAGTGCCGCCCTCGGTCCGTACTGGGCAGAACCTTTACCCATTCCGTCGCTATAAAAGCGCGCATTGCATGTAAAAGGTGTGCAACGCAATGAAAGCGCGCATCACATCACTGATACCGACGCCCTATGCCCATCCGTGCCGCCGTTTTTGATCTTGACGACACGCTCTACCTGGAGCGACAGTATGTCAGAAGTGGATACAAACACGTCAGCGACTTACTAACGAGGGACGACGCGAAGCGTCGTGAGTTGTTCGACTTCCTGTGGGATCTATTCAAAGAAGAGGGGTCACAGGATGCATTCGAGATGCTCTATGATGAGTATCCCGAGATATGCAATGGTCGCACGGCTGATGATCTGCTCGATGCGTTCCACGATCACACGCCGAATATCAACCTGATGCCGAGGGTAGGCAGCCTGCTCGACAAGCTGCATACGCGAGGCGTCCACCTGGGCATCATCGCGGACGGCTCGCCGGTCGCGCAGGAACGGAAGATCGAGGCGCTGGGCCTGAGCGGCAAGCTCGATCAGGTGGTGTTCACCGAGTCCTGGGGCGAAGAGTACCGCAAGCCGCACGAGCGGGCGTTTCGCGAGATGACCTCGCACCTCCAGCTGCGCGCGAATGAGCTGGCCTACGTGGCTGACGATCCGGAGAAGGACTTCCGAGCGCCGAACGCGCTGGGCTGGAAGACCGTGCGCCTGCGCCTGCCCTATCAGATTCGCTTCGCCGCCGAGTACGAGGAGCAGGAAGACAAGCCTTCGCTGGTCATCTCGGACATCCGCGCGCTACAGGCTTTTCTGGAAGAGGCCTGCGAGATCGGAGACCGTTAGAGGGATTCGGGCGCGCTCGCCCCCCGAGGCTGAACCGCAGTACCGCGTTTACTAACTTCAGCGCCGGTTTCACTCCGCGGCAACGCCTCGATGTCTTTGATACTTCCACGGCTCCGTCTCCCCCTCCTGGTCGTCGGCCTTCTCATCGGGCTCGGCACGCGAGCGGCGTCGGCGCAATCCGACGGCGTCCTTCAGCTCGACGATGAACTCCACGTGTATCTGGAGAGCCGGCGGACGCTCGGCCATCTTCCGAATACTCATCTCGCTCACAAACCGCTCTCCGCCTACGAGGCTCGCGAGGCTCTGGAGAAGCTCGACCACCTGCCGACCAGAGATTCGATCCCCGAGATCGGTCCACTCTACGGCAACGGTCGGGATCTGTGGTCCGTTGAGGGCGACGGCTTCGCGATTCAGCTTAATCCACTGCTGTATCTGAGCGTCGGCCATTCATCGAGATGGCTCAACTTCGGGCGTCCCGGTGGGAGCCTCGAATCACGCACGACCTGGCGCAACACACGCGGTATCCGGGCCTCCGGACACATTGGGCCGCACCTCTTCTTCGAGGCGCGCATCGAGGAGACGCAGGAGCGGCCGGCCCTCACGGAGTTCAAGCCCAGGACGGCGGCGCGCCTCGGGTCGGTACGCCCGTACGCTCGTGCTACGGGTTACGACTATCAAATCGCCACGGGCATCCTCGGGATTCGCTCCGATCATTTCGAGGTCCGCTTCGGACGCGACCGCAACCACTGGGGCTACGGCGAAGGTAGCCTCGTTCTGAGCGATTACGCGCCCGCCTACGACCACCTTCAGATCCGCACGTCGTTCTGGCGGCTGCAGTACGTGAACCTGTTCGCCGGATTCGCGAACAACGATCCGTTCCGTTTCAGGCCCCGGGACCACATGATCCCGATGAAATACGGCGCGTTTCATCGCCTGTCTGTGAACGTCACCGATCGCATCAACCTAAACGTATTCGAGAGCATCATCTTTGGCGCCGATTCCACCTCGCAGCGCAACGAGGGGTTCGACATCGCCTATCTGAACCCGGTGATTTTCTACCGGCCCGTGGAGTCCGACCGCGGGAGCCCCGACAACGTCCTGATCGGCTTTGGCGGCTCGTGGATCGTCCTCGACGGGCTCCAGCTCTACGGACAGATGCTCCTTGATGAGTTCGTCATCTCGGAGCTCTTTACGAGTTCGTGGCGCAACAAGACGGGGTATCTTGCGGGCATTCATGTGGTGCCGTCATCGGACCTCTCCGTGCGCGCCGAGTTCGCGCGCCTGCGGCCGTTCATCTACACGCACCGCACGCACACGACGGCTTACATGCATTTTCTGGATGGGCTCGGACATCCGGCGGGGCCAAATTCGATGGATGTCGCGTTTTTTCTGAATTGGCTGCCGCCTTCCAGGTGGAAGGGGCGTGTGCACGTCGCCTATACGACGCTGGGCCGCAGCACGCGCGAGCAGAACGTAGGCTCCGACCTCCGATACGGCTACGACACGCGCTCGAGAGATTGGGTCGGGACGCTGGACGGCATCCCTCAGAACCGCATCCTGGGCGAGGCCTCAGCCGGATACGAACTGCTGCCGAGACTGATGCTGGAAGTCGGCGCACGTGGTGAGCGGATCGATGACGAGGTCCAGGGGGTGACCGCCTACATCGAGCCGTTTGCGACACTCCGGTGGGGAATGCCGTTTGCGAGCGTGAGATACTGAGGTTTGCCGCGGATCACGGCGATTTGTCACCTACCGCGATGATGTCGTAGGGGCGTTTGAAGTCGAGCCCCACCACGGCATAGCCGGCGTACTCGAGGACGTCTCGTACGAGACCACCATCAAAAACGTGATGGTGGACCGCTCGATACGTCGCGTTCTCCGCCGTGCGAGCGGCGAGCTCGTCGCGGTCACCGAGCTGCGGATCACGTGCAACGTCGTGCAGTGCCACGACCTCTCCGAAGTGCGTATCGTCGTCCTCGGAGACATCGCCCTCGTAATCCGAAATGAGGTGTTCTATTGTCGTGGTGGGCCGCCGGTGATCGAAATTGTATGCGCCGTGCGGCACGACCATAATGACGCTCCCTGTGGGACGCAGCACCCGCTTCCACTCGAAGAGCGCCTTCAGCGGATTAGCGAGGTGCTCGAGCACGTGGCTCGAGACGACGAAATCGTACGTTTCGTCCGCAATGTCCGAGAGCTCCGTACCATCCAGAAAGTACTGCCGGCCTGCCGTTTGGCCGTCATCGAAGACGTATTCGCGGGAAAGCTCCCCCTCCCAAATCGTCCTGCTCGAGAAGGTGGTGTTGTCCATCACGTCGACGAGCGGATAGATGGGGAGAATGCCGCCGCCGCGGAAACGTGACGAGGGTCCGCCCACTTCCAGGCCACGACCGCCGC
>CAZQAS010000055.1:0-19971 GCA_964591285.1 uncultured Rhodothermales bacterium
CGCCGTCTGTGATGATGGACTGTGCGTCGACCTGTCGCCGATGCGCGGCGTGCGTGTAGATCCTGACAAGCGGCTGGTACAGGTTTCCGGTGGCGCGCTGCTTGGCGATGTAGATCACGAGACGCAGGCCTATGGACTCGCCGTGCCCATGGGCGTCGTGTCCGCCACCGGCGTCGCCGGACTCGCGCTTCATGGCGGTCTTGGCTTTCTCACGCGAAAACACGGTCTGACGTCGGACAGCCTGATAGCGGCTGATGTCGTCACAGCAGATGGTGAACTCATAACTGCCGACGATCGGCGCCATCCCGATCTGCTGTGGGCGCTTCGGGGCGGCGGCGGGAATTTCGGTGTCGTCACCTCCTTCACATTCAGAGCTTATCCCATCGATCCGCACGTGTGGGTCACAATGGCGTTCTATTCCGCAGACGACGCGACGACTGTCGTTCAGTTCTTCCGCGAATTCATGATGGATGCTCCTGACGAAATGATGGCGATCGCTCTCTACTGGAACGCCCCAACGGAGGATTTTCCCGAAGAGCATCAGGGCAAGCCGGTAGTCGTAATCGTAGCAGGGTGGGTTGGACCGGCCGACGAAGGCAAGCGAGAAACCCGGCCACTCCGGGAGATCGTCGAGCCAATGGCCGATCTGAGCGGGTCGATGTCCTACCTGGAAATGCAGCGCCTTTTCGATCCGGAGTATCCCGATGGCCGTCGATATTATTGGAAGTCCTCGTACCTCGACCATCTGGACGAAGAGATGATCGAGCTTCTGAGTGAGCATGCGCAACGGCGGCCTTCGCCGCTCAGCTCCGTGGACCTCTGGTCGCTTGGGGGTGCCTTCGGGAGGGTCGACCCGAGCGCCACGGCGTTCCACGAGCGGGGGGCACCGTTCCTGCTGGGCATTGAGGCAAACTGGGTTGAGGCGGCAGAAGACGAGGCGAACGTCGAGTGGGCACGATCGGTCTTCGAAGGCGTGCAGCAATCGTCGGCGTCGGGGGCCTACTATAACTTCCCGGGCTTCCTCGAGGAAGGTGAGTCACTGCTTCGCCGATCATTTGGGGACAATTATGATCGATTGCGCGACGTAAAGGAGCGCTATGATCCGGATGACTTCTTCCGTTTCAATACGCGTATCGGAGCGAAGAGCGGCTGAAGGCCGGCCGAATCCGCTGCCGTCCACCGCTTCCGGGTTCGCAATCAGCGTTTCGCCGCGCAACGGTCGCCATCCACCAGACTATTTGCTACCTTGCGCGCGATCGCTGCCGTTCCACAGGTCCGCTCACATCGTGTTGATTCGCTTGAACCGGAATTTCGACAACGTTCCTCGACGACTCCTCCCCGTACTGCTCTTATTCGTATTCCTCTCGCACCGTCCAGTCGCGGCACAGCCCGAGGTGCTCGACGGTCTCGGTGCCTACATCGAGGCGGCGATGGAGGATTGGGAGGTGCCCGGCCTTGCGATCGCCGTCGTGAAGGACGACGACGTCGTCTACGCGCGAGGATTCGGCGTGAGGGAGCTCGGCGGCTCGGAGCCGGTCGATGAGCATACGATGTTTGCGATCGCATCGACGACGAAAGCATTCACCGCCGCTGCGCTCGGTATGTTGGTGGATGACGGCAAACTGGATTGGGACGATGCCGTCCGACGCCACATGCCGGCCTTCGAGCTGTCTGATCCCTACGTGACGCGCGAGGTGACGGTGCGTGATCTCCTGACGCATCGCACCGGGCTCGCCGGGCACAACAACGTGTGGATTGCCTCGCCGTTCGATCGAGCGGAAATTGTCCGTCGTACGCGCTTCCTGTCGCAGGCGAGGCCGTTTCGAAGCGGCTACGGCTACAACAACATCATGTATATCGCCGCCGGCGAATTGGTGGAGGCGATTTCGGGACAGCTATGGGATGATTTCCTTCAGACCCGTGTGTTCGATCCGCTCGACATGACGCGAACGACGACGCGATCGGCCGTCGTCGATATGAAAGCGAACGTAACGTCGTCGCACACCCAAGTGGACGGCGACATCACGCCGCTCTACCGGCGGAATTACGACGCGCTCGGCGGTGCGGGATCGATGTTTTCGACGGTGCATGACATGGCGCAGTGGGTCCGCCTCCACCTAGCGAACGGCAAATTCGAGGGAATGCGGCTGTTGGAAGAGTCGACGGTGGAGGAGATGCACGAACCGCAGGTCGTCATCGGGGTCGGGAGCGCGGATCGGAGGCTCTTTTCCGATCGCGAATTCTCCGCCTATGGACTCGGCTGGCGCGTGCACAATTACCGCGGCAGGAAGGTGGTTCAGCACACCGGATGGGTGAACTACACGCGCACGCAAGTCGGCATGATTCCGTCGGAAAATATTGGGATGGTCGCGTTTTCGAACGCAACGTCAAGCAGTCTGCACACCGCCTTGATGTACCACGTTTTCGACGCTTTGCTCGGCTATTCGGGCACGGACTGGAGTGAGCGGTTTCTCGAGCACTCCGAGGGTTCGGATAACGACGATTCGGGACCGACGCGTGTGGCGGGCACGGAACCGTCGCTCGCGACGGATCAGTACGTGGGCCTCTACACGGACTCGCTCTATGGAGACATCCGGGTGGAGGTGGAAGACGACGGGCTGGTGCTGCGCTACTCCGACGAGTACGTAGCCGATCTCGAGCACTGGCACTTCGACACGTACCGGGCGACCTGGCGGCCGGCCGGGTTCGGTCGTACGTTCGCGACGTTCGACCTCGACCATCGCGGTCGAATCGAGTCCCTGGATCTTCGCGGCTTCACAACGTTTGGCCGGCAGGAGGATTGAGCAATAAAAATAGGGACACCCGTTTGCGGGGTGCCCCTCGGGTGTCGCGTTCACTGAGCCTACCGCGGAAACTCCGAACAAGCGCGTCTCCAGACTGCCTTAACACGAAAAAGAGGCCGAGAGCGGGTGCTCTCGGCCTCGAAGGGTGGTGACATTAACCCTGGTTCGCCTTGCTGTCGGTGGTGTATGAAAGGCGGCAACCCGTCGCCTTGGCCCATGTGGTGGTGTTGGTGGTGGCGACATTAGCCGCGATTGGACCGAAGGCTTCGGGGTGGCGCCCCGCCGTCCTAAAACTCGCTGTAGGTCAGCATATTGTATCGCGGCTGCAGATCCTCGAAGACCGTCGTCAGCGCAGGAGACGCCTCACGGTAGTAGATCTTCGGCGTTCCTGAGAGGAGGACCTGTCCGGCAGTCGAGACGCTGCCGTGGACTTTCGGCGTGCCGGTCAGGAAGGTCACGCCCGTTCCGGCGTAAATCTGCCCATAGACCTGGGCGCTGCCGCCGAGATTCACTGTACCGCTGGCATAGTAGGCAACGTTGCTTTCCTGTCCGCCGTCGTAGGAGGACTGGTTGGCGTCGACATTCCCATCGAGCGTTACGTTACCTTCGACGACGAACATCACGTAGCCCTTGATATTCGCACCACCGGAGGACGACAGGTCACCCTGAATGTGCCAGACATACGGATCCTCACGTGTGCCGCCGAGATCGTAGGTACCCGAAAGGTTGACCGGCCCTGAGGTCGTTTCGTCGGGACTGACCTTCGTGAAGAAGTCCGTCACGTCAAATGGCGGAACGTCCACCTCGGCTACCTGCTGCGTTACGTCGCCGTTCGTCGGATTGTAGTAAGGGTCGAATGCATTCTGCAGTGCGGAAGCCGGCGTCGCGATGGCCGCATCTACGTACGTTCCAAAGCCCTTCACGTTGACGGAATTTCCGGAAAGGATCAAACTTCCGTTCGTGTGCATGTTGGCGTTTAGCGTATTCTCGGCATTGCCGTCGACGTACAGATCGGCCAGCACATTTCCGTCGAGAGCGAGATCGCCGTTCGACAGCAACGCGTAGCGCATAAACGGCGGTGCCTCTTCGGCCATCTTTACAAACCATTCCTCCTCGATGGTGGAGGAGATTTTAAAATTGACGTCCGTGCCGTCGGCCGTAGTTGCCGTTCCGGTGGTGGTGACCCCTGCCACCCCGCCGTTCTTGCTAATCTCAACCTCGTAGTCACTGCCGGCATAGGTGCCATTAAGCTCAGTGGGAGCACCTGCAAAGTCGTCTGTTAGCGCCTGCTTGGCGCGGTTGTAGCCCGCAAGTGCGGCGTTGCGAGCAAGAACCTCGTACTGATGCGTCGACAGCCGTGCTTCGGCCTGCCGCGCGTCGTCTTTCGCTGCGAGCGAGTACATCGATCCCATTGCGATAGAGGCCGCAATAATAAGGATGGCTGCCTTTCCCATAGTTCTGTGCGATTCTGTGATGAAAAGTTGTGAGTGTGCCCGATGGTGGAGGTCCGGGACCTCGGCCGGGCACTCACAGGTATCGCCGCAGCGCCCTTGCTTTGAATAGGATGACTCGAGCAAAATTCATCATCCCTTTACCGAAATTTCGGTAGGGCATTCTTCCTGATTTTTTGGGTAAGTCTTCTTAGGTGGGCGCCTGAATCGTCGAATTTAGTGGATTCAGGCTGCGTCCTAAACCGCCTTCAGCTTCCATAGGCCACGCCGGAAGAGCCAGACTCCGACGACGGCAAAGGCGATCTGCGCCGCCGCAATCCCGACGAATATGCCTTGAACACCCCACCCGACCGGGTGAGCAAGCACGTAGGCGAGCGGAAGCTGAAAGAGCCAGTAGCAGAACAGGTTGATCCACGTGGGCGTCGACGTGTCGCCGGCACCGTTGAACGCCTGCACCATCACCGTACCGATCGCAAAGAAGGGATAGGTGTACGCGACGTAGCGCAGCAGCATGGCGCCGACGGCGATCACGTTCGCTTCGGTGGAGAAGACGTGCATGATGGCACGATCCGCTGCCAGCAGAAGAACCCCTACGAGCGTCAGGAAGACGGCGTTTGCGCCGCTTGTAATCCAAACGGCGCGTTCTGCGCGATCCGGCTTATGCGCTCCCAGATTCTGTCCGACGAGTGTAGCAGCCGCGTTCCCCATCCCCCAGGAAGGTAGAAGGGCGAAAATGATCACCCGCACGCCGATCGTGTAACCGGCGACCGCCGCGCTGCCGAACCCGGCAACGAGCCTGATGATCAGGATCCAGGTCGCGGATCCCACGAGGTACTGCAAGACGCCGGGGCCCGAAATCCTGAGCATCCGTTGTACGACGGTCGGATTGATGCGCATGGAGGATTTCGTCAGGTGCAGCCGCCCCGTGCCGCGCACGAGCAGACGCACCTGGTAGGCCACACCCACGGCGCGGCCGATCGCGGTGGCCAGCGCGGCTCCCGTTATGCCCATCTCAGGGAAGGGACCGATTCCAAAAATCAACAGCGGATCGAGGAGGATGTTGAGCGCATTGGAGAATCCGAGCGCGCGCATGGCCAGCGACGCGTCGCCCGCCCCCCGAAAGACGGCATTAATGAGGAAGAGCAGCAGTATCGTGGCATTCGAGCCGAAAAGCACGACGCCGTACGTCGTACCGACTTCGATGACCGCCTCTGTGGCGCCCATCAGACGCAGCAAATCCTCGATGTAGATGATGCCGGCGATGGCGATGGGCACCGAGATTGCGACGGCGAGTACGATGGCCTGAAATGCCGTCGCAGATGCGGCCTCGGGATCCTTTTCGCCGATCCGGCGCGCAACCATCGCCGTGGTCGCCATGCTCAGTCCGATGCCGATCGCAAAGACGAAGATCAACAGCGATGCCACGATTCCCACCGCCGCTACGGCTTCGGCACCCAGCCGGCTGACGAAGAATATGTCTGCGAGCTCGAAGATCGACTGCATCAGCATCTCGAGCACCATCGGGATGGCGAGCAGCACGATCGCTCGACCGAGATGGCCCTGCGTGAAGTCTTGATCGGACCCCGCTAGTGCATTGCGCAGATCACGCAGGAGCCCACGAGATCGGGATGCTGTGGAGGAGGGTGAATGATCTGACATGGTACCGGGGGAGCAAAGACGTCTGCGGATCGAGATCCGCGGGGACAAGAAGAAGAGAGCGAGGCTCGTCCCGGTACCGGAGGAGTGTTACCGGAGCCGAGACCCTCGGCCAGGAAGGACGCCACCGTTAAGAATGGACGCCGCCGGCCGGAACCTCATCGTCGGTAGATCGACGACGTGCTCTGCATCGAGGTGGTGCGTTGCGGCCGAGCTGCGCATCGTGGCGTTTCGTCTTTGCGCGCCGTTTACGAGACGGTGCGCCGGTTCTTTTGTACCATGTAAGGGCCAATGATACGAACCCTCTGCATCAAGGTGCAAGGGGTGGCTTCCATGCACGATCCGGCAGGGCAGCGAGATGATTCTAGTTACAGGAGCAACCGGCAACATCGGCAGTGAACTGCTGCGGCTCCTGGCCGAGACGGAAACGCCGGTGCGGGCGGTATCGCGTAAGGACCTCAACGAATCGTCGCGGTCAGACGCGACGAGTGATGCGTCGAACGACCCGCCGGACATCGAGTGGGCGCGTGCCGATCTTGCGGATCGGGAGGCGGTACCGCCGCTGATGGACGACATCGATCGCGTCTTTCTGCTTTCCGGAAATGCGGCTAATATGGTCCGGGTGCAGAAGAATGTGATTCGCGCCGCTGCCGCCGCCGGAGTCGATCAGATCGTGAAGGTCTCCGCACTGGGTGCATCTGATCACTCGAAATCGGTGATCGGCGTCTGGCATTTCGTCATCGAGCACGAACTTGAACAATCGGGGCTTTCCTGGACGATGCTGCGCCCGCATGTCTTCATGCAAAACCTGCTCGACCAGAAGGAGTCCATTCTACGGGACGGTCGAGTATTCTCGCCGTCGGCGTCGGCCGCGATCCCGATGATCGACACTCGCGACGTTGCCGCTGTCGCGGCCTCCTGTCTAACACACGACAGACACGGCGGCCAGACGTACACACTTTCCGGTCCCGCACCCCTTTCCTATGCTGAGGCCGCGGGTATTCTCGGGCGGGTGCTCGGAAGGGAGATCAAGTACGTCCCGGAAACGGAACCGGAGGCGTTTCTTCGGCTCCACAATAGTGGGCTTCCGGCCTGGATGATCGGCGCACAGCTGGCGCTCGCGGAATACCAGCGCGCTGGCGGCGGTACGGATATCGTGACGGACTCGGTCGCGAAGATCACGGGACGGCCCGCGCGGAATTTCGAGACGTTCGCCCGCGATCACGTCGATGAATTCGGTCGTGCGTGAGACCGGAGCGATGCTAGAGTGACAGTCCCACACCGCCACTCACCACCGTCGAATTCCCCACGGCGCCGTCGAAATTGACGAGCATCGGCCCCAGATTGAGCGCAAAGCCCGCCACGGCACGAAATACGTTGTTGCCGGTAAGTCCGAATTCGATGTCCTGAGCAGGGATGTCTGGGAGTCCCGGGTCAAACGTGTACGCAATGTCGACGCTCGAGCGCTCGAGCTGCAAGCCGCCATAGACGGTGACGAGCAGAAGCGACTTGCTGGCAACGACGTTGCCTGCAAGCGCCGATGCGGCGAAAACCTCGTTGTCTTCGCCATCCTGAATTGATAGCCTCTGCCACATCAACTGACCAGACAGGCTGATCGGAAACAGGGGGATGTACTGGCTGATGCTATGCCGCACACCGAACCCTACAAATCCAACCGAGCCATAGTCCTGATATCCGATTCGCGGCAGGAGTCGGATGGTCAGGTCGGTGCCCATGAACGAGCCGATCCCTATCTGCGGCACAAAAAACGGTGCGATCGGGGTGTCAACAAGACCCGGCAGGACGTCGAACGCCACCGTGGTATCGATCACCACGTCCTCGCCGTCTGGACCGACAACGGTCTCCTCGATGGTGGTCGTCGCCACACCGGGGGACCTATCCCCGAAGACCGTCGGAGCGTCTGTGACGTCAAAACGGACGGGGAGCGTGTATTCGTTTCCGTCGGGCCCTTCGACGGTCCAATCCGTTTCGTAGATGAGGCTCATCGAACGGCTGCCCTGGGGGACCAGCGCACCCATGACTTTGACCCCGGCGTAGATATCGATAAGTGGGAGCAATCCTCCCCCGATCCGGGCCGTATGAAACAGGCCGGTATTCATTCCCGCCCCGAGTGCGTCGGCCATCGGCTGTAGATACGGCTCGGAATATGTCTCGCCCACGTCGCGAATCAGTTCTCCGAGTTCCTCGTCCTGTGCTCGAGCCGGCGCGGCCAGGTATGCCAGCACGAGTAGAATCATCCAGTAACGGCTCACAATCGCCCTCCTTTTGAAATTTGTCGCCCTATTCTCTGAGTAGGGAGGCTCTCACATAAAACGTGCCCAACTGCTCGTTTCGCGTGATAAAGCGACCTCTCTGTGTGTCGAACCGCGTCACGGGCCGCACGACGGAGCGCTGGGCCTCCCCGAGGAGGCCTCCATCGGCTTGCACTAACCACCGCAGCGGTATGGGCGAGGAATTTTCTTCCCCCTCGTCGTCATCGGACACAGGGGGCTGAAGGATGATCCGGTCAATCACCGTGATGAACGGTCCCTCGAAGGTTACGGTAGTGTCCGGCAGGAGGACGAATGTGCTGTCGGCGTCTATATAGAGGGAATCGGGGATGACCCACTCGAGGTCGGCCATCCCCTTATTTCCGGATTCGGCCGTCAGCGTCAGATGTAGGCTCCCGCCACTCTCGAGGAGACGGAACGACGTGTCCGGCAAGTATGGACTCTCGTTCTGTTCGTCGTACGCATCGCCCGGCACGAAGGAGACGACGAGTGAATCGGAGGCGGCATACGCTCCCAGGACGGAGCGGTCCTCGTCGATTTCCTCGACGAGCCCGTCGCAGCCGGTGACGAGGCCGACGATCAGGAGGATGTATATCGAAATCTGTTTCACAGGGAATCGTACATGTTCGAAGCCCGCAGAGCCGCCCACGGGAGCATCAAATGTCGTATTGAATACCAAACTGCACGCGCCGGCCGAGGGTGTATTGGCGCGGGCTCATCAGCCGGTAGGAGTCATAAAAGCTGTAGAGTATCGGGTCGGGCTGATTCACGTCTCCGTACCGCACGGGCTCGCCGGTCCACGGATTGAACCAGAAGTAGTCGTTCGCCACGGTGACGTTGCGCTGGTCGAACAGGTTGAAGATCTCGGCGAACAGGCCCACCTTGCCTCCAGCGAGGTCGAATCGCTTGCGGAATTTGACGTCCGTTCGATAGGTCGGCGGGCCGCTGAGGGCATTGAAGAGCAGCTGTCGCTCCACGAGATCCGTCGTCCCCGGCGTGTAGGGTTGTCCCGAGGAAAGCCGCGTGAGCACCGTCAGCTGCCAGTCGCCGGGCATCCTGATTCCAAACAGTTCCAGCGGGTTTACGTCCGGCGACTTGAGTGTAGCGCGGAGGACGAAGTGGTGCCGCACGTCCCACCCTAGCCTGCGCTCGCGGATCGGATTCGGGAAGCCGTCGAGGGAGCGGCGATAGTCGTCGAACGCCGAAGAGGAGTAGCCCTTCGCCCACTGAGCGGTATACGTTGCTTCCCCAGAAGTATGCGTGCGCAGGCGATTGCGGTTCCGAATCTTGAATTCAAGTCCACGCGCGCGAGCGTAACTCTTGTTGTCCCACAGCGACACCGAAGGTCGCCGAGGTGGCCGCACGACCGTCAAGCCGACCTGCTCAGAGATATTCTTGTTGTAGGTCTTCACGTCCGCCGCCCAGTTGTCGGCGAATTGATGCGTGAAGCCGAATTCGTACTGGATCGTCTCGACCCAGTCAAGCCCCGGATTGCCGGTGAACTCTCCCGTAAACGGATCACGATAGAAGTACTGCTTCTCCGGCAGCTGGCTGAAGTGCCCGTACGAGAAGAAGATCTGCGTCCGTTCGAATACGGGAAAGGATACGCCGAGGCGCGGGTTGAGCGTGTAGCGGAATTTCTTCCAGTTGACGTCGAATGCCTCGGGACTCTCCTGGGTGCCTTCGCGGATCGTACAAACGAAATCCTCGACCGGTCGCTCATGCCGATCCGTTCCCTCGACGACCTCGATCACACCGCCTTCCACCAGCCCGGTGGCCGTGCACCACTGATTGACGAAGTCGTCCTCGAAAATGGAGCTGCCCGGCCTGAACCAGTCCATCCGAATACCGGCATTTATAATCAGGCTGTACTTTTCGAACTTATCCGTGATAAACACCGAACCTTCCATCGGCTGCGCATTGAATACCCACCGGTTCTGGCCGAAGAGCTTGTGCGGACCCGGCGGAGGGGGCACGTTGTGAATGACCTCGCCATCCTGGAGGAGTGAATCACGGCGGCCGGTTACCCATAGTCCGTAGTCTGACAAGCGCGTCCCGCCGCCCTGGATATCGATGTAATTCAGATTCAGCAGCTGCACGTCGCCTCCGGCCGCGATCATGTGGTCCGGATGCACCTGAGAGTTGAAATCGCCACGAAGCGTGTACCGGCGCGTATCGTTTCGGCGCCACGGATTTTCGAATCCGAAGTCGTGATAGAAGCCGGTGAGCGCATCACGAACCGGCCCGACGATCGACGTCTCATAGGGAATCGGCTCCCCGTTATTGCGGCCGAGCGTATCGGGACCGAAAAACCAGTAGTCCGGCGGCGCGAGACCTTCGAGGCTGTTTTCGAAATCGGTATTCAGGTATCCGAGGCGAAGATTGTAATAGGTGGTCGGCGATAACGTGTGCCGAATGTGAAACGCGAAGTTGTCGACCTGCCGTGTGGCCGTCGCCGTGTGGTCGGCGAGCGATCCGCCCTGCGGCCGTCCGACCCAAAGCCACTGATAATCGCTCCACTGATTCCACGTGCCGTTGTAGCTCAGGACGGCCCGGAAATCCGGACGGGGCTCGTAGGTAAGCTTCAGATTGGCGCCGAGAGTGTTGTCCTGCTTCCCCATCACGTCTAAGAGTCCGAGCACGCGATAGCGTTCGCGGCGCCGCTCGTTGTTGTAGTTCGTATTGGTCAGGTTCGTGTTGACCGATGCGAAGAACGTCACGTCGTTCGCGAGCGCATCGATGCCGATTCGCGGCAGCAGCTGACTGGTGAGGGGCTCCAGGCCGCTTAGATAGAAGGTGCCGTACTGGCGATCGAAGGAGTTCCCTAGAAAATCGGCGACCGCATCGGTCTCATATTTCACACCTGCGTGGTACTGCTGCCGGCCGGAACGCGTCCAGATCTTCACGACGGCCGACTGCGCATTTCCGTACTCCGCGCTAAATGCGCCTTTGACGATCTCTATCCGTTCGATGTCCGTAACATCGAGATCCAGCACGCTTCGCCCGCCGTAGATGGGATGGGTGATGGGCAGCCCATCCACCAGATACAATATTTCACCGCCACGTCCTCCGCGGAGGTGGATGTCCTTGAGCTGTCCCTCACGCACCTCGAGTTGATCCCCTTCGTCGCCTAGGTTGAGCGGAACGTCCGGGCCGCCCTCCACCGCACCGCCCTGAAAGCTAAAAATGTCCATGGATGACGTGATGCCGGGGGCCGCCTCCATCTCCTCACGCGTGTACGTCTCCTGCGTATGGGTGACATCCTGCTGCACCATCGTATTCTCCGCCGTGATGAGAATCTCGCCGGTCTCGAGCGTCTCGGGAGAGAGTTCGATGTCGAGCTCGGTCGTGAGATTGGAGCTGACCTCTACCCCCTGAACCGTGGTGGTGCTGAACCCGACGAAGGATGCGATGACCGTATGGGTGCCGTCGGGCACCTGCAGGATGTTGTAGACGCCTCCGGCGCCGGCCGACGCGCCGAGGTTCGTATCCTCAATGCGAATGTTCGCACCGGGAAGCGGCTCGCCTGTCTCCGCATCGGTTATCGTGCCGCGCAGCTTGCCGGTGTCCTGCGCACGAAGGGGTACGGCCATCACGAAAAGGATCGTTACGAGCAGGCCCACGGTGGGCAGTCCAGTGGTGAGACGTGATCGAGCAACTCTCATCATTATCTCCGAAGCTCTATGTCTTCGATCTCGACTTCCGGCGTGAAGTAATACACGTCCTGATACCTGGTCAGCGATTGCAGCGGCCTGATCCTCAACTGAACGACGGTCGTGTCCCGCGAGGTGATGTCAAAAGGTTGTCGAAAGGTCAGTACGGGACTCGCACCAGGAGGGAGCCGTACCTCGTTCTCGAAGCTGTTGAACGTGACCCGCCCCAGGGTCTGAATACGGAACAGATTAACGTGCATCGCAAGCTGCAAGCTATCGTAAGTGGCCGGGGGAAGGTAGCTCTCGAAGAGGAGGTGATTCGAAAGCGAACCCTCGCTGTCCGTCTCTAACACGTCCACCAGCGGATCCTGGACCTGGAAGGAATTCAGCCGACGATAGAGGGCGGCGTACGTAGTGTCGCGGTAGATAAGCGCCTGCCCGATGCGGATCCGCATGAGCGCACTCGTGGTGTCGTTGCCGAGGGCGTAGCGCTTCGAGCCGATCACGACGACGCTGTCGGCCGCGTCCGCTTCGAGCAGGAGACGGATTACGCCCGGATCCGGCGACGGATCGACGCCCGTGTCGCAGGCGCAGAGTATGAGAGCCAGGCCGCCGACGAGCGTACAGGAGCGGACGACGGCGCGACCAGCATTCGCACCAGGCCGGAGGGCTCTCCCCACGACGGATGCGGAGCGTCGCACCATCCTAGCTGTCGTATGAATACTCGTGCGAATCAATGATGTCGCCTCTTCGGTCGATCGGTCATTTGATCACGACGAACTTGCCGACGTGCACCTCACCGGTCGCATGCTCGCGCACCGTGAACAGATAAATTCCACTCGCAATCGCTTGATCGGCTAGACTCGTCAGATTCCATTCCGCGAAATTCTGATGCGCGCTGCGGTGTTCGATGGTCTGTACCAGCGTCCCTGACAGCGTATAGACCTCGATCGTGCACGGACCGGGAAGATTGATGAAGGTTAGCCGCCGGTCCTGCTCGAGCCAGCGTTCGCGGGAGGGGGGCGGCTTCTCCCATGGGGGATTGTAATCCTGGTACCGGACGTCACCGCGGTACGGATTCGGCACGACGGCGACCTCCGTGACGGTTTCTGATCGCCCGGGGCCCGGCACTACCGTCACGGCATTTGCAGCGACGCTCGACTCCTGAGACGGCCAGCCTTCTTCTCCGACCGTCGTATCGCGCTTCGAAAACGCGGTCACCGAATAGAAGTACTCGACGTTGTCGATCAGATTGCGGTCCGTATAAGATCGCCGCAGCCCGGCGTCGGAGGGACCGAAGCCGTTGTCCGCGACATCGTAGACACCGAGAAGCGTCCACGGACCGGTCCGTCCCTGCGTACTTTTGTAGAGCCGATAGCCCTCGAAGGGCTGATCGGCGGCGTCCCCCCGGTTCGGATCCGTGTACGTCTCGGGATTCACGTCCCCGGCACGCGCCTCCCAGTCGAGATGCACCTGACCGCTGCTTACATCCACTTTCAACGGCGGGGCCGGGGGCGGCTGCGGTAATTTGAAGTCGCGCTCGTAGGCGAAGTAGGCCAGCCGGGCCTCTTCCATCAGGTCTTCTTCGTCGGCCAGAACGAGCGCCATCGTGAAGGAGTACGTGCTGTCCTGCGGCAAATCGAATGGCCCGACCGACAGGACGTAGTGTGTGTTGCCGACGGCCAGATCCTCGTGCTGACTTGGATCCGAAGATCCCGTGCTGATCGTTTCATAGATTTCGGGATCGGTGGTGGGCAGTGCCTGCTCGCCTCCCGTACCGCCCACCTTAAAGCGCCAGGTGAGATCATCGTCCCGGTGGGTATTCTCGTCGGCGAACAGGATCGTGCCGACTACCGAGTAGGGGCCCTCGTCCCGAGCGTCCTGGCCGCCCTCGACGTCGACGCCTACGCCCATCTTCATTTCCTCCACGTACCGAGAGTAATCGTCGCCCAGGATTTGCCCGGCCTCCACATCCGCCGGCCGGTAGCCGATATTCGGGTCGACGAAGAGCGCTACGAACGCATCTCGGACGCCGTGCCTGGTGGCCTTCACGGTAAATCGGGCCATGATGATGTTGTCGAGCGGCGGGCTCGACCACGCATAGCTCGTCTGAACGACATCCAGATAAAGGGGTTCGTGGCGCTGCCCGGTTTGCCGCACGAATACGTTGTAGTCGTTGTAGCGCGTAACGAAATCCTGATCGGATACGGGTATGTAGGGTCCGTTGCCCGGAAGGTGATAGGTGTCGTCGGGGTAGGGGACGTCGTAGGGGATGTCGAGTTCATCGCCTCTTTCGGCAACCCAGATCGTGTCCCACGGTTCGTCGGAGTAGCCGGTGAAGTCGTGATGATAATAGATGCCGACCGGTGCATCCCCGAAGGCATTCGAGACCGATACGAGCGTGTCGCCCTCGCTCTCACCGCCTTCCGGAATTCCGCCGATCAGGAATCCAAGATCGCCCATGTGATCGACGAGGCTGCCGGCGGGATACTCCGTGTTCTGCTCCGATCCGTAGCCCGGGATCCCTCTGAAGTTGAACATGCCGCGATTTGTGACGAACTGCTCGACCTGGCCGGCATCGTGAAAGCGTTCATCGAGGGTGACGGCCTGGCCGAAGGCGCCGTCCGCCGGAATGAGGAGGGCCATCAGTGCCATGGAGAGCACGCCTACGCGGTGCGCCGCGTACAGCGTCCAGCTACGATATATCGCTCCGTCACCCATCACTCTCCAGGCTTGCCATGATCTCGTCGGCGAGCGTCATAATGTCCTCATCCTCGAGGAAATAAATCGGAAAACCGAGCACGATAGCGTCGAAGACGGTGCCGTAATACTGGATGCCGACCGATTGTCCTCGATATCCCGAGGCCCCCGGGCTAACGTATGAGAAGATGTTTTCCGTAAAGCTCGCACGCTCGGCGATGATGTTGACCTGTACGAGCCCTTTCGTTTCGCCGTCGCGGCCGATGAACGGGAAGTATCCCGGCAGCTTCTCTTGCGATACCGACACGTCGCTGAAGGAGCCCTGTCCAGCCGCGCCAACGAAATCGCCCAGGGACGTGTAGGGCGTCTCGCGTGCCGAGCGGATGTGCAGGAATCGCCGTATGAACGAGTCCTCCTCGAACGGCCGCCCCGGACCGGTGGGCGCGCCGGGAAGATTTCCGCCCTCGTCGAACGAGGCGAGAATACGGAAGCCGCTCATGATAAAGTCTCCGCCGACCTCCATGTACTCTTTCACGATGTCGGTGTGCTCGGGCAAGGAGTGCTTGTCGTCGGCCGATGCGTAATAGTTGTCCGCATGCCAGAGAACGGTTTCGTACTGGCCGAGCACCTCGCGTGGGGGCATGCCGTCGGCTAGATAGTCCCACGTGCCATCCGGCTCGAAGGCGGCCGCATAGAGAGAGTCGACCGTCGCGTCGGAGGCGCGGATCTCGCTCCCCGATGCCGCCTCGTTCGTTTCGTCGATGATGAGCAAGCCGCGCTGGAAGGTGGGCTGTACGAGCGTGACGGTAACGGAGTCGGCACCGGGGCCGTCGTGGGCTAGGAGATTGGTGTTGTCTCGCGCCGTTACGACGATCGTATGCTCGCCACCGAGCGCGCCGGCCTGCATGAATTCGCTCGGTGGAATGACGACAGTCGTATCGCGTGTCCAGTGCCAGTTCGGCTGACCCGCGATCTTCCATCCATACTCGAGAATTTCTTTCTCCGGATTGTTCACGCGAGCCGTATAGAGTAGCTCGACGCCGTGGAACCAGTCGGAGGTCTCTTCAAGTGCGAAATGAGAGGCTCCGTCGACGGGCTCCACGATTTCCGTCACTGGCGGGGCCGAGTTGGGCGTGAAGAATACGCGAGTGCTGGCAGAGTCCGGCTCTGACGTTGCACCGAGGTCATCTATGGCGCGCACCTGGAAGAACTGTCGATTCATCCGGTCGCGCGAGGAGAAGGCGATCGTCCGGCTCGTTTCATCGGTCCGCGTCCAGCCGGTCGAGTCATCAAACTGCGTCGGCTCCCAGCCCTCCCAGGTGCGCGAGGTCGGTTCACGCAGCTCAAGCGGCAAACATCCGGCGTCGCAATAGCTCGTGAAGATCCGATACTCATAGGCGGTGACGTAGCCGTCCGGATCGCCGCCGTTCCAGTGCATCGTGACGAGTGAAAAGTTGAGCGTGTCGCCGGGGACCGGCGTGTTGTCGGCCAGCTGCGTCTCCGGGAGGGCGTTTGCACTCGGATCGGCGGTGGGAAACAGGGAGTCGCACGCACTGCCAAAAACCAGCAGCAGCGCCAAAGTACCATGCGCTATTTGGCGCGATGCATACACGACGGATGTGTCAGTAGTTACGAACTAGGGCACGACCACGATCGGCCGCGTCGTTGTGATCGGTCCGGCTTCCATGCGGAGGAAGTACGTGCCGGCGGCCAAGCCTCTCGTACTGACCTCCCGGCGATGCACGCCGGGCGGCTCTTGGGCTTTCGAGACATTCCGAACCTGCCGGCCGAGCGCATCGAAGAGCACGAACCGAACCTCCGACGTGCGTGCCGTCTCGTACTTTATCGTAATGGAGGCGCCGGTGCTCGCCGGACTGGGATAGGGAGCATCGAGGCTCCACGTGCCGGCTAGCGCCGGATCATCAACGGCTGTGTGTTCGGCGAGTTGAAGGTCGAGCCGCACGATGGACGTGGGTTCCATCGTCACGGACGTGCCGCCGCCGCCCATCCCCGGGTTCACCATCCAGCCGAGTGTGTCGCGCGTGACCTCGAAGGCCGTGTTGTTGATAAAGGGCGGCTCCATCGCCCACGCCCACTGGGCGGTGAACGGCCCGCCGGTACTTTCCTGTCTGATGATCGGAATTCGGCCGTCCGCCGTAATCCAATCGTCGGTTAGACGGACAGTCACCGCGTACGAGTCGTCCAGATCCCGGTTCACGAGGTAGACGTGCGCACGTGATCGGTCGTTCGAAATGATGGCTGCTCCGTCAACGTACGGCACGTCGGGCGTGTCTTGCTGCCGGATGCTACCGCGCGCCATGAAGAACGTCGGCCCGTCCATCGCGAGCGGCAAATGACTCCAGTTGTCCGGCTCGCCGATGAACGGCTCGGCATAGAATTCCATCGTGTACTGCGCCGGGTTGATCGCCCGGAAATCGATCGGGAAGGGGCGATAGAAAAGCGTGTTGTCCCGCTGATACGTGTAGCGTACGACATCCCCCTGGCGAATGAACGCGTTATACATGCCGGCCGTGAAAGCGGCGTGCGACATCTTCGGGTAGTCTGGCCGTGGCCATCCCGCGCTCACCTGAGGCTGCAGATTCCACTCGCCGACTTCGATCTGCATGTCGGGGTAGCCGCGCTGCTCGGCATGCGAGCGAAGGATCTGCATGATGTCTTCGTACTGCGTCGGAAAGGCCACCATCACCTGCGCGTACTCCATCGGTTCGTACATGTTATTGCGGCGGGCGTCGTTGACCGTTCCGCGTACGTACCGGTGGATGTCGATGCCGTCGATGACGTCGCCGGCAATGTCGAGAAGCGTCTGATTCCACGTCGGCCGCTGATCGTTTCCGGGCCCGTAGTCGCGATAGAGCGGATCGACGCCGGCGGCGATAAAGGTGATGCCCGGGTCCACATCGCGCATGGCGGCCGAATACTCGCGCATCTTCTGAGCGTAGTCGACCTCGTCGGTGTGGCCCGATTGATAGGGCCCGTACGTCTCATTGCCGACCTGCCAGAGCTCGACGTTCCAGGGATCGGGGTATCCGTGCGAGGCGCGAAGGGCTCCCATTTCCGTGTCGGCCGAGCCATTCACGTACTCGACCCAGTCGGCGGCTTCCTCCGGCGTGGTCTCCGGCGGCGAGCCGTCGTAGTTGAACGCCACGTTCATCAGCGGCTCGACGCCCGCCAGCTCGCAGAGCTCGAGGAATTCGGCCGTTCCTAGATAGTTGTGCTCCAGCCCACCCCACGCGATGTTGTTGATGACCGGCCGTTCCTCGATCGGCCCGATACCGTGTTCCCACTCGTAGGCGCTCATCCAATTGCCTCCCCAGCGGATACTGACCACGTTGAAGCGCTGAAGCCACTCGATGGTCGTCGGATTGAACTTGCCGAGCGGTGCGTCGTCGGGGATGAGCGTCACCCAGTCGAGGTCGAAGCTCGCGATGGCACCGACGCCGGTCGCCTCGAACTGCACCGTGTAGATGCCGGACGGCGAGCAGACGCCGCCGTCGGCCTGATAGCAGGGGCCGGCGGCCGCGCCAAGATCGAAATGGAGGGTGTCCCGCTTCCAGGAAGCCGCCAGGGCGACCCGCTGCGTGTCGATGGCGGCTTGCCGGTCTCCGCTAAAAAGGATGACGTCGAGCGAATCGATGAACTCGCCGCGCGCCGAGAACGTCACGTCGTAGCCGAGCGTGCGGTAGTGGGGCAGCGCCGTGCGCTGGAAGAGTCCGCCGCGAGCCTGGTTGATGAGGAAGACCTGCTGATACTCACTGCCGTGGGCCGGGTCGTCAGCAAGCTGGTTGTAGCTTGCATCACCGGTCGGTTCCCAGGGATACGCCAGGCCGGCATGCTCTTCCGTATCCCGGAACAGAATCGACGTCCGGGTCTGCCATGGCTGATCTTGTAGATGATACCATTCTTCCAGCGAGCTGTTGGAGAGATGCTGAGCATAGAGGCCGGGATACGCGTCCCGTCCGTTCGGCTCGAAAAATTTGCCGAAGATGCGAGCGTCCACCGTCCACTCGCTGGCGAGCGAGGGATCGATGGCTACCGACACGGACGTTTCCTGCGCACCCGCCGTCGAGAGCGGAATCAGAACGACGAGCAGAGCCGTCCAGCTGGGCAGCCCTGCTGCCGTTCGCATACTTCTGGTCATACGGATACTCCCTGGCGTATTATCTGATGAGCGTCATCTTCCTGGTTTTCACGACGTCGTCGGCCTGAAGCCGATAGAAGTAGACGCCGCTTCCCAGATGCCGCGCATCGAATTCGGCATCATGCCGTCCGGCACTCTGGCGCTGATCCACCAACGTTGCGACTCTGCGCCCGAGGAGGTCGAAGACGTCGATCCGCACCTCGCTTGATTGCGGCAGTGCGTACTCGATCGTGGTATTGCCGTGTGCCGGGTTCGGATAGTTCTGCGCCAGCTCGTATACGGTCGGAATGACGGGATCGTCATCGATCGCGACCCCCTCGGGCGTCCGCGCATAGTTGAAGAACTTGACGTCGTCGACCTTGCCGTTGAAGTAGTCGGTTCCGGGCTCGGTCGAGATCCCGATGTAAAACGGCCCGTAAGTGGCCGTCGCCGGGAGTGCATCGGCCGAGTATCCGGCCTCGCCCACTACGGTCCCGTCCTCAGCGAGGAAGGTGAAATAGGCCGTGTCGGCACTCATGTAGTAGACGGCGCGATACCACTGATCGGCTTCTGCGGCGGCGCCCGTGTCCAGGTTGCCACCGTTCAACTCCCCACCACGTTGCCATGAGGCGGCTCGCAGCGGAGCGTCACCGCCGAGGGCGAACACCTTATAATTGATGTGGAAGTCCTCAGCGGTTATGCCCTCGCCGCCCTGCTTGACGATGAGTCGATCCTGCGGCTCCATCGGGCCGTCCGGCTTGAACCAGAAGTCCAGCAGGAACTCATCGCTGGACAGGAACGGTGCGGGATCGATGCGCAGATAGCTGGAATCCTCCTGCGTGAACTGGAGCGAATAGCTGCCCTCGATCGCATCCTCGGAATAGGTGGGAGGGCCGTTGACCCCGCCGATCTCGATGGGCAGATCGTAAAGCCCATGATTCTGTGGGATGCCGCTGCCTTCCTCGAACGTGAGATGGAGCGTCATGCCTGCCGTCTCGCCCACCCCAAAGTGGTAGTACTCCGGATCATCGCTCGCAGCCAGGATCGGCCGCGTTATGCGCGACCCAGCATCGTCCTCCACGGCGACGTAGTATTCGACAATCGTCCCGGGTGCCTGCTCCGGAATCTCGCCGGTGTAGGTGTTGCCCACCGCCGCCATCGAGGACTCCTCGAACGTTTCTCCGCCGTCGATTGAGTAATACAGAGTCGCGGAGACGCCCTGCCCGCCGCTCACGTCCACCGAGACGGCGTAGGGGGCGTCGTCGTCCGCTTGCGTGC
>CAZQAS010000056.1:0-18727 GCA_964591285.1 uncultured Rhodothermales bacterium
GCGAACTGAGCGCTTCGACCTGCGCGCGCTCTACGAGACCAGCCAGCTGCTCAGCCGCTCGCTCGATCTGGAATTCGTTCTCGACAGCCTCCTTCTCACCGTGATGAGCAAGCTGCTCACCACGCGCGGCCTCGTATTAATGAACGATCCACTCGAAGATGGATACCGCGTCTCGGCGGCCAAGGGCATCCGCCAGATCGAGGAGGGGTCCGTACTCCACCTGTCGGGCGTGCCGAAGGACACCATTCTGACGGATGACGACGTTCCGGATCCCCTTCCGGAGCACCGCCTGAAGCTTGCGGTGCCGATCTTCTTCGGCAGGCGCGAGATCGGCATTCTGGCCGTAGGGGGGAAGGCCACCGGTGAGCCGTTCACGTCGCTCGAGCTGGAGTTCGTGCGCTCACTCGTCAACATGTCGTCAACGGCCGTCCACAACTCCCTGATGGTCGAGGAGCTGCAGCTGGCCAATCGCGATCTCGACGCAAAGGTGCAGGAGCTCAACACGCTTTTCGATATCTCGCAGGAGTTCAACGCGACGATCAACCGTGATCGTCTCGTTCGCCTGCTCTCCTTTGCGCTGATGGGCCAGCTGCTCGTTTCGCGCCACATGTTCGTGCTGCGGCGCGACCAGCCGCCCGACGGTGACCCGGAGATCTATGTGATCACGTCGAAGGGCACTGGGGACGATCTTGAGCCGGACCTTACGAAGGCGCTCTGCAATCTGGACGAGCTGCTGCTTCTGGATGCTGAGTCGGCGGCTCTTCACACGAGGGAATCGGTGGAGGAGGAGGGCGCCGCCCCGGCCACCGATCCGAAAGCCGATGTGGCGTCCGGAAACGGTGCCGTTTCTCAAACCTGGCCGGATCTCCGGAAGCGCGGCCTGACCCTCGCCCTCCCGCTTCGGCAGCACGGAGAGACGTGCGGCGCGCTCTGCCTCGGCCCAAAGCGAACGGGACAGCCGTACACGCCGGGGGACATCGAATTCCTCTCGGCCCTAGGGAATCTGGCCCTCGTATCCATCCAGAACTCGTTTCTCGTCGAGGAGCAGATCGAAAAGGAGCGCCTGGAGGAGGAGATGCGCCTCGCACGCCGGATCCAGGAGCGGCTGCTGCCGCAGCAAATCCCCGAGGTGGAAGGTTATCAGGTGGCAGCACTTGCCGAACCGAGCCGCGCCGTCGGTGGCGATTATTACGATCTCGTGCGGCTCGAGGGCGACCGGCTCCTCGCCGCCGTCGCAGACGTGACCGGCAAGGGCGTTCCGGCGTCGCTGCTGATGGCCAATCTGCAGGCGAGCCTCCACGTGATGCTACCGATGGACGTCAACATCGAACAGGCCGCCGGCCACATCAACCGCGTGATCTGCGAGAACACGGATTACGACAAATTCATCACCTTTTTCTTCTCGATCCTGCACCGCGAATCGGGCAAACTCGACTACGTCAATGCCGGCCACAACCCGCCGATGCTCGTTCGCACCGATGGAAGCATCGAGCTGCTGGAGAAGGGCGGGCTACTCCTGGGAGTGATGAAGAACCTGGCCTACGAGCGCGGCACTGTCGAGCTCGCACCCGGCGACGTGGTCGCGATGTTCACTGACGGCGTCACGGAGGCAATGAGCCCGGATGGGGAGGAGTATCACGAGGATAGGCTTACGGCCGTCCTCGAGAAAAACCACGACCGGTCGGCCGACGAAATCCTGAAGGCCGTACGCGAAGACGTCGCCGCCTTCACGGGCCCGGTCACGACCCTCTCCGACGACTTGACCATGGTGGTATTGAAGCGGGTGTAGTGACCGCTACATCACGACTTCTTCGCCGCGCGTCGCCTCGTAGACGGCGGTCAGGTTTTCGCGCTCCGCGTCGGACAGCTGCTGATCCCTCCGGTGCATCACCGCTTCGGCGATCTTGAAGGCCTTCTCCAGCCGAAATTCCACGAACTCCTCCGGTCCACCCCACGAGAAAGACGGCACGTGCCGCGGCATGAACCCCGCGCCATAGAGGTTGCAGCTCACGCCCACGACGGTCCCCGTATTGAACATCGTGTTGATCGCGGTCTTCGCGTGATCGCCCATCACCAGCCCGAGGAACTGCCGTCCGGTCGGCACGAAGTCGCGCGCTACGGCATCATACATCTTCACCTCGCCGTAGTCGTTCCGCAGATTCGACGTGTTCGTATCGGCCCCGAGATTGCACCACCGGCCGATGTACGCCTCACCGAGATAGCCGTCGTGCGCCTTGTTGGAGAGCGAGTGGATGATCGCGCCGTCGACCTGACCGCCGACCTTGCTCCAGTAGCCGAACGCGCAGCTCTCGATGTCCGCGTTCGTCATGATCACCGATTTCGGCCCGACGTACGCCGGCCCCTTGACGACCGCATTCTCCTCGATCTCCACATCTTCGCCGATATAGATCGGACCGTGCTCGGCGTTCAGCACGGCTCCCGGACGTACGACGGAGCCCGATCCGATGTAGATCTTTTCGCCGGCCCCAAGGTGCGCGCCGTCACTGATCGTAACACCAGGCCGTTCATAGATGTACTGGCCCTTCGTGCGGATCGTGAAGTCGCGCCGGAGGGAGTCCTCAAGCTCGGTGAAGAAGTCCCAGATCCTGCTCACGAGGCGAACACCGTCCACCTCCTCGGCCGCCATTCCGTCAAAGGTCTCCGGCGTTACGACGTCCCGTTCCACATATCGGCTGGACGCATCCGGCACCCAGGCCGCAACGACCTCGTCGCCGGAGGTGAACACCCGTGCTTCGCGTTCCTCTGTGGCCCGGCGGACGCGGTCGAGCGCATCCCCCTCCTCGGCAATCCATCGGCCATTGACGAACAGCACGTCGAGCCCTTCGGGGATGCGATTTACGAGCAGGTCGTTCTCTTGCGCGGTTACCGCGGCCACGTAGCGCCGTGCGTGCAGCATCGTGCCGGGTTCGCCGAAGGCTTCCCGGAGGCCTTCCAGCAACGTTCGAATCCCCAGCCGCAGATCGTAGACGGCGCGCGTATGCACGAGCGGCAGAAAATGGTCTACCTGGTCATCTTCGAATACGCACAAGTGCATGGTATACAGTATTTTTTCTGTCGATCACCAAACAGAGACGCTGTCGCAGCGTTCACAGGGTGGGCGCGCTTCGCAAGTAACAAAAAGCGCTCCTGACATTCGGCATCTCCGCCGTAACGATCTAAGTCCGCGAACATCGATCTGATCCGCTATGAAATTCTTCGTTGACACGGCCAATCTGGACGAAATACAAGAAGCGAACGACATGGGCGTGCTCGACGGAGTCACGACCAACCCGTCGCTCATGAAGAAGGCGGGCAACGTCGACTTCCATGATCACATTCTGAAGATCTGCGAAATGGTCGACGGCGACGTTTCCGCAGAGGTGACCGCTACCGAGTACGAGGCGATCATGGCCGAGGCCCATACGCTCGCGGAAATCCACGAGAACGTCGTCGTGAAAGTGCCGCTCATCCTCGACGGCATCAAGGCGTTGAAGTCGCTCGATGAGGAGGGCATCCGCACGAACTGCACGCTCTGCTTCTCGCCCACGCAGGCGCTCATCGCTGCGAAGGCGGGCGCCACCTACATCAGCCCCTTCATCGGCCGGATCGACGACATCGCCTCGAACGGGATGGAGCTGATCGAGCAGGTCGTCCAGATCTACGACAATTACGGATACGAGACGGAAGTACTTGCGGCCTCTATTCGGCACCCGATGCACGTGGTTGAGGCGGCCATGATCGGTGCCGACGTGGCCACGATGCCGCTCGACGTCATTAAGAAGTTGCTCAATCACCCGCTGACGGACGCCGGCCTGGAGCGTTTTCTGGCCGATTGGGACGACTACAAGGAAGACATCTCGGCGAAGAGCAACGGCGAGGCCGCAAAGAAGCAGCGGAAGGCGTAACCGCATACGGCGGTTCGTCGCTGCTTAAGTCTCCGAACCGGAGGAATCCTCGGCGGGTGGGTACGTCCACGTCTCGCCGACGTCCAGAAGATGGACTCGGTCGCCCATGTTCTGTTCGCGGATAAGTCTCCGCAGCGTGTCGGCCGGGGCGTGCAGCGGCTCGTCGGCAAGGTCAAACGTTCCCCAGTGGACGGGCAGGAAGTGGCTCGCCTGAAGGTCGCTAAACGCTTGGACTGCCTCTTCCGGAGTCACGTGCACGGGATGCATCAGCCACTGCGGTAGGTACGCACCAATCGGCAGCAGCGCCACGTCCGGCCGGCCGATTCGCTCGCGTATCTCGCCGAAATGCGGCGCGTATGCCGTATCCCCGGCGTAGAAAAGGTCCGGGCCGCTAGACAGTGACTCGACGTACCATCCCGCCCAGAGCGTGTCGTCGCGGTCGAGCAGGCTTCTACCCGAGAAGTGCTTCGCCGGCAGGCAGTGATATCGGACCTCGTCGATCTCGAGGTACTGCCACCAGTCCATCTCCACGACACGGTCGGAGCCCCATCCCTCGACGTATTTCCCCAATCCGAGCGGGACGAGGAAGATGGGATCGTGCCGGAGGACGATGCCTTCGATCGAGGCGCCGTCCAGATGGTCGTAATGGTCATGCGAAAGGATGACGACGTCGATTTTGGGCAGGTCCTCCATTCGGATCGGCAGCTCCGGCTCGCGCTCCGGTCCGGCAAAGGAGAACGGACTGGCCCGTTCGCTGAACATGGGATCGAGGAGGATAGTGGGCCCGGGACCGCGGATGAGCATGGTCGCGTGGCCGATCCACGTGAAAGTGACCTGATCCGGTGAGGCGGCCAGCGCGTCGGGAGAAACGGGGCGGACGGGCGGCAGACGGTTTTCTTTGTCCGAAAAAAGGCTGCCCAGAAACCACGTCATTCCCTTCCAGATGGATCCGGAACGGTACGGCGGCCAGATATTCTGAAAGCCGCCGTCATCGACGTGGTGTTCACGGTTATGCCACGGATGGGTTTGAATTTCGGGAAGCGGTCCCGCCGAATCGGTCGACATTGTTCTTTGCTGGGTGAAGCGCTCCGCCGTTGAGGTTGCCGGCAGATGCACGGCGGCCGCCCCGACGAGGCCGACCACGATGGCAACGGCGGCGGGCAGCCTGATAGTAATCGTGCGCCGGGTCATGGCGTCATGTGCGTCGGTTCAGAGCTCGCAGAAACGTGATGCGCGGCAGCCATCCGGAGAGACGCTGCCGCGCACCTGTTGCCTTCGACCGGATCCTCGGCCGTTTGATCCAGTCGTTGTATCTCTGTGCTCCGACCACTCCGAGCCGCCGAATGCTCGGTCGGCCGTCTACTCCGTCCCGCCCATGAGCCGCCCGAGGTCAATTCGAAGCCTGCAGCGGAGACTGAGCGGGTCGATGGTGAGGACCGCCTTTTCGCTCCGATAGGAGGTCGCGGCGTCGTAGAGGTCCTTCGCACCATCGAAGAGGTTCGGATCCTGCGAATCGCTCTCCGGCGGGCGAAGCACCGCGTCGAGCTCCGGGTGCAGGTCGATCGTGTTCTGCGCGGCAAGTGCCCTGAAAACGGCCGCCGCGAACGCGCCCGCCTGCTGTCGCACGGTGCTCCCGGATGACGCATCCATCGTCCTCAATTCGCCCAGACCGTCGACCGGCAGGCCGGGCCTAGTTCGCCCATCCTGCATCGAGACCGAGGCCGTCGTGGTCCGAAACGCTCCGTACGTTTCGGCGACCTGCACGTTCTCGGCGTGTTCCGTCGGCATGGCGGATGCTCCGCGTTGCTGCGCCTGCGCCGTCGCCGGCAGCAGCGCCAGCAGGACCGCCAGCAAACACCCTGTGATTCGTAACATCGTATATATATGTCAGTGTGTTTATAGACACCACAATGCCTTCCGTACAACAATACCCTAGCGAGAGTGATGCGTCGGAGGGGACTGGAAGTCTTCGTCAGAGTTTGTCCTACACGCGCGCCGTTCGTCCCCCGTGCGCCGGGTGGAACCTGGCGGAAATCCGCCCAGAAACAAATATTTTGAACCTCCGGTTTGCATAGCCCGACATTCCGGATCGATCGCGTGGCCATGGAGTCCCTCAGGAAGATGAACTCACACCTCGAGTTTCACAGATAGATGCTGTTCGTTCCTCTGGGAAAAACGGAGGCCATCGGTGCAAACTGTTATTACATGATGATCGAGGGCACCGGCCTGGTTATCGATGCCGGTGCCGACCCCGAGGAGGAAGGCCCCGATTCGATGCCCGATTTCGGGGCGATCAGACAGCGATCCGACTGGTACGTCGATCACGCTCTCGTCACACACGCGCACCACGATCATATCGGCGCGCTGCCGGTGCTCATCCAGCACTTTCCGCACGTCTTCGTCCACATGACCCGTGCTACACGTGAGCTCGCGGAAGTCGTTCTCCCCGCCTCCGCCCGGCTCCAGCAACGGAAGCTCAGGGAGGGAAGCTCCATGTACGATCCGCTCTTCAGCGAGGACGAGCTCGAGGTCTACAGCTATCTATACCTGACCCACGATCTCGGGAAGGATTTCGACGTCACCGGACTGCGCGGGCAGAGTAAGGTCACCGGGCGATTCTATAGCGCCGGCCACGTGCTCGGCAGCGCCGGCGTGCTGCTGAGCTTTGAGGAGGACGGCAACGCACGCCGCGTGTTCTACACGAGCGACACGAACCTTCGGCCGCAGTCGATCATCCCCGGCGGCGAGTATCCGGAACCGCCGATCGACGTCCTCTTCCTCGAGTCGACCCTCGGAGCGGATCCCGATGCCGAGCTCACCTCGCGCCGCACCGAGGAGCGCAAATTCGAAGAGGCCCTCGCCAGGACCCTCAAGCGCGGAGGGACGGTCCTCATCCCCGTGTTTGCCCTCGGGCGGGCGCAGGAGATTCTCGCGCTTATCCACCGGTTCAAGAAACGCGGTCGCATTCCGAGCGACGTGCCGGTCTACACCGCCGGCGCCATGCGCGCGTTCGCCGAACTCTACGACAAGACTCGCTACAACACGCCGCGACTCAACCCCGATTTTCAGGTATACGACGTCGATCAGCAGCGCCTGCCGCGGGTACGAAAAGCGATGCTGCGAACGCTGGAAGGCCCGAGCATCCACGTCGCAAGCAGCGGGATGATGTTCGAGCGTACCAATTCGAACCGCCTCGCGCAAGAGCTGATCGAAGACGAGAAGAACGCCGTACTGCTCGTCGGATTTTCTCGGGAGGATTCTCCCGCAGGCCG
This sequence comes from uncultured Rhodothermales bacterium, assembly GCA_964591285.1. Taxonomy (GTDB): domain Bacteria; phylum Bacteroidota; class Rhodothermia; order Rhodothermales; family VXPQ01; genus CAZQAS01. The sequence goes on from CAZQAS010000056.1 coordinate 7,178, forward strand.
CCTTCTCGAAGCGTCGCAGCAGGATCCGCCGGCCGACGTCGTCATCGATCCTGCCCGTGGGCCGCAGCCGCTCAACTGCGAAGTGCACCGATTCCGCTTTAGCGGGCACAGTCACCGGCGCGATCTTCTGGAGCTCGTCGAACGTCTCAAACCAAGAACCGTCGCGCTCGTCCACGGCGAGTCGGAGGCAAAAAGGTGGATGGCCGACAACATCCGATTCTTCTATCCCGACATCAACATTGTCGTGCCCGGCGGCAGCGAGCCTGTTAAGTTCTAACGCCGCCTACCAGCGTCTATCCGTAGCACCGTCGTCTCCTGCTCGCGGCGATTTCGATTCGGTAGTTCTCCATGACCCACGAGAAGCTTCTCGATTTTAGCAACGCTCTCGCGCCGCGCATTGGCGGGGACCTGCGCACCGACGAGATGACGCGCGCCCTCTACGCGACCGACGCGAGCATGTACCAGATACGTCCGGAAGCCGTGCTCATCCCCCGGACGACCGGGGACGTGCAGGCGGCGCTCGAGGAGGCCGCGCGCTTCGATCTGCCCGTGCTCCCGCGCGGCGGCGGCTCGTCCCTCGCCGGCCAGACCGTCGCCGAGGCGCTAGTGATCGATTTTTCGCAACATCTCGACGGGATTCTGGAGCTGAACACGGAGGAGAAATGGGTCCGCGTCCAGCCCGGACTGGTTCTGGACCGACTGAACGCCGCCCTCGCGGAGCACGACCTGATGGTCGGCCCCGACCCGGCCAGCAGCAGCCGTGCCACGCTCGGTGGGATGGTCGGAAACAACGCCACCGGCACTCACTCGATCGTCTACGGCAACGTCATCGACCACATCCGTGAGGTAGAGGCCTATCTCGACGATGGTTCGCGTGCGCGGTTCGGACCGCTCGACGGTGCCGGATGGAAGCGGAAGGTCGGCGGCTCGGGACGTGAGGCGGAGATTTATACTGCAATGGACGCTCTTCTGCGAGCGAACGGGCAGGTCGTCGAAGACGCGACCCCCCGTCACTGGCGGCGAAACAGCGGATACCGCCTCGAGCATCTGCTCGACCCGTCGAGTCGAAATCTCGCCCGGCTCCTTTGCGGAAGCGAAGGGACGCTCGCCGTCACGTCCGAGATCACCCTCTCGCTCGTCGATCGCCCGAAAAGGACGGCTCTCGGCATTGTGCACTACGAGACGCTGCGGGAGGCACTCGAGTCGGTAACCACCATCCTCAAGACCGATCCGTCGGCGGTCGAGCTTTTCGACGGCATCGCCATCGAGCAGACGCGCCGCGCGCCAGGGTACGCCCATCGTCTTACGTTCGTGGAGGGCAACCCCGGCGCAATTCTCATCACCGAGTACTCCGGCTCGAGCGAGGCGGAGCTTTTGGCGAGCCTCGACGATCTTCGTGCCGCCTTGACGAGGGCTGGCGAGGGATATGCGATCGTGCCGGCGCGCACGCCGCAGGAGATTCAGAACGTCTGGACCATCCGAAAGGAGGGCCTCGGGCTGATCATGGGTGTTGAGGGTGATCACAAGCCGCTCGCCTTCATCGAGGATGCCTCCGTACCCGTCGAGCACCTCGCCGATTACGTGGACGAGCTCTTCGACGTGCTCGAGCGTACCCGAACGGTCGTCTACGCGCACGCATCGGCGGGAACGCTGCACATCCGGCCGTTCATCAACACGAAGGACGTGGCCGACGTCGCTAAGATGCGCAACATTGCAAAGGGCTCGATGGAGCTCGTGCGGAAATTCGGCGGTACCGTCTCGTCCGAGCATGGCGACGGGCTCGCGCGCAGCTGGCTCCTCGAGCCGCTCGTCGGGTCTGAGCTCTACGGCATCTACAAGCGAACGAAAGAGATTTTCGATCCAACCGGCCGGTTGAATCCGGGAAAGGTCGTGGACGCCCCGCCGATGACCAGGAATCTGCGGATGGGCCCCCACTACCGGACGATTCCGCTCCAGGTAGAGATGGATTTCTCGGACCAGGGCGATTTCGCGCGCTCGGTCGAACTCTGCAACGGCAACGGCGCGTGCCGGAAGCTCGACTCCGGCACGATGTGCCCCAGCTTCATGGTAACCCGAGAGGAGGAGGACTCGACCCGCGGACGCGCCAACGCGCTGCGCATGGCGATGTCGGGCGCGCTGCCCATCGAGGAGATGACCAGCAAGCGGATGTACGAGGTTATGGAGCTTTGTGTGCAGTGCAAGGGCTGCAAGACCGAATGCCCGTCGAACGTGGACCTCGCGAAGATCAAGTCCGAGTGGCTCGGCAAATACTGGGAGGCGAACGGTCTGCCGATGCGGACGCGCCTGTTTGCGAAGCTGCCGCAGATAACACGGCGCCTCGCGGGGCTCAGCGCGCGGTCGGCAAACTGGATGAACGGCCGCAAGATTTTGCGAAAGACGATGGATCGCGCGTTTGGAATTTCGACGAGACGCGCGCTTCCCGAATTCGCGGAGGAGCCGTTCACCACCTGGTTTGCTCGGCAGCAGCGGTCCTCCGACGGGCCGCCCGTAGTGCTTTTCGCCGACACCTTCAACAACTTCAATCACCCCGAGACCGCGCGGGCCGCAGCCGAATTTATGGCCTGGACGGGACACGACGTGCGGGTGGCGTCGCCGATGATCTGCTGCGGGCGCACGTACATCTCAAAGGGGCTCCTGGAGGATGCCCGCGCGCAGGTCGCCGCCTCGATCGACGAACTGTATCGGTACGCCTCCGAGGGGCTGCCGATCGTCGGTCTGGAGCCGAGCTGCATCTTGACCTTTCGCGACGAGGCGCGCGCGCTGTTGCCCGGCGATGCCCGCGTAGAGGACGTGGCCGACTCGGCGATGACGTTCGAGGAGTTCGTCGCGCGGCAACACCGCGACGGGCGCCTGGACACTATCCGCTGGACCGACGCCGAGCGGCAGGTCTTGCTGCACGGCCACTGCCATCAAAAGGCACTGATCGGGACCGGTCCGGCCACGACGTGTCTCTCGTTGCCGCCGAACTATACCGTGAGCGAGGTCGATTCGGGCTGTTGCGGGATGGCCGGATCGTTCGGATACGAGTCGGAGCACGTCGACGTCTCAATCGCGATGGCCGAGCGTCGCCTTGCGCCGGCGGTCCGGGCGGCGTCCGAGGACACGATCATCGCGGCCGCGGGCACGTCCTGCCGGGCGCAGATTCTCGACACGACGGGCCGCCGGGCGCTGCATCCGGCCGAAATTATGCGGGATGCGTTGGCGTGACACCGGGGATGAACTCCTTCCGATCTCGTGCGGCGCTCCGCCGCATGCGTTACCTTAGGCGGGCAACCGCAGCCTATATCCGGAGGTCGCGTCATGTCGCGAACATCATCGCTCTCACGCCGCCGATTCGTCCAATCCGCCGCACTCGGACTTGCTGCCGCGCCGATCTTCGTCCCCCGGCACGTGCTCGGGGGCGCGCCATTTACGGCTCCGAGCGACCAGCTTGAAATCGCCTGCATCGGCGTCGGCTCGCAGGGACTGCGCGTGCTGATGGACGTCATCCGGCGCCCGGACGTGCGGATTACTTCGGTGTGCGACGTCAATGCCGGAAGCGGCGATTACGTCGAGTGGGGAGAGGGAGAGCTGCAGCGGAAAGTCCGGGACCTTCTGGATGATCCGACGTGGGGCGCGTCCATGCCGGGAGCCTGGGCGGGTTTGCAGCCTGCCAAGCAGATCGTCGATCGGTACTATGCCGGGCGGGTTCCGGGCAGCCGATGCGCGGCGTACGTCGATTTTCGCGATCTCCTCGCACAGGAGAACCCCGACGCCGTCGTCGTCGGAACCCCCGACCATTTGCACGCCGTCGTTTCGATCGCGGCCCTCAACGAGGGCCTCCACGTCTTCTGCCAGAAGCCGATGGCGCACTCCGTCGAGGAGGCGCGTGCCATGGCGGCGGCCGCCCGACGCACCGGCCTCGCGACGCAGGTCGCGACCGGCAATGCGGCTTCGGAGGACACGCGCGTGCTCACCGAGTGGATGCTTGCGGATGCCGTCGGCCCGGTCCGCGAGGTGCACAACTGGTCCAGCCGCCCCTTCTGGCCGCAGGGCATGGAAACGCCGGCCGAATCCGATCCCGTGCCGGATTACCTGGACTGGGATCGCTGGCTGGGCCCCGCCGAATACCGGCCCTACAACACGGCCTACCAGCCGTTTGTCTGGCGCGGCTGGTTCGATTTCGGCACGAGCGCCATTGGGGACATGGGCTGCTACAGCTTCGACACACTCTTCCGCGTGCTGGATCTACAGGCACCGGTTGAGGTGGAGGCCAGCTCGACCCCGGTCTACCCTGAATCCTACCCGGCCGCCTCGGTCATCCACTTCAGCTTTCGATCTCGATGGGATGCACCCGTGGACGTCCACTGGTACGACGGCGGCATCAAACCACCGGCTCCCGATGAGCTTGAAGGCGCGGAGCTTCCGGCCGAAGGGATGCTCTTCGTCGGCGAGAAAGGAAAAATCCTTGCCGGGTTTAACGGACGCGGACCGCGGCTCATTCCGGAGGCGGCAATGGATTCGTTCGAACCGCCCCCGAAGACGCTCCCGCGTTCGCCCGGCCATTACGACGAATGGGTCGGCGCGGCAATTGGGGGCGACACCTTGCCCGCGGCCAACTTCGAATTCGCCGGCCGCGTCACGGAGGCGATCCTTCTAGGAAACGTCGCCGTCCGGACGGGCAAGACACTCCGCTGGGACGGCTCCGCGGTCGCACACCCAGTCGAGGCGAACGAGCTCCTCCATTCGACGTATCGAGACGGCTGGTCGCTCTAGGTTCAGTTTACTATGGGAAGTACAGACAGGAAGTGGCGCGTCGGGATTCTCGGCCTTGGGCACTGGTATTCCGCCTACGGCCTCGCCCGCGATCTATCCACGTACGCGAAGGCCGAACTCGCAGCCGTGGCATGGCACGATGGTGATCGCCTCGACGAGTTTTGCGCGTCGTTCGGTATCCGCGGATATGCGGAGAACGGCGATCTCCTCGACGACAGCGACGTCGATATCGTGCAGATATCCGCGCCCGTTTCCGAGATTCCGGACTGTGCCGTCGCGGCGGCGAAGGCCGGGAAGCACATCATCCTCGGCAAGCCGATGGCGATGACGATGGAGGGGGCCGATCGGATCGTCGCAGCCGTCGAGAAGGCGGGCGTCACCTGCATCCCCTTTCAGAGTTTGATGCGCTTTCGATATGCCGCATTGAAGGAGCGGATCGCCGGCGGCGAGATCGGCGACGTGCTTCTCGTTCACGCGACGTGCCGGTGGTCGATCGCCGAGGATTGGTACCGGTCCGGCGCTCCCGGATGGTTTGCGGATCCGCGTCACGTGCCCGGCGGCGCTCTGATCGACGAGGGGATCTACTGGATCGATCTCGCCGAATGGATCACCGACAGCAGGGTCGTCGACGCGGAGGCGCGCACGGCCAACCTCGTGCACCGCAACATCGGGGTCGAAGACTGGGGGATGGCGACCTTCACGCTTGATAGCGGGGTGATCGCCACGCTCGAAGCCTCTTGGACGATCAATGCACCACAGACAACCGCTCCCTCACCCAAGCAGAATAGCGTCGTCCGACTTGAGATCGTGGGCTCGCGAGGGGAGATCATCGACCAGTGGTTTCGGGATCCGGGCCGCGCCGTGTTAAAGGCCGGCGCTTCGGACTGGGTCGTCGAGCGCGAAGCGGCACCGCCGTTCGGCCCTCCGTCACCACCGCTGGTGTCTCACCTGATCGACTGCGTCGAGAACGACGTGGAGCCGATCGCTACGGTTCACGATGCGCGGCAGGCCTTCGCAGCGGCCATGGCTGCGTACGAGGCGGCAGACACCGGACGGCCCGAGAAGTTGACGCGCTGAGGGACGTTACGGAGTGCCGGCGCCGGCATCCTGGCTGCGAAGCCAGTCGTTGTCCGCCAGGTCCACATCCGGGAAAATATTCTCCGGATCGATCGAAACGCGCTCGACGGGGCTGTCCGTGTCGATCGTCAGCGTAGCGGTCCTTCGGCCGCGCAGCCACGTGTCGACGGGGATGCGTCGATCGAGCGTCTCGCCGTTCGCCAGCTCGATCTCCAGCAGCACGGGCATGGGCACGAGCCCCTCGTCGCGGATGACGATCGTGGTCGCGCCATCCTCGGTGCGCACGTCGCTGATCGCCTGATCGAGCGTCCAGGTCTCGTAGTACCACGAGCGCCAGAACCAGTCCAGATCTCGGTCGGAAACGCGCTCGAACGTGTTGAAGAGGTCCCAGGGATACGGATGCTTGTAGGCCCAATCGTCGACAAAGGCGTGGTAGGCGCGATCGAACGTCTCCTCACCGAGCACGCCCCGCAGGGCCACGAGCACGGTTGCCGGCTTCGTGTAGGATGCGACGCCGAAGGCAAGCGTGGACGAATGGTAGGCGGAGGGTCGCATCATCTCGCCCTCCAATTCCTGCGCGGCGACGCCGGCGTAGGTGCGCTGATCCGGTAGATAGTGATTCTCGCCTGGAAAGTAATCCATGCGCGCCTCATTCTCGTTGAAGGTCGTGAACCCCTCGTCGATCCAGCTGAACCGGCGCTCGTTGATGTTGACGATCATCGGGATCCACATGTGCGCGAGCTCATGGGCGGTGACGTAGTAGAGGGCGCTGTCTCCGCGCTCGTTGTAGTCGCCCATGAGGGTCATCATGGGGAACTCCATCCCGCCACCGATGATGCCGCCACCCTCCACCGCCGTCATGTGAGGCCACGGATAGGGATAGCCCGTGTTCTCCGAAAGAAACGTGATGGCATGCTGTTGATACTCGGTCACCTCCGACCACAGCGGCGCGGTCTCGCGGTAGAAGGTGTTGATGGACGCGTACTCGGTTGTCCCGTCCCCATCCAGATCGCCGACGGCCGTCCGCGCGGCCTCCCAGATCGATTCCTGCGTGACGCTGAAGGCTGCGTCGCGCACCTGCTCAGCCGTGAAGCGCCACGTGAGCAGTCCGCCGCTTGAGCTCGCCGTGGCTCGGCCGAAATCGTCCGGCCCGAGCACCTGGATCGGCTCGTCGCTTTCATGTGCGCGGCGCATCCGCTCGACGATCTCAGGCTGGAGGACGTCGTCGGCATTCTGGAGCTCGCCCGTGGCCCAGACGACCCACCCCTCCGGCGCCTCGATCGTGAGATCATAGTCGCCGAATTCGGAGTAGAACTCGGCCGTGCCCGTGAACTGCTCGGTGTTCCATCCTTCAACGTCGTCATAGACGGACATGACGGGGTACCAGTACGCGAGGAAGACGAGATTGCCTCCCTGGTGCCCCATCCGCGCGCCGGCACCCTGCTGCGGGATGTCGAACGCCCAGTTGACGTCGATCGAAACCGACTCTCCCGGCGCGACGGGTGTGGGCGGATAGATGGCGAGATCGGTCCCCGTCACCGCGTAATGCGGGCCGTCCTCTTCGATGTCTTCCTGGGTCGGGAGGGTCAACCCCCCGACGGCCACCCGGCTCAGCTCGACGCCGCCCGTGATCTCGACGTACTCGTGCCGAAGCGCTCCTTCACTATGGATATTCTGTACGAGCTCGAGGTGGAGCTCCTCCAGCGTGTCCGGGGAGTTGTTATAGTAGGTGATCTGGCCGCTTCCCTCGAGCCGCTGCGCCTCCGGGAGTACGCGGGCACTGAGAACGTAATCGGCCTTCTGCGTCCAGTACTCGGGACCCGGCCGGCCCGTGGGCGTGCGCGTCCCGCGCTCCATGGCCGCGCGGAAGGAGGGCGGCGGCATCACCTCCCACGGGATCGGCCGCTCGGCGACGATTTCCGGCGGCCGCTCGGTCACGACCGCGCGCTCCGTCGGAGCGCATGCGGACACGGTGATGACCACTGCAAAAAGCGCGGCAGCGAAACGGATGTCGTATTGGAAGAGCATGTTGTATCGAAAGCGCATATTGTATTGGAAGCGCATGTTCTAACGGAATAGCTTGTGAGCCGATCTGTCTCGTGCGACAATAAGATAAGGCATCACGACTCGATGGTCCCTTCGCCTCGAAGAGCATCACGGATACGTGAAAAAAATGCCATCCGACCCATGATCGAATGGCATTTCTTGACCGTAAATATGTGAACGCAGGCCGGCGTGCCGCCTGCGATGTCGCTATCGAGCTGATGCAGCGGACGACGGCCCGTTCGGGCTGTGATAGACCGCGAGGTTCTGCGCCATATCCCACAGATCCATGGCCGCCTTCAGCTCGGGGTCGACGGTCCGATAGATCGGATACCACGCCCTGTTGCCGAAAAGTTCTTGCGCGATGCGAGCTTTCAGGTAGACCTCGAGGCGGTCGCGCTGCTCGTCGGCTTCCGCGTGCGTGAAGACGTTCTCCTCGCCATCCGCCTCCGAGGCATTGGCCGTAAGGGTCACCTCGTTCTCGGCGGCGTAGGCCCAGAACGCATCCCAGACCTCATCTTCGACCTCAAAGTCACGATTGAAATCCTCCTGCCGGTCGCCCCAGGCGTCACGCAGCCGGCCCTCATTCTCTATGAACCACTGCCGTGTGAAGCGGACGTCGAGACCGCCGCGCAGCACCGCGCCGAGCACCGGAGTCGTATCGGGCTGCACGATGTAATCCGGCAGTATGCCCCCACCGCCAAAGACCTCACGTCCATGCTCGGTCGTGAAGCGCAGCGAGTCGGGGATGTTGTCGACGTAATCGCTCAAATTGAAGGTCGCGTCCCCGAGCGAGGCGAACTTGCTCGCGTAGTAGTCCTTCTGATCACCGTTTTCGTACGGCGTCTGGATAAGGCGCCCGGAAGGCGTGTAGTAACGGGCCACCGTCATCTGCAGGAAGCTGCCGTCGGGCAGCGGGAACTGATTCTGCACGAGCCCCTTGCCGAAGGTCCGCTGACCGACGATGAGCCCACGGTCGTGATCCTGCAGGGCTCCCGAGACGATCTCACTGGCGGAGGCCGAAAACTCATTTACGAGCACGATGATGGGAGTATCTTCCAGGACACCCTTTCGCCGCGTCCGATAGGCACTGGTGGCGTCGTCCAGACGACCCTTCGTATAGACGATCATCGCATCCCCGGGAACGATCTCGTCGACGATCTGCACCGCCGACTCCATGATCCCGCCGGGATTCGAGCGCAGATCGAGCACGAGCTGTTCCATGCCGTCACCCTGAAGCTCGCTCACGTGCTCCATGAACTCCTCGTACGTTTGCATCGAGAAGCGGCTGACACGGAGGTAGCCGGTCTCGTCGTCCACCATATAGGAGGTGTCGACCGTGAAGAGCGGAATTTCGTCGCGCGTGAGCGTATAGGCGATCGGCTGGGAGACGCCCCGGCGCTTGACTTCGATGTCGACCCGCGTGCCGATCGCACCCTTCAGTTTCGAGGTCACCTCGTTCTGTGTGAGTCCGACGGCCGTCGAATCATTGATCGTAACGATACGGTCGCCCGGCATCAGACCGACTTTTTCGCTCGGTCCGTCGCTGATAATGGACACCACGCGCACCGTATCATCGCTGTGGTCGTCGTCGTTGCGCGGAATTTCAAACCATACGCCGATGCCGCCAAAGGAGCCCTGATAGCTCTGCTGCACCTCCTCGGCTTCCTCCGCGCTGATGTACGACGAGTGCGGATCCAGATTCTTCAGCATGCTCTGGATGGCGCTCTCGGCCATCCTGCTGGCATCAACGTCCTCGACATAACGCTGATTGATAATCACGAAGGCGTCCTCCAGTTTTCGGAGGTTCGTGAACGTATCGTCGTCCACCAGGCTTGCCTCGAGCTTCATGCCAAGGACGGTACCCAACAGGAGGAGGGCGACACCGGGAATAATGTACCACTTGGCTCGAGATCGCAACATCAGCTTCGACTATCTAAATGGAGCACCGGCTTCGGCAGACGGAACGGCCTTTTCCATGTACGATGGATCGAATGGAAAGTGCCGCTCGGTCCGACGCCCTAGATGGTGCAAATTCGGTGCCGGACAGGTTCTATGGCCGGGCGACGTTCGTGCGGCCTTCCAATCGCGCGTCCTTCTAATTCTTCACGATGGGCATCGCATCCGTGCGCCCTCCCGCCTGCAGCCGGCAGAGGTAGGTGCCGGCCGGCAGCCCCGAGGCGCCGAAGCTGACGGTCTGCGAACCAGCCTCCTGCCATGCGTCCACCAGCGTAGCCACGCGGCGCCCGAGTACATCGAAGACCTCCACGCGCACGGTCGACGAGACCGGCAGGCGGTAAGAGATGGTCGTGCGGGCCTCGAACGGATTCGGATGGTTCGACTCTAACCCGAAGCCGTCCGAAACGGGCGGATCTTCCGTCGATACGGACGGATTTTCATGATAAATGCGCTGAAGCGGACCGCCGTAGCGAATCACGTAGAGGCTTCCATCCGGCCCTACGGCTGCATCGGTGCTGCTCCGGAATCCACTGCCGAAGGCAACGCTCTCCCACAGTCCCTCATCCGTCTGACGCAGGTACCGGATCTCATCATCGAAGTAGTCGGCGTGAAAGTGAACGCCGTCATACTCGTCGGGAAAGCTGTAATCGCTGGGGAAGTTCTTTTGGCGATAGGTGGCGAGCGCGATGGCGGAGCGCGCCGAAGAGTTGTATTGGTAATCATAGATCGGCGGCGTGGGCTCCGGATCGATGAGCGGCGCCCCCTCCTGAAAGAAGATGGAGCCCTCGTGGCGCGGATAGCCGAAATTCTCACCCCCGGATGCGAGATTGAACTCCTCGCGCTGATTCGTTCCGACGTCCCCGATGAAGAGCCGATCGGTCTTCGGATCGATGCTGAAGCGAAACGGATTGCGCAGGCCGACGGCGAAGATTTCCGGCCGGGCGCCTGTTGGCGCCGAAGGAAAGGTCGGATTGTCCACAGCCGGGGATCCGTCGCGATTAATCCGCAGGATCTTACCGTAGAGATTCGTGAGATCCTGCATGTAGGGCAGTTCCCAGTCCTTCCACTTCTCATCGTCGCCGTGAGAGACGTACAGCGTCTTATCGCTCCCAAAGCGCAGCGTGCCGGCGTTGTGGTATTGGGACTCATCACTCAGCTCCAGCAGCCGCTCTTCGGAGGCTAGATCGATCGACAGATCCAGCGAGAGCGGATCGTTCAGTTGGCCTTCGACCGCGAATCTTGAAACGCGGTTGTATCCGGCATCGCTCGTGTAGTAGAGATAGATGTAGTTCGCATCCGGAAAGTCCGGATCCACGGCGATGCCGAGCAGACCCCGCTCCGAGGAAATAGCGAGATTCGGAATCGTGACGACCGGGTCCTCCTTCAGCACGCCGTCGGCAATCAGAGTGACCTCTCCGGACTGATGGCTGATGACCAGAATGCGCTCATCCGGAAGCAGCGCGAAGCCCATCGCTTTCTGGCCGGGATTCGAATGGATGATCTCCACCGCGAAACCGTCCGGGACGTTCTGCGCGGCAGCCGTACGTGGCGGCGATGTGATGATCAGGGCGAGCAGCGCCAGAAGCAGGGTGGCGGCCGGCGTGCAGAATCGACGTCTCGGCTTTCGCGATGCAACGACAGCTCGAAGAGTGGCAGTGGTCCGATCGAGACTATTGTGTTGGCCACGGTAGATGT
>CAZQAS010000056.1:18827-19954 GCA_964591285.1 uncultured Rhodothermales bacterium
GGCTTCGCCGCAGCAATGGGCTTTCGCCGAACGGCCGGCATCATGCCGAACGAACTCCTGCAAGCGCGTGCATCTTCACGATTTTGAACGACACGTTCATCAGCACAAAGACCGTGTCTATGGGTTCGCCTGCCGAATGCTCGGAAGCCGCGACGACGCACGAGACGTGACACAGGAGGTCCTGATCCGACTCTGGCAGTACCAAGAGGCGATCGACGATGACAAGGTCCTCCCATGGCTGATGCGCGTTACTCGAAATGCCTGTATCGACGTGCTGCGTCACAGGAAGATGGTGCACGACTTGACGGTGAACGGCGCGGCGGTCGAAAAGATTGCGCACGACGGCCGCTCGCCTTCCGAGCAGATGGAACGCGACGATGACCGGCGGCTGATCGAGTCCGCTCTGGACGGGCTGTCGGAGCCCTACCGGAGCATCGTCGAACTCCGCGAAATCCAGCATTTGAAATACGAGGAGATCAGTGGGGCGATGGACATGCCGATGAACACGGTGAAGGTCTATCTACACCGCGGCCGTAAAATGCTCCGGGAGAAGTTGACCGAGGCGATCGAACGTGAAAGAGTCTAGGTGATCGAACGTGAAAGAGTCTAACGACCGCTACGGATCACGTGCCAGGGATGGCCGGATGGACGCGTCGGGTCGCTCCGAGGCGTCGGACGTCGGCGCATCGGATTCGATCGCGGCATGGATAGACGCACGGATCGAGGCGTACGTCGACGACGAGCTTCCGCCGGAAGAACGGCAGCGGCTCGACGCCTACCTTTCCGCCGACGAAGCGTGGGCCGATCAGCTTCGGCTGGCGCAGGCCGTCCGCGCCGAGCTCTCCACGATCGAGTCGCCGTCCTGTCCGCCGGAGCTTGCCGAATCGGTGCTCTCCCGCGTCCGGGCCGAGCCTTCGCCCGAAACCGTACACACGGCACGCGACCGAGGTGCCGTCCGACGCTGGAAGCTCGCCGACGTCGTGGGTGCCCGCGTCGAGGAAATCTGGGCCGTGTTTCTCCGCCCTGCGCTCGCCGTCGCTCTTCTTGCCGCCCTCGTCGTTAGTGCCGCCCTCATGGGCCGCACGGGAACCGAGCCGGCGGCGATCGCCGACGCACGTCCGGCGAGC
>CAZQAS010000057.1:0-2973 GCA_964591285.1 uncultured Rhodothermales bacterium
GAGCGCGAGGCAAACTCCGATTCGCTCAAGGCCAGTGATAGTCTCCCGGAGGCGTCATCCAACGTGGATCCTTCCAGGTCAAGATCGAGCAGACCGCTTAGCTCCCCGGCGAGGCCGGGGCGTTGCAGCAGTCCCCCGACATCGAAGCGCTCCGCTTCGACCGTGCCGCGAGCCTGCAGGCGTCCATCGTCGCCGGTGGCAAAGGAACCGTTCGTCACTAAGCGGCCGATCCGGCTCGCGAGGTCAACGTCAACCCCGCCGCTGAACTGCATCTCTCTATCGGCCGATGCAAACTGCATGAGACCGTCGGAGTAGCCGGAAATTTCCACCGTACCGAGATGATCGAAAGGCGGCAGCGGCGCCTCGGGCCATACCGCCTCGAGGTCGGACCAGGTGAGCGATGTGGGCCGAACTGCGAGCTCGTAATCGAGGGAATCCGGCAGACCTAGTATTGTACCCTCGGCCGCCACCACGGATTGCCCACGTGCGGCGACGAACTCCTCGACGACGAGGGCGGAAAGCGGCCCGCGAACTTGGACCGACGTATGGATGACGTCGCGCAGGGGGAGGGCGGGAGCAAGCCGCGCCAGCTCCGACGCATCGATAGTGCTTTCCTTAATGTCGATCTCAATCTCAACGTCTCCCGGCCGTTGCCGAATATTCGCGAGCGGCCCGATCGAGCCGTTGAGATACAGGTTCGATGCGCCGATCTGCAAATGCAGTTCGTTAAGGGAAAACCTGCTCTCCTCCAGAACGACTTGGCCTCGAGCGTCTGCCATAGCGAGACCGCTCTTGGGCATTTGGCCATCCAGTTCGAGGATGTCGATCAGTTTCAGATCGGATCCCCAATCGACGACAGCCCGCCCGTCGATGGCCCGCAACTCCGCGTTCGCATAGTCGAAAACTGCGCCCTGGGCGACGGCTGCAGGCGGAGCGCCTTCGTTTTCGGTGACGATGCGGCCGTTTCGGACCTGCACACGCGTGGCGCGAAACGACCATGGCTCCGTATTCGATTCGGAGCGCTTACCCGGATTGAGGAGCGTTCGGACATTCCACGATCCGTCTTCGTACCGGCGCAGATGAATCTCGGGATTGATCAGGGTGATGCTTCCCGTCGAAATCGTGCGGTTGAAGAGGTCGCGCCAACTCGGCTGAATCACGACCGAATCGACGGTTGCGATGCTCCTACCCGCCGAGTCCGTCAGCACCACGCCACCGGCAGAGAGTCGGTTGAGCAGATTCCCCTTCAGCTCGCGAATGTCGAGTTCGGCGTCGAATGAACGCGCGAACTGATGCTCAAGCTGATCTCGCAGACCCTCGCGCCCGACTTCGGTCCGCGTTAGCGCGAAGAAGATGACGGCACCCGCAGCCACCACGTACAGTATGACGCGGACGAACCGACCGGAGAGAGATATGAACTTGAGAGGGGACAAATAGACGGTGGACTTACCTGGCGAACAATCCGAATTGTTACGAATCCATCCTCTGAATGTGCCCCATCCTACGCTCTCCGCGCCGTCGAACGGCGCCCCCGAGTCCCGTATGGCATGGCGTCGACCGGAATTCGCGTGGAGTTAACCCAGCCGCGCATCGGAATCGCCAAAAGAAACTCACTTCGTCGACTCCTGCAAGAATCGCCAGGCGGACTCGATATCGCTCCGGTTCACGTCCGCCGTCGCATACGCATCACCAATCCTTCGGAGCAGGACGACCCGGATTTGCCCTCGCTGTACCTTCTTGTCGAGCCGCATAGCATCCATCAGTTCGGAGACCGGGAGGTCAGAAAGTCCCGATGGGACGGGGATACGTGCGACGATCCCATCCGCACGAGCGGAATCCAGGTCCGGGTGGATGGTCTTCGACACGTGAATCGCTGCCCGCATACCCGCCGCCACGGCCTCGCCATGCGTGTACGTGCCGTAGCCGGTCACCTTCTCGATCGCATGTGCGAACGTGTGGCCGAAGTTGAGAATTACACGGCGTCCGGTTTCCCTTTCATCCTCGGTGACGATGCGCGCCTTCACCCCGGCAGCCCGCGGAAGCAATTCGCCGAGTACGTCGGGCTCGCGGGCCGAAACCGCCGCCCAGTTGCTTTCGAGCAGCTCAACCAATCCCTTATCGTCGATGAGGCCGTGCTTGACGACCTCGGCGAGGCCGGACGTCCATTCTCGTTCGGGGAGCGACTGGAGTGTCGATGTGTCAACGGCCACCGCGATCGGCTGATAAAACGCACCGATGAGATTCTTCCCGAGTGGATGATTGATTCCAGTCTTTCCACCGATGGCGCTGTCTACCTGGGCGACGAGCGACGTCGGGATCTGTACCAGCGGCAATCCTCGCAGGAGCGTGGCGGCCGCGAAGCCGGCGAGATCGCCTACGACGCCGCCGCCGAGGGAGAGCACCAGCGTGTCTCTCTCTATGCCCCACGATAGGGCGCTGTCGTAGATGTGTAGAAGGTGTTCGGCGGACTTCGTGGATTCACCGGCCGGAAGCACGATCGTAGTCGTCGAAAGACCGACCGCCTCCAGGGACCGGATGAGCGTGTCACCGTAGAGCGGTCCGACGTTTTCATCCGTTATGACGACGCACCGCTGCGTCTCGGGCCGCATTGAAAGCAAGAGATCCGAAATCTTCCCGAGTGAGGTGAATAGTATACGGTATGCGTTCCCCGTACCTACGTCAATCACGTCGTTTGGGCGTGGATTCCTTCCCATAAACCTTTCTTTTTGTTAGGCATACATCTTGCTATAGAATAGGATACGTCAAGCCCGATCGCACCTCACGAAGCTGCTTTGACGTTCTATTCCAGTCATAGTCCGGAGTCGATCATGTTTCAGAAGACGCTAATCACACTCAGCGCCGTGGCCGTGGCCGGTCTCGCCGTATTCGGATTCGGCCGTCAGATCGAAAGATGGCGGCAGGCCCATCTCGATTTCGAATTCCCGATGGACGAGCTCTTCATCTGACCTCCCG
>CAZQAS010000057.1:3073-19468 GCA_964591285.1 uncultured Rhodothermales bacterium
CGCCTTGTCCGCGACTTGCGACGACGTCGCGCAGTTAGTCACAGTCGTCAAGCGTTCGTCGAGCAAGAAAACCAATCGGTTCGCTACAGGTATTAAGCATGATGGCGGCCGCACCAATCCGTCGACAATCGAAGTAAGCGCCACGCAGCGAGGTCAAAGCCATGAGCAAATTCCGCACGCTAGTCACGCTAATGCTTGGCGGAACCCTCCTGTTGATTGGATGTCGTTCTTCAGGCGAAATGGAAGAGGAGGGCGCTGTTGCCGATACGAACCGCGTCTATACGAGGGCCGTCCACGTTCTCGTCGATGGGGATGACGTCGGTACGATTCCGCGGACTGTGCGGGTGAGACGAGGTATGGGCACGCGGAAGGTGTCGCTCTGGCAGGCCGGCGACGAATTTCGAATCTACGAAATCGAGTTTGTGAGCTCGGTGGCCGGCGATCAAACGCTCCAGGGATTCTGGTCGTCGAATTCGATGGAAGGTGAGGCGTTCGACGTTCGTACACTGCCGAACGACGGCGAAGACACGTTTTTCGTGCCGTATGCCCGTCATCCTATAAAGGTGGAAGACCACGAGTATGGCGTCACCCTTCTAGTTGAAGACTGAGAACGCCGACACACATCGATCCAACACGATCTTCCGTGAAGACGCAGGATAGTCCCGTTTGCTGCCACGAGACGCGATGTGCCTGATCGTTTTCTCATTCCGCAGCCATGACAGGTATCCCCTCATCTTTGCCGGCAACCGGGATGAATTTCACGGGCGTCCTACCGCACCAGCACACTTCTGGGAGGACCATCCCGGCATCCTCGCAGGGCGCGATCTCAAGGCAGGAGGGACGTGGCTCGGCGTGAGTCGCGCCGGACGCTTCGCCACCGTTACGAATTTTCGCGAGCCCGGCGAGAATCGCCCTGACGCGAGGTCCCGCGGTGAGCTCGTAACGAATTTCCTCCTGGATGCGCGTTCCCCGGATGTCTTCCTCGACGAAATCGTCAAGTCCGGTGCCGAATACAACGGATTCAACCTGATTTTCGGCGACGCAGGGCACCTCTACTACGCTTCTAACAGCCGGGGGAGCGCCAAACAACTTGAACCCGGTCTCTATGGACTCAGCAATGGTCGGCTCGATACGCCATGGCCGAAGGTGCGACGAGCCAAGGAGTTGTTTCGGGACGTCACCGAGCACGAGGCGGTAGACTCGGAAGCCCTCCTGGACGTCCTTGCCGACGAGTGGCGGCCGCCCGATGATGCGCTTCCACGCACAGGCATCGGTGTGCGCTGGGAACGAATGGTATCCTCCATCTTCATCGCCGGGGAAGAGTACGGCACGCGAGCGTCAACCGTTGTGCTGATTGATAGCGACGGAGAGCTTACGTTCGTGGAGCGGTCGTACGGACCCGGAGGCGCGGAGGCGGGAACGGAGGCGTTTCGATTGTCCCTTGATGTGACCGCGGCGGACGGCTGATCGACACCGATTCTTACATATTGGCAGCTTATGCAGATTGAAAAGCTGGTTACGACGGCCTCTGACGGAAGGAGGCTACATGCGCAGGTCGACCGTCCACTTGACGGCGATCCGATTGGTTTTGCGTTGCTCGTCCACTGTTTCTCAGACGCGGAGAGCGGTCCGGCGCCGCGCAACGTAGTCCGGGGGCTTACCGCGAATGGATTCGGAGTCGTGAGGCTCCGATTCGTCGGCCACAGCGTCAACGAAGACGATGCCGGCGGTGCCGCTGCGACGAACCACGTACGGGCTGTGGTCGACATGATGCGTTCCGAACTACAGGAGCCGGCGCTCGTGATCGGTCACTCCGTCGGTGGAACGGCGGCGCTGCTCGCGGCCTCCGAGATCGACGCGCTCAAGATGTTCGCTCTCATCGCTGCGCCCATCCATCCGCGGCACGCCACCACGCTTCTTTCGGATGATGTGCAGGGAACGGCCGATGAGGCAGCGGCAGTAATTGCTCTAAACGGTCAGCGGTTCACCGTCGCGCGGCAGCTTCTCGATGATCTCGGCGCACGCCGCGTTGAGGAGGCGGTCCGCCGGCTCCGTGTGCCGCTTCTGCTTCTTCATTCGACAGAAGATGAAATCGTTTCGATCGACAGTTCGAGCGAGATCTTCCAGGAGGCGAATCATCCGAAAAGCTTCGTGACGATTGACGGTGCCGACCACCTTCTGACGAACGCTGCCGATTCCGAGTATGTCGGCCGCGTGCTGGAGAGCTGGGCAAGTCGTTACGTCGGTAGAGGACTTCAGGAGGCCAAGTACGTTCGTCCTGACGAAAATCAAATCTACACGCGCACCGGTTCGTCCGGCTTCCTTACAGAGGCCATGGCCAACGGCCACCCGCTCGTCTCGGACGAGCCGAAAACCGTCGGCGGGACGGATGCGGGGCCGACTCCGTACGACTACCTAGCCGTTGCGCTCGGCGCATGCACGGGTATGACCCTGCGCATGTACGCCGATCGGAAGGAGTGGCCGCTGGAATCGGTCACCGTGCACCTCCGGCACCAGAAAATACATGCCCGCGACTGTGAGTCGTGCGAGATCGAAGCCCAAAACATCGATCACATTGATCGTGAGATTCAGCTCGAAGGCCCGCTGTCGGATGAGCAGCGTGCCCGTATGATCGAAATAGCGAACCGCTGTCCGGTACACGAGACGTTGGTCGGCGAAGTCCGCATAACCACCTCGGAGATGGAGGCGAAATAACAGCGACGAGGAATCTAGGATGGAAGAGACGGAGTCGATGAGAGCGGTCATCGTCGACGGAGAAGGAGCGCCCGAGGACCTCGCCGTACGCACAGTCGAGCGGCCGACGCCCGGACCTGACGAGCTACTCGTGCGCGTTCATGCCACGGCACTCAATCGAGCTGATCTCCTACAGCGAGAGGGAAAATATCCGCCCCCGCCGGGAGCGAGTCCGATTCTGGGACTCGAGATGGCCGGGACCGTGGAAGAAGTTGGCCAGACCGGCGCCACGTGGAATCCCGGCGATCGGCTGTGCGGTCTGCTGCCGGGCGGCGGATACGCCGAATATGCGGTGATTCATCGGGACCTCGCCATACCGATGTTGCCGTCGATGAGCTTCGAGGAGGCGGCGGCCATCCCCGAGGTGTTCTTGACGGCCTTTCAGGCGCTGCATTGGTATGGTGAGATCGATGCGCACAAGAGCGTGCTCATCCATGCCGGCGCGAGCGGCGTTGGTACGGCGGCGATTCAACTGACCAAGGCGGCCGGTGCGACGGCCTTCGTCACCGCATCATCCGGCAAGCACGACGCATGTCTCTCTCTGGGCGCCGATCTGGCCATCGATTACAAGACGGAGGATTTCGTCGAGCGCGTGCGAGACGTCACGGATGGACGGGGCGCCGACCTCATTCTAGATTTCGTGGGAGCGCCGTACTTCCGGAAGAACCTGCAGGTTCTGGCTCTCGACGGACGGCTCGTTCTGCTGGCGACCCTCGGAGGCTCGACGGTCGACCGCGTGAATCTGCGGGATCTGTTCAGTAAGCGTGCCAGTCTGTTCGCGTCCACCCTCCGGAGTCGAAGCCTGGAGTACAAGGTCCGACTGACGCATGATTTCACGACCTACGCGATGCCGCTGTTCGAGGCAGGTTCGCTGCGGCCGGTCATCGACCGCGTATTCGAATGGACGGATGCTTCGGACGCACATCGCTACATGGGCGAGAACCGAAACGTCGGTAAGATCGTGCTGCGCGTAACGGACTGAGGATGCCCGCGGCTTCGAGAGTCGATTCCACGAGAAAAACCCTGCCCCCCAACGAAAGGAGAGACAGGGTTCTTTCTTGTTGATTTCGATGGAGTAGGCCTACGATCCGGGCTTCGTAAGAGCGGTCACGTTCGTTCCGCCGCCCGGCGTCCGCAATCGGACAAGAAACGTTTCACCGGGCTCGATGTCGTCGTAGACCTGTTCGAACTCGTCGAGACTCCGGACCGGTCTCCGATCGACCTCGATGATTACGTTCCCGGTCCGCAGATTCGCTTCCCGATAGGCGTCGCTGGACGGACTAACGTTCGTCACGATGACGCCTTGTACGTTGTTCTCAAAACCGGCACGACGGGCGAGTTCGGGAGTGAGATTGCCGAGGCTAAGCCCCAACTCCTCCATCATCTGCTCCCTGGGCGACCGGGGCGTGTCCTCATTCTGAGCGACGGTTTCCGTATCACCCTCCCACTCGCCGAGCTCCACGTCAAAGGTATGCAGCTCGCCGTCACGATTTACTGTAATCTCGGCTTCCTCGCCGGGTCGCATGGCGCCGATCCACAGCGAAAGCTGCTGGTGATTCGTAAGCTCGCGGCCGTTCACAGAAACGATGATGTCACCGCTCTGGAGGCCGGCTTCTTCGGCCGCCGTTCCGGGCGTCACCTGTTCAATTACAGCCGCGCCTCGGGGCAGGTCGAGCGCTTCCACGAGGCTCGCGCTTGCCGGCCCGTAGCTCACGCCGAGCCGACCGCGCTCGACATTGCCGGTCTCGATCAGCTGCGTAGCTATGTCAAAGGCCGTATTGCCGGGAATGGCGAAGCCGATGCCCTGAAATCCGCCCGTCCGCGAGATGATCGCCGTGTTCACGCCAACGAGCTCACCGCGCAGGTTCACGAGCGGGCCGCCCGAGTTGCCGGGATTGATGGCCGCATCCGTCTGAAGGAAATTGTGCGTCGGCGTCGGACCGCTAGGGGTTTCCTGAAGACCCGGAGCATAGCCACCCTGCACGCGGCCTGTCGCGCTGATGATGCCGGCGGTAACCGTATTACTGAGATCCTGGCGTAGCGGCGAGCCGAAGGCCATCACCCACTGGCCGACGCGAATCTCGTCGGAATCGCCGATCGAGATGAACGGGAGATTGTCCGCATCAATCTTCAAGACGGCAACGTCGCTGACTTGGTCCGCGCCGACGATCTCGGCGTCATACTCGGTACCGTCCATCATGATGATCGTTAGTTCATCCATCCCTTCGATGACGTGATTGTTCGTGAGGATGTATCCGTTCTCACGGATGATGGCACCGGAACCCATGCCTTGCCGCGGCATCGGCTGCGGCTGCTGAAAACCGAAATCGCCGAAGAAATCTTCAAACGGCGTTCCCTCGAAGGGATTCTGCGGCTGCGTGCCGTCCTGATCCGGTGAGGCGAGGCGCTCGGCTTGAATCTGGACGACCGTCGGATTCACCCGCGTGGCCACCTGGGTGAAGGCGTTCTCCAACTCGGATGCACCAGGCAGGTCTTCTTGAATAGCTGTGCCCTCCGCCGCCTGGGACGGAGCACCGACACGATCGCCGAGATTAAAGATGTTGGCGCCGACGGTCGTGAACATGATCCCGGACAGGAACGCCGCGACCACAATCACGGCTACTGAGATTCTACCTTTCAGTCTCATCACTCTGATCTAAAGTTGAATAAAATAGTATACATTTCTGGACAGTCACTGCTCGGCAATCACTCGGGGACATCCGTTAGGCCGACAGAGCGGCCGCGCAGCCGCAAAGCACGTTCTGCACGCCCGCACATGTCTGATACATGAGAAAAACGTGCCGATGGCGCCACTTAGTGTATCCTATCCCGGCCTTTAATGTGCGTTTCACACGTGCTTGGAAAATTACGTCCCCATCGAGCGCTTCGCGTCATCCGCCGCCGGGAATTCCCGGTTCGGTCATGTCGCGAACATCGAGAATTTCATCGAGCTGTTCGTCCGAAAGCAGGCCCATCTCCTTGACGACGTCTCGCACGGACCGCCGATCCGCCGCGGCTTTCTTGGCTACCTGCGACGCCTTGTCGTAGCCGATCGCGGCGTTGAGGGCGGTCGCGATGGAAGGATTGAGCTCCAGCAGCTCGCGGCACCGCTCGCGATCCGCTTCGATGCCCTCGACACACTTCGAACGGAAAGCGTCGCAGGCATTCGCGAGGATCGATGCACTTTCGAGAAACGCGTGGGCCATTACCGGCATCATGACGTTTAGCTCGAAGTTGCCGTGCTGGCCGCAGATCGTAATCGACGTGTGATTGCCCATCACTCGCGCGCACGCCATCATCATCGCCTCGCTCAGGACGGGATTGACCTTGCCCGGCATGATCGACGAGCCCGGCTGTACGGCGGGAAGTCGGATTTCAGACAGCCCGCTCGTGGGTCCGCTGGATAAATGCCGTACGTCGTTCGCAATCTTCAGCAGGGCCACGGCAAGCGTATTCAACGCGCCGGAGGCACTCACGTACGCATCCTTGGCTGCCTGCGCCTCGAAATGATTCTCCGCCTCTCGGAAGGCGAGTCCCGTCGCATCGCCGATGAGGTTGATCGCCGTCTCCGGAAAGTCCACGTGGCGATTAATACCCGTTCCGGTCGCCGTGCCGCCCAGCGCCAGCTCGGCGAGTTCGTTCGATGCGCCGCGAAGGCGTCGAACGGCGTGATGAACTTGCGAGGCGTAGCCGCCGAACTCCTGCCCGAGACGCACGGGCGTGGCGTCCATCAGGTGCGTTCGCCCGCTCTTGAGTACCTCGTCGAACTCTTCCGCCTTCTTCTCAAAAGACTCCTGCAGCGCCGAGAGCGCCGGAATCAACTCACGCTCGAGTACGATTCTTCCGGCCACGTGCATCGCCGTGGGAATGACGTCGTTCGAGGACTGGGACATATTGACGTCGTCGTTCGGGTGCACCCGCTTACTACCACGCTCCCCGCCCAGCTTCTCGGAAGCACGGTTCGAGATTACCTCGTTGGCGTTCATGTTGGTGGAAGTCCCGCTTCCGGTCTGGAAGATGTCCAGCACGAACTGGTCATCCAGATCACCGTTTATGACCTCCTGTGCGCTTTCAATGATGGCCTCCGCCTTTTGATCTTCCAGCAGCCCCAGCTCGCGGTTGGCCCTCGCGGCCGCCTGCTTTACGATCCCTAGCGCTTCGATGAACCGTCGGGGAAATCGTAGGTGGCTGATAGGAAAGTTGTCGGCCGCCCGCTGCGTCTGGGCGCCGTAGAGTGCGTGGATCGGAACGCGTACCTCGCCCAGCGAATCTCTCTCGGTTCGATACTCCGCCATGTCTGATGTATCTATGTGATGAATAGCGCTTCATTATACGCCGGAGTCTGCGTGGAGGTGTTGAAATTTGATTTAACGCATCATGAGGTGATGCCGCAGCCATGACCATCATACACACGATTGCCGAAGCTCAGGATCGTGCCGATCGGCAGCGCTCCGCCGGCCGTCGGCTGGTGCTGGTACCCACAATGGGCGCGCTCCATCGAGGCCACATCGCACTGGTGCGAGAGGCCTTTGAGCACGGCGACGACGTTACCGTCTCCATCTTCGTTAATCCAACGCAGTTCGCTCCGGGTGAGGACTTCGAGCGTTACCCTCGAACTCTTGAGGAGGACGTGGATCGACTCGAGGAGATCGATCCCGGCCTCACGATTTTTGCGCCGTCGGCCGGCGAGATGTATCCCTGGGGACCGGACGAGAACCTGACCTGGGTAGAGGTCGAGCAACTCGATCAGACGCTCTGCGGCCGGCACCGTGAAGGTCATTTCCGTGGCGTGACGACCGTGGTGGCGAAACTCTTCAACGCCTGTAAGCCGCATGCAGCGGTGTTCGGGCTCAAAGATGCCCAGCAGTTCGTCGTCATCCGACGGATGGCTGCCGATCTGCTCTGGGACGTGAAGGTTATTGGCGTACCGACCGTTCGCGAGCCGGACGGCCTTGCACACTCATCAAGAAACGCGTATCTGACGGAGGACCACCGCCGGCAGGCAGTCGTGCTTTCCGAGGCTGTAAAGGGGGCAGAACGGCTGATTTCCAGGGGGGAACAGCACTCAGAAGCCATTGTTGAATCGATGCTCTCCCGGTTAAGGCGCGCACCGGAGGGAAGGGTTCAATATGTAGAAGTCGTCGACGCCGATTCGTTGCAACCGGTAAGCCGGCTTCATCCCGGCCGGTGCGTACTTGCCGCCGTCGCCGTATTTTTTGGCGAAACGCGATTGATAGACAGCACATTCGTCCGCGTACCAGAATCGACCTCAGATTCTAGCGGGAAGAACGGCAGCCCCTAGCGAGGCGGCCACGGTCCCCATCCTCCATCTCGACTCGAGCGGTTACTACACCGGATTATGACGATTACGATGTTCAAGGCGAAGCTTCATCGGCTTCGAGTCACGGAGGCGGATCTCTACTATGAAGGATCCATCACAGTGGACGAAGAACTGCTGGAGGCTAGCGGCATCCTGCCGTATGAGAAAGTGCAGGTGGTGAACGTCAACAACGGCACGCGTCTGGAGACGTACACAATCCCCGGAAAGGCGGGAAGCCGGACGGTTTGCCTGAACGGCCCCGCGGCGCGACTGGCCGCCCGTGGCGACGAAGTGATCGTCATCTCCTACGTGCAGCTCACGCCCGAAGAGGCCAAGAACCACAAGCCGCGCGTCGTCCTCGTCAATGAAAAGAACGATCCCAGAGATGTGATCCATCTCGGTGTGACGTACGACGAGCCGGATCTTTCGGCTGCCCTACCGGACGACGTACTGAGCGCCTAGGATCTGATGTCGATGCAAGAAGCGGCCGTGGTCGGGGCCGGGACGATGGGCAATGGAATCGCCCACGTGCTCGCCCTCCATGGAGTTATTGTCACGCTGATCGATGTTCAGTCCAAAGCGCTCGAGCAGGCGCTGCTGACCATCGGGAAGAATCTGGATCGACAGGTAGAAAAGCAGGATGTCGAAGCATCCGATCGAGACGAGGCGCTCGCACGCATCCATACGTCGGATCAGCTAGAGGGGGGAGTCGACGGGGTGGATCTCGTCATTGAGGCCGCTACCGAATCCTTCGATGTAAAGGCCGCGATTTTCCGGCAGCTGGACGCGGCGGCCCCCCGCGCCGCCATTCTGGCGTCCAATACGTCCTCGATCTCCATCACAAAGCTCGCCGCGGAGACCAATCGTCCGGACCGTGTCATCGGGATGCACTTCTTCAACCCCGTGCCCGTAATGTCGCTCATGGAGATCGTCCGCGGAATTGAGTCGAGCGATGAGACGTTTACGGCGGTCGAAGGTCTTGCCCGCCGACTCGGAAAGACGCCGGTTGAGGTGCAGGACTATCCCGGATTCGTCTCAAACCGCGTCCTGATGCCGATGATCAATGAGGCGATCTTCTGTGTGATGGAGGGCGTGGCATCGATGGAGGACGTGGATACTGTCATGAAACTCGGGATGAACCACCCGATGGGCCCGCTCCATCTTGCCGATTTCATCGGCCTGGACGTCTGCCTCTCCATCATGGAGGTGCTTCACGAGGAGATCGGCGATGACAAATATCGTCCATGTCCCTTGCTGCGGAAGATGGTGACGGCTGGGAGGCTGGGCCGCAAGAGCGGCTACGGATTCTACGATTATGCGTCAGCGTCCGACTGACCTTATATTCAGCGGCGCGAAATGTTCACCACCGGAGAATACCCGCCCTCGGGGAATCTCCACCGCCGTGTAAGTCCACCACCCGCACACCACCGTTGTTGTGATATGCAAGAGCCCTTCGAGAGGAGGTCCGAGAGTCCGTTCTTCAGAAAACCGGCGTTTCTGGCATGGAGCGTCATCGCAACGATTGCGCTTCTCATCGTGATGTACTTCATCGCCTAGAAGGCCGGCGGAGTCGCCTATGCTTTGTCGACGCCGTCTCCAGGCGCTTCGTCTTCGTTATACCGCTGGTATGCCTCGATGATGTCCTTCACCAGCCGGTGGCGGACGACGTCTCCGCGGTCGAAATAGACGAAATGAATGCCCTCGACGCCTTCGAGAATGTCCTGTGCCTCAACCAGACCGCTGTGTTCGCGAGAGGGGAGATCGGTCTGTGTGACGTCTCCAGTGACGATCGCGCGGCTATTTACGCCGAGCCGCGTCAAAAACATCTTCATCTGGAGGGTCGTCGCGTTCTGCGCTTCGTCGAGAATGACAAACGAGGAGTTCAGCGTTCGGCCTCGCATGTAGGCGAGGGGTACGATCTCCACAACGTTCTTCTCCATCAGTGATCGAAGCCGTTCACCGGGGAGCATATCCTCGAGCGCGTCGTAGAGGGGCCGGAGGTATGGGTCGACCTTCTCTCGGAAATCCCCGGGAAGAAACCCGAGCCGTTCGCCGGCCTCCACCGCCGGACGCGACAGGACGATCCGCTTTACCTGACGAGACTTTAGCGCGGCGACGGCGAGGGCGACGGCCGTGTAGGTTTTTCCAGTGCCGGCCGGACCGATGGCGAAGAGCAAGTCGTTGGTGCGCGCCGCTTCGACGAGCCTCGCCTGGTTCGGCGTCTTGGCTCGGATGGTGCCTCCCGAAGGCGTGAAGAGTACGACGTCGCGCGCCTCGGCTCCGATAGTACCCACGCCGTCGCCGGTCGTATAGAGCGCAAGTACCGTATCTACGTCCTTCTCGGTTAGATTACCATTGCGATTTAGGATGACGATCAGCTCGTTGACGACACGCTCCACACCGTCGAGCATCTCCTGGTCACCCTTCAGGATGAGCTCGTGTCCGCGCGCCGTGATCCGTGTCTCCGGAAAGGCCGCCTCTACTTTGCGCAGATAGATGTCGTTGAAGCCGTAGAGAAGAAGTGGCTCGGCGCCTTGGATAGTCAGTCTCTTTTCCGCCAACGTGTTCTGAATCGGTATCGCTTCTGTCCGTGCATCGCGAACAACGGGTTAGAATCTCGCGAGATTCTTGCGTCGTTGCGGTTCGTAGCATGAACGCGCCTTAGCGTCGGCCGTTTCACGTCAGGTCTTGCACGGCGTAGCCAGTGCACCACCTGGCCTCCACCATAAAGCTACCATTCCCTCCGTACTTAGTCGTGACCGAGCACCTGCCGATGAATCGCCGTTTAGTCGTCGAATTTACTAAGATGAACGGAGCCGGGAACGATTTCGTGGTGATCGACAATCGGTTCTTTCACTTTTCCGATGAAGAGCTCTCAGATCTCGCCGTTCAACTCTGTCGTCGCCGG
The DNA here is from genome assembly GCA_964591285.1 of uncultured Rhodothermales bacterium. Classification (GTDB taxonomy): domain Bacteria; phylum Bacteroidota; class Rhodothermia; order Rhodothermales; family VXPQ01; genus CAZQAS01. The sequence continues at coordinate 14,056 of CAZQAS010000057.1, forward strand.
TTCGGCATCGGAGCGGACGGAATCCTGGCCTTCAATGCACCGCGTGAGGAGATGCATCACTTCAGGATGCGCTACGTTAACGCCGACGGGAGTATCGGTACGATGTGCGGCAATGGGGCGCGGTGCCTGGCCCGATTCGCGCGGCGAGCCGGTATTCGCGACGAGCAAATGACATTCGAGACCGATGCCGGCGTCTTTCGCGCGCACGTGCCGGCCGACGACTCGGCGCCCGTACGCCTCTTCTTCTTATCTCCGAGAGATTTTTCGCCGAATATCTCTCTCACCTCCGATGCCGCCGGCGAGGCCGGACCTTTTCACTACATCTGGACGGGCACGGAGCACGTCGTCTGCTTCGTGGAAGACGTCGAGGCGACGCCGGTCGCAACGTGGGGACCGGCGATCCGTTCGGACAAGGCGCTGGCGCCTACCGGTGCAAATGTTGATTTCGTGGAGGTGAGCGAAAATCGCTTGATCGCGCGCACGTACGAGAAAGGCGTCGAGGATGAGACCTATGCCTGCGGGACCGGCGCCATTGCGGCAGCGGTTACCGCCCGGCTCCTCGGATACACACTTCGAAATCAGATCGACGTGGCAATGCCGGGGGGCGTCCTTACCGTCGGCTTCGAGCTGAACGGCGAGGACGTTTCAGATCTCTACCTCGAAGGCCCGGCAGAGACGGTGTTTCGAGGCACTGTTGAGGTCTAACTAAGCGGACCAAGTCCTGCTACGTTTTGAGCGCAATTCCGCTACTGCTGAAAACGGTAGCGATAATCCTCGATCTCGGCCTGTTCACGCAGCGAGGTAAGCCACTGGTTCTGGACCTGCGTTCGCCGATTCTGCAAGAGCTGATCGCGAATCTGCTGTCGCTGAGATTCGGTGATGGGAGGCGGTTCGGTGACGTTCGTCGCACGCACCACGAACACCGCGTTCTCGCCGCCAACAGCGCCCGATGTCTCGCCCTCCTCCAGGCCAAACAGCGTACCGACGAATTTCGGCTCCCGTCCAAGTCCGGGAATGACGGCCGTTTCGAACGTGATGTCATTTGCCGTCCGCACCTCACTTCGCAGCGCTTGTGCAAGGCCTTCGAGATTGCCGGTCGTCTCGAGTGCACTCCTCATCCTGTCGAGCAGCAACTCGCGCTTCCTCTCGATATAGACCCGCGGTTCCAGCTCGGCCCGGACTTCCTCAAAGGACCGGTACCCGGCCGGCGTGACCTCCTGAACCTGGGTCACGAGAAAGACGTCGTTGAGCTCGATCACCTCGCTGATGTCGCCTTCGTCGGCCGTCTGCAGGAAGTTGAGAATCGAGCGGCTGTTCCCGAGTCCGGGGATGATCTGCTGCTCACTCTCGACTTGGACGACCTGGACGTCGAGACCTAGCCGTTCCGCCTCCGCTTCAAAATCGCCGTGTTCTTCTGCGAAATAGCGCAAGTCTTCGAGCTGCTCCTGCATGTTGTTGAGCGTCGCCACGTCGGCACGAACCTGAAGCGCGTAATCGGCCAGCTTCACCTCGGTATCCGCTCGTCCGGTCACTCTGATCAGATGATAACCGAACCGCGTCTTGATGGGACCGACGACGCTATTTAAAGGTGCGTCGAACGCGGCGTCCTCGAAAGCCTCGACCATCTGGCCCTCGCCAAACCAGCCCAGGTCGCCGCCCTGAGACGCCGAGCCGTCCTGCGAGAACTGACGCGCCATCGCCTCGAATGTCGCCTCATCGGCCTCAATGCGCTCTCGGATGTCGACGAGCTGCTGTCTGATCTCGGCATTGTCTTCCGGCGAACGCATGAGGATGTGCTGCGCACGAAGGGCCGGTTGCTCTGCGGGCTGGGCGTCGCGTACCTTCACCAGGTGCGCCTGATCCCCGGAGAAAATCGGCCCGTAGACGGTACCTACCTCGGGATCCGGAAAAATGGCTGATGCAATCTCTTCTTCGAGATCGTTAGCGGCAAACCACGCATCCGAGAACGGAAGCTGCGAGGCATTGCGAGCGAGGAACATCGAGTCGTCTTCGGCTTCGGCGAATTGCGGCTTCAGCCGATTCAGCTCTGACTCTAATGCGACCGAATCTTCCGGCGACGGCTGCTTGCTCCTCGTTACGTATTGAATCGTATAGGTGCGCTCACGTCGGAAATCGTCGCGATGTTCGTTGTAGTAATTTCGCAGGTCGCGATCGGTGACGGTTACCGAATCATTAGGTATCGTCGCGTACCGGATGCCGACCCACTCGGCGTCCACGCGCACGTTACGGCGTCTGTACTCCTCGAGGACGTCTTGCTCCGTCACACGGACGGTCGCCCCGATCAGGTTATTCATCTTCTGACTGCGACGCTCAGACCGGAGGTAGTTCTCGATCTGGAGCCAGTCCTGACGCGATTCAGGATTGTCGATGAAGCTCTGCAGCAGAGCGCGGTTTACACTGCCCTCTTCATCGCCGAAATACGTTCGAATGATGGGGTGTGGGTTCTCACCGAGAACCATCTCGTAGACCTCATCATCGGTGACCTGGATGCCGAGCCGGTTCATTTCGTGTTCGCGCAGCTTATTCTCGACCATCTGTTCGAAAACCTGCTCGCGCTGCTGATCCATGAGCTGCGGCGGCATGGTCTCGCCGGTCTGCTGCTGGTACTGTTGAACCTGGGTGTCGACGGTGCGAGCAAAGTCCTCGTACGTAATGGCATCACCGTCCACGACGATAATGTTGGTGCTTCCGCCCGTACCGATCGCATCCAGACCTCCGGAATCCTGCAGAACCCAGATGATTCCGAAAGCAAAAACGAGAATCCAGAGGACGACCCCCGTATTCTCGCGCATTTTGTTCATTGTGCCCATCAGGCATCCTCCGTCACGTCAAGATCACTACGAAATCGCGCTGTTCGCGATCGACGGCTTGCCAGATCCAGCCGTCCGTAGTCGACAAACTCGGAGATGAGCCCGATGTCGGAAGGGGAGAACCGCGGAGGGTTCGAGGGAGGCTGACCTAGCGAAGCCTGTAAATACCCAATTTTACAGAACTCCGCTAATATACTGGACCACCCTCGAATTGTTCGTCGAGGAAAGGGAGAAGAAGGGATGCTGCAGCCGCTGCGCAGCGACGCTGCGACTTAGGCCGCCATCGATCGCGTTTCGTGCAGGCGGGTACGGAGAGTCAGGAGAATCTTGCCGAGAATTTGCGAGATCCTTGCCTCCGTAAGATTCAGCAGCGACGCGATCTCACGAAGTGTAAGGTCCTCGAAGTAGTAGAGTGCGAGGATCGTCTGCTCGCGCTCAGGCAGCTCCTTGATGAGCGTGGCGACGTATGCATAGAACGACTGCTTGTCGATCTGCTCGAAATTGTGTGCGGCATCCTCGTTGGGAAGCGATTCGAGCAGCGCCTGTTCGCCTTCCATTCCCGTCGGTTCATGGAGTGAGAGGGAGTACCGACTCTGCGCGTCGCGAAGGAGGGTATGATACTCGGAAAGCGTCATGTCCAGATACTCAGCCACATCCTGGTCTTCCGGCTCGGCACCAAGCATCTGCCGGAGCGTCTCAATCGCGGCGTGAGCCTCGGCCAGCATACGCCGACGTTCGCGGGGGAGGGCGTCGATGGATCGGAGGTAGTCTACCAGCGCACCGCGTACGCGTCCGTAGGCATAGGAAACGAAAGGTGTTCCACGCTCCGGATCATAACTATCGAGTGCTTGGAGAAGGCCGAGGAGACCGACGTCTTCCAAGTCCTCACGTGTCGCAAGCGGGTGATCCGGTATGCTCAGACGGCCAATCAACGATCGCACGAGAGGAACCGCCGCAATAACGACGGCTTCCCGGTTGCTGGGAGAAGGATCCAGGGCGTGCTGCTCCGCAAGGCTTTGTAGATCTTGAGCCATGATGATAAGGGGTGGTGACTGCTAGTAGGATGAGGGATGGATGCGAGGGGCATCCGATACGCGATGATTGTGTTAGGACTGTGCGGGAGGCATGCCCGCTTCAGCAATTAGTTAAGTGCTTAAACAAGATGCATGCCATCAGGGGCGCCGGCGCCGGAGAATCCTCTAGGCGGCACTCGATTGTCCGCGCTGTGATCGTCGGTGACACTCCGTACGCGCCGCTCCGGGGGGAGGTGCTCACCAGGCAGCGGCTTGAACTGGAGGCCGGCGTGGACGGCGAGTGCGCGCGAGGGCTTCGGAAGTAATGATTCGAAAGCCACCTTCGTGAATGCTTCACACTGGTCTAGATGGAACGGAGGCGTTTTCAGGAGCAGGTGCGGAAGAGATGCGCTTGGCGCCGGAAAAAAGGTACCCGCTTGCCGGTAGATCCGTAATCCGACTCCTGCGATCATCGGCGGCAGCGCGCCGATCGAGGAAATGCCCGCATGGCGTGGAACATCTTGCCGCGGATTTCGACGAGCATCGGCCGAAAACAGGCCCGCATACGACGCCCGGCGAATGGCATGTGGTTTGACCCACCTGAGCAAACACACGATGGAAGGTCGGCAACCCGTATTCGGCATCACGCATTCGGCACCGCGGGCGCCTCAGCCGGGGGGCGATGGGAGGACGAGAAAGGTCTACAGACGCATTAGATATATAGAGATGAGCGAGAAGCCAACGGCTGGTAAAGGATCTAGGAGCGAGCTTCCGGACGAGACGTCCGTCGCGCACCTCGCTCTGGTGCTCGCGCACCGGCTGGGAGGCCTCGTGGCCGGTATCGAAGGGTACACCGACCTGCTTGCCGATACGCTCGTATCGGCCGAACAGCGAGAGCTGGCAATGAAGATCCTCGAAGGGACCGCTCGGATTGAGAGCGTCCTTGCAGATCTTCAAGTGTTTGGCGAATCGCGTCGGCCGGCGATGCTCCCTCTCCGCGTCGGAGACCTCACACGCGATCTTCTTTCTCCCCTGGAAGATCACGACGCCGGACGCGTTCGATTGTGCGTCGGCGAAAACGTAGCCTCGATCTCGTTTGAGGCAGATCCATTCCTGTTGCGCCAGGCGCTCCTCGTCCTCATCCAGAACGCGCTGGACGCCAGCGAACCCAGCAGCGAGGTCATCGTCACCGCAAAGTTCGATGACGAGAAGGTATACGTAGACGTCAGAAACGAGGGCACTATCGATGCCGACGGCGGCGAACACCTCGTGTTCGTGCCGTTCTACACCACCAAGGCGCAGAATCTCGGCGTCGGCCTCTCGATCGCCTTGCGCATCGCGAAGCTGCACAGTGGACACCTGAAACTTACAAGCAATTCGCCCGAGGACGGCACCTGCTTTACGCTCTTCATTCCCAGGTCGAACGGGTCTAGCGATCGTTCAGCCGGACTCTAAGCGGGGCGACGGAATTAGTTGAGTTTCTATACTTCACCTGCACGAGTACGGCTCGATTTCGTTATTATGTTGTGCTGCCAGGTCCGCCATTCGCACTGCGGCCGTGCCCGGCAA
>CAZQAS010000058.1:0-6764 GCA_964591285.1 uncultured Rhodothermales bacterium
AATCACGGAGATGCAGACGCGGGCGATCATCGAGGCCGCCGTCGAGCTCAATCAGAATGGCGTTGAAGTGCTGCCGGAGATAATGGTGCCGCTGATCGGAACGGTTGAAGAGTTTACCAATCAGAAGGCCCTCATCGACCAGACGGCGGCGGCCGTCTTTGAGGAGAAGGGCGCACGTGTCGAGTATCTGGTTGGCACGATGATCGAAGTGCCACGGGCGGCACTAACGGCCGGTGAAATTGCGCGAGAAGCCGAATTCTTCTCGTTCGGCACGAACGATCTGACGCAGATGACCTTCGGGTTCAGCCGAGACGATGCAGGCAAGTTCCTCCCGTACTATGTGGAGAACAAGATTCTGACGGATGATCCGTTTCAGGCGCTGGACCAGGAGGGCGTTGGACAGCTCGTACGGATGGGCACGGAGCGCGGCCGCTCAACACGCAGCGATCTGAAGGTCGGGATCTGCGGTGAACATGGAGGTGAACCATCCTCCGTCACCTTTTGCTACGAGGTCGGTTTGGATTACGTCTCGTGCTCGCCGTTTCGCGTGCCAATCGCCCGTCTCGCGGCGGCACAGGCTGCCCTCCGGAACGGGAAGGCCTGAACGAGACGATCTCGCGGCAACGCGGGCTGACGCTTGTGTCCTTATTTCCTATCGCGTGGATTCCCGGTCGCCGGCGACAGGCGGTGAGGGTGAGGGCTCAATGTCTTCCTCCGGCTGTCGTGCCGGGATCAGTCGGGGCTCGGTGAATTCCTCTAGCCGCTTCTCGAGGCCCCCAAATCGATCATCCAGGACCTCCTCAACGGCGGCTCGTACCAGTCCCTTGAGTTCGGATTCCGTCAGGCTGTTGCCGGCGGTAGCGGCGGCCGTCTTAGATTCTCGCCGACCCTTCATGTAGTCGAAGAACAGTTTGAGGGCGGCAAACAAGAAGCCAAAGACTATGGCTACGATCAGAGCATCTTCCATAACCCGTAGAGGTGAATTTGATTGAACACATGCACGTGCGCTTTTTCGTACGCGCCCGCCGCCGGTGCGGTTACAGAGCCGACCGGCTGCGATGAGTCGAGGCGCATGAGTACATGCGGCCGGAGGTTCGGCCCGCGGCACGATGAACGGCGCGCGACCGCTCATGAAGTCGCTTACCCTTGAGGTCGCCCTTACTCCGCTTGAGGTCGCACTTACTCCGCTTCGGCTAGCTCTCGCTCAGACTCCTGCTCACGCTGATTGACACTCGCGTTACCGAGGGGTACGAAGGCCTGATAGCCCGTGAGCTCACGTCCGAGAATGAGACCGTGAATGTCGTAGGTGCCCTCGTAGGTGTTGACGCTCTCCAAGTTGACCATGTGATGAATCACCCGGTATTCGCCGGTGATGCCGTTGCCGCCGAGCATGTCACGTGCGGTTCGCGCAATCTCAAGCGCCTTACCGCAGTTATTTCGCTTCGCCAGAGAGACCATCGTCGGCACAAGTCGACCCTCGTCTTTAAGCTTGCCCAGACGCCAGGCCAGCAACTGCATCTGAGTAATCTCCGTGACCATATTCGCGAGCTTCGTCTGGATGAGCTGCATCGCGGCAAGCGGATGGCCGAACTGCTCCCGTTCCTTCACATAGCGAAGCGCTCGGTGATAACAGTCCTCGGCCGCACCGAGGGCGCCGAAGGCGATGCCAAACCGGGCGCTGTTCAGGCAGTCGAACGGTCCGCGCAGTCCCTCAACCTCCGGAAATACGTTCTCCTCGGGCACGAACACGTCCTCCATCACGATTTCGCCCGTCACGGATGCCCGCAAGGACATCTTATTATGGGTGATCGGCGTTGAGATTCCCTCCATGTCACGCTCGAGGATAAACCCTCGAATGACGCCTTCCTCGCCTTTCTTCTCTTTCGCCTTCGCCCACACGACGGCTACGTCGGCGATCGAGGAATTCGTGATCCACATCTTCGCGCCGTTGAGCACCCAGCCTCCGTCGACGCGGAGCGCTGTGCTCTTCATGGACCCGGGATCCGAGCCATGATCGGGCTCCGTTAGACCGAAGCAGCCGATCAGCTCGGCCGCGGCCAGCCTCGGCAGGAATCGGCGGCGCTGGTCCTCCGTGCCGAACTTGTGGATCGGATGCATCACGAGCGAGGACTGCACGGAGGCGAATGAGCGATACGCGGAATCGACCCGTTCGAGCTCGCGCGCAATCAGTCCGTAGGCCATGTGACTTACCCCTGCTCCGCCATACTCTTCCGGAATGGCGGCGCCGAGCAGGCCGAGCTCAGCCATTTCGCCGGCAATCTCCTCGTGGAAGATCTCGTCCTGGTTTCCTTCCAGGGCACGCGGCTCGAGTTTCGTCTGCGCGTATTCGCGCGCCGATTCCATGATGAGGCGATCTTCCTCGTCCAGCATGGACTCGAAGAGATAGGCGTCTTCGGGGTTGAAATGGTACTTCGGCATGCCTGGTATCTCGATGTATCGTGCTCCGGTAGGACAGGGTACGGCTCGACGCCCGAACATCGAACCGAAATCTCTTTGAAAAGCACGAGCGCCGCCCGATTCAGTTCCAGCGTGAGTGAGGGACTCGCCGCCGACCATGCCACCGGGTTCGTTTACGTCGCTGCCTGTATCGACCACCGATGGATGTTGCCGTGCGGCTGCACCGAGCCGCTGTAATCAACTGGCGACGTTGTCCCGACTTACCCGAAGTTCCAGGTCACGCCACGCCCTTCTTCCGGATCGGGATAGGACCACGTCACGGCTCCCTGGTCACAGGCGTACATGCAGGTGCCGCATTCAATGCAATCCTCAAACTGAAAAATGACGCGTCCCTCCTCGTCGTACTTGTAGCACTCTGCGGGACAGACGTAGGTCGTGCAGTGATGCGGGCAAACGGAGTTGCAGATGTCCGTGTCGACGAGGATGTGCGGCTTTGCCTCGCTCCGTCCCTGATTGCGGTAGGCGACGAGCCCGAGGCGCTCGGCCAGGCTGAGCTGCTTCATAACGAACGCGAGGCTTTGTATGCGAATTTAGCGAGCGACCAGTACGACATACGATCTTTGATCGTTTCTTGGAGGACCTGCCTGGTCTTCGGCGTCGGTTTGCTCCGTACCGTGAAAATCCGCCGGCCGAAGTCGCAGATCAGATTCGGCATCGTCTGATACATCGTCGGATCGTGCAGCAACTGGACCGCGTCCTGGAAGCTGCGCATATCTTTGAGGACGAAGCTGTCCTCTAGCGCAGCACGGTAGGACGCAAGGGAGTCAGCCGAAAAGTCGGCGCGCTCTTTGGCGTGGAGTACGGCTTCGGCGGCGAGGATGCCGGACCGCATCGCGTAGTCCATCCCCTGTATCGCCTTTCCCGCGTTGATGAGCAAGTTAGCTGCTTCGCCGGCGATGAGCACACCGTCGGCGTACACCTCGCGCGGCATTACGCGTATGTCACCGCTCGAGACCGCGTGAGCGGAGTATTCGACCTCCTCCCCACCCTTGAGCACGTCTGCAATCACGCGGTGCTTCTTAAATTCGTTGAGGATGTCGTGCGGCTTCAGACCCTTCTCCCGGAGGTCCTTGATTCCGAGAACGAGGCCCAACGAGATGGACTCTCGGTTCGTGTAGAGAAAGCCGCCGCCTTCAACGCCCTGGGTGCAATAGCCGACAAATTCATTCGAAAACCCACCGTTGCGGTCGAGCTGAAAACGATCCTCTAGCGTCTTTCGATCGAACCGTATGACCTCCTTAATGCCGATCATCATGTGATCGGCCGGGACGTAGTCGTCCTGGAGGTCGATCTGACGGGTTAGCAGATTGTTGACGCCTTCCGCCAGAATGACAGAGTCGGCATAGAACACCTCCTCTCCTGCTCGAATGCCGACGACGCGGCCGTCCTCGCGCACGAGTTCCTCGACGAGGATATTCGTGGCGACGAACGACTCGTCGGGATGCTCTCCGGCGGCGATGGCCTCCTCCAGCTTCTCTGCCAGCCAGCGATCAAACCGCGCTCGCAGGACGACGACGCCGGCGTAGGGCGGCTCGTCGAAGTGGTCGGATTTAAAGTCGATCGAAAAGGCGGACTGCTCGTCCATAAGAGTCAATCGGCGGTGCCGAATGAAGCGCTCGTAAGCGTCGTCATCTTTCCAGTACTCAGGTACGAGCCGGGCCAGATCGCTGCCCCAGAGGACACCGCCGGAGACGTTTTTCGATCCCGCAAACTCGCCGCGTTCGATGAGCAGAAACCGGGCGCCCTGTTGTGCGAGCACCATGGCTGCACTCAGCCCCGCGATCCCTCCGCCGACGATGATGCAGTCGAACTTCTCATCCATGAGATGGCTGCCTTATTCGCATAGTCGCCGTGCACCACGCCGGTGTGAACGACGCGCCCGACGACGATTATTTCTTGAGTTGCTCGATGAGTTGGGGTATGATCTCGTACAGATCGCCGACGATACCGTAGGTGGCAATGTCGAAAATAGGCGCGTCGGCATCCTTATTCACGGCAACGATCACGCGGCTGCTCGCCATTCCTGCGACATGTTGGATGGCACCGGAGATGCCGAGAGCAACGTACAGGTCCGGCGCGACAACTTTGCCGGTCTGACCAATTTGGGAGGATGCCGGGAACAGGCCCGATTCCACGACGGCTCGCGACGAGCCGATGGCAGCGCCGAGCCGATCGGCCAGCTCTTCGACAAGCTCCTTGCCGCGTTCATCGCGTACGCCGCGGCCGGCGGCGACGACGACGCGCGCCTCAGACAGGTCGATCGTGCCCTCACGTGCCGTCACGACGTCGCGAAGGGTCTGCTTCAGGGATGACGCGTCAAAGGGAACGTCGATCGCCTCCGTATCGGCTTCGACGGGCTTCTCTTCCGCGACGTATGCTCCAGATCGAACGGATATGAGCACCGGCTTGCGCTCCGCACGTACGCGCGCCAGAAACTTGGCCGCCAGGACGGGTCTAAGGGCTTCGGCACCGCTATCGGTCTCCTCAAACGAGGATACGTCCGGAAGTACGGCGGCATCTAGGCGGATAGACAACGCGCCGAGTATTTCTTTCACCGATTCACTTGACGGAAAGACCATCAACTCCGGTTCGAGGCGCTCAGCCACGACTTGCAGCGCGTCCAGTACCGGTACATTGAGGTGCTCGGCGAACACGTCGTTGCGGACGGTGAAGATCTTCGTTGCGCCGTACCGTGCGAGTTGCTCTACGTGGAGCTCGGGATGCGGCGACAAGACGACGGCAGCGAGTTGATCGCCGCGCTCTTCGGCGATCTGGCGACTCCGCGTCAGGATTTCGAGCGAAGAACGCTTGATGCCGTCGGCCTGCGTTTCGACGTAGGCGAGTACCGTATCCATCTCTAAAGTACCTTCGCCTCCGTCTTAAGCAGATCGATCAATTCACTTACGACCTCATCCGGCTCGCCTTCCAGTGTTCGTCCCGGTTCTCGTTCAGGCATGGGCTCGTATCGTCGAACGAGCGTCAGCGGGCCGGTAGCAGGCGGGGCCGTGTCTATCTGGCGAATGCTCTTCCGCTTCGCCTGCATGATCCCCTTGAGATTTGGGATTCGAGGATCGTTCATGTCATTCGAGCACGTCACAAGGCATGGCGTCGGTAGCTCCAGGATCTCCTGCCCTGCATCGCCCTGACGGGTCACAACGAGCGCACTGTTTTCGATGGCGAGGCCGACGGCATTGCCGGCGTACGGCAGCTCAAGCAGCTCGGCGACCATGGATCCCGTCAACCCTGCGTCGGTGTCCTGCGCCTGCTTACCGCACGCGATCACGTCGAATTCCTCGTCGGAAAGATATGCAGCGAGGATCTCCGCGTACGCGCGGGAGTCGAGGTCGCCATCGATCTTCAGGTGTGTCGCCGATTCCGCCCCCATGGCGAGTGCCTTTCGGATGGATTCCGTCGCCGCCGGAGGACCGGCGAGAACGACGTGCACCTCTCCACCGTGCTTTTCCGTAAGGACGAGTGCCTCCTCGACGGCTGAGGCATCATAGGCGTTCAACACCATGCGGCCCGTGTCCGTGACGATTTCTCCGTCGCTGAGTTGGATCGGCGAGGCCACGTCCGGAACTTGCTTTATGCAGACGATGAACTTCATTCTGCGGAGGGCATTTTCAAGGGTTTGCAGAGGTGATTCTCACGCATTCGGCGGTGTTGATCCTATCCGCGGTTGATCCTATCCGCGGCCGCGGCAACTTAACAAAGCGCCGATCTGATGTTAAGCGAAGATTTGTGCAATCCACTCGAGTCCAAAGAGGCACGCTGGATTTTCACCTTCCGGCTTGCCAGTTTCCAAGATTCCAAACATTTCCAAAAATCATCGACATGAGCCCTCCGTTTCGGATCGCCCCTTTTCTTCTCGTTTTTCTGATCTGTTTCGGAAACCGAGATAGTCACGCGCAGGAGCTCACTCCGCGCTTTGGACTCGGAGTCAATGCACTGCTGAGTTCGGCCGACGGCTTCGGGCTCGGTGTTCGCGGCCGCGCCTCGATGCCTGTAAACGCTGATCTTTCGTTGGCAGGCGACTTAGGACTGACGGCATTCATCCTCAGTGGGCGTCAGAATGCCGACTACATCTTCGATCCTCAGGTCTCGGCCATCGTTTCGCTGCCGGCTACGCGGAGCCGTCTCACATACGTGCTCTTCGGCCTGGGTGGATACATTCCGGTGGGCGACGAGGACGGGGACGCAGCCAGTGGACCCACCATTCACGGCGGAGTCGGATGGGTCATCTCGCTGCACGAATCGTCACTCTATTACGAGATCGATCCGGCGCT
>CAZQAS010000058.1:6864-19328 GCA_964591285.1 uncultured Rhodothermales bacterium
CGCTACCGGTTCACGATGGATTATCTTCGTGAGCACGGATACGAACATTATGAAATTTCGAGCTTCGCGAAGCCGGGCATGCGCTCGCAGCACAACCAGATCTACTGGGATCACAGGAATTACATCGGCATGGGCCCCTCAGCACACTCGTTCTGGTGGAAGGGTCTGCCGGCGAAGCGGTGGTTCAACGAGCGAAATCTCCGGAGATACGAGGCCCTGCTTCGGCAGCATGCCCTGCCGCTGGGCGGTACCGAGCACCTGTCGCTCGACCTCCTTGCTAACGAGTATATTCTTCTTCGTCTTCGCACGACAGAAGGGATCGATCTCGACAGGCTCATGGATCGGTACGGCGTTGACCTACTCTATGAGAAGGGCGATGAACTCGAGCGCCTGGAAGATCGGGGCTTGATCGACCCTCTCGCTGAGCGTCGGATCGGCCTGACGGACGACGGCAAATTGCTATGCGACTCCATCACTACACAGCTTCTTCTCGAGTGACGTTGCGAACGATGCTCCTCGGAGCGCTGGTTCTCCTTGTCGCCGGCTGCGGCTCCGAACGGCGCGATCTGCCGACCATCAACACGGAAGCGCGCTTCGAACGAGATGGCAGGCTCACCTTTCTCACACCCGAGGGCGATACGCTCCGAACGATCGACATTGAGATAGCGGAATCGGAGCAGGATCGAGCCACCGGCCTGATGGGACGGCGCGGCCTTCCTCCTAACAGCGGGATGTTTTTCATTATGGATGACGTCGACACTACAGGGTTCTGGATGAAGAACACGCCTCTCCCACTCGACATCATGTTTGTGGGGGCCGACTCTCAGATCATCAACATCGTGAAGCGTACCACGCCCTTCTCGGAAGAGGTGATTCGCCCTACGGCGCCGAAGAAGTACGTGGTGGAGGTCCGCGGCGGCTACACGGATCGTGCAGGCATCACCGACAGCATGCGCATCACCTGGTCGCGCACACAGGAACCGACCTTATGAGAGCAGCACTTGTACTTCTTGCAATGCTCGCGATGGTCCTAGCTGCCTGCGGCGACTGGGGACAGGATCCGGGAAACGGTGGTCTTGACGGGGAGCCTATCCCGTTTCGAAAGGATGGTGAGCTCACGTTTCTCCGAGATGGGGCGGAGAACGTCACGATCGAGATCGAGATTGCCGAATCGGATTCAGCGCGTGAGCGGGGACTGATGCAGCGCGATTCGCTGCCGGATCTCGGGGGCATGCTGTTCATCTTCCCGCGAGAAGAGACACAGAGCTTCTGGATGGCCAATACGCCGCTCGCGCTGGACCTGATTTTCGTCGATTCAGATTCCCAGATCGTCGACATCGACAAGTACACGCGGCCCTTCAGCACGGGGAGCATCGCATCGGATGCGCCGGCTCAGTACGTTATCGAAGTAAAGGCCGGGTTCTCCGATACACACGGGATTACCGAAGGGGACAGGGTGAGGTGGCGACGAATGGAACCGGCGTGAGGAAACGACGACCGGCGATGTGGACGCGTTTGTCTAGAGCCCGAAGCTCTCTCCGCATGCGCATGTTCGAGCGGCCTGCGGATTCATGAAGTGAAAGCCCTCCCCATCGAGACCGTCGCTGAAGTCCAACTCCGTCCCACTGAGATAGACGAAGCTGCGTTTGTCAAGCACGACGCGCACGCCGTCGACGTCGAGCACCCGGTCTCCTTCCTGCTCGGTTGTATCCCACCCGAGATCATAGGTGAGGCCGGAACATCCGCCCGGCACTACGGCGACGCGCAGCATGGTGTTCGTGAGATCTACGTCGTCACTGGACGCGATCTGGTTAATCTTCGCAAGGGCCCGTTCGGTGATGAGAATGTCTTCCATCGTACGTCTCGACTGCGAATTAGCCTCGGTTTGCTGCGGGTTTGCTAATGCCCTTCCGACCGGGAGGTTTCCCGGCTGTAGATGAGTTGTGGGGCGGTCGATCAACCGCAGTGGGCACGGCTGGCCGCCCTGCGTAAGAACACTCGATGAAGGGGACTGCCAGAGAGGAACGAAGCCCTTGTGAATCCTGTTGTAATCGAGCGTTGACACATTGACTGGCTGTCAACGTTTGTTTACAATCCATCTAGGATCAACCACCACACCTTGGCCTTTCGGGTGCCGAGGTCGCCTACGCAGCTTAGCATTCAAGTCGAAGAGCATGCCGATAACCGAGACGCAGTTTCTGCAGCAAGTTGCAGACACGGACTACAAGTACGGATGGGAGACGAAGCTAGAGTCCGATACCATCCCGAAAGGAATCAACGAAGACGTCATCCGGATGATCTCCGCCAAGAAGGAGGAGCCGGAGTGGCTGCTGGAGTGGCGCCTGAAGGCGTTCCGCTACTGGATCACGCTCGCAGAGGATCGCGACCGCTATCCTCGATGGGCGCACATCCAGTATCCGGAGATCGATTTCCAGGATATGACCTACTATTCCTCGCCGAGCAGTAAGCCTCGTTACGAAAGTTTAGATGAGGTGGATCCGGAGCTACTGGAGACCTTCGAGCGGCTGGGCATCCCCTTGCAGGAGCAGGAAAAGCTGGCCGGCGTCGCCGTCGATGCGGTGATGGATAGCGTCTCCGTGCACACCACTTTCAAGAAGGATCTCGCCGAGAAAGGCATTATTTTCTGCTCGTTCGGCGAGGCCGTGCAGGACCATCCGGAGCTCGTGCAAAGGTACATGGGATCGGTGGTGCCGTACACGGACAACTTCTACGCGGCGCTGAACTCGGCGGTCTTCTCCGACGGATCGTTCTGCTACATACCGAAGGGCGTTCGGTGCCCGATGGAGCTCTCTACGTATTTCCGCATCAACCAGGCGGGTACGGGGCAGTTCGAGCGGACCCTCATCGTGGCCGAGGAAGGCAGCTACGTCAGCTATCTCGAGGGGTGCACGGCGCCACAGCGCGACGAAAATCAGCTCCACGCGGCCGTGGTGGAAATCGTCGCGGAGAAGGATGCCGAGGTGAAGTATTCGACCATCCAGAACTGGTATCCGGGCGATGCTGAAGGCAAAGGCGGCGTCTACAACTTCGTAACGAAGCGCGGCATTTGCCGCGGCGACCGCGCGAAGATCTCATGGACGCAACTCGAGACGGGCTCTTCGATCACGTGGAAGTATCCGAGTGTCATTCTGAAGGGCGACCATTCGGTAGGAGAGTTTTACTCGGTGGCCTTCACGAAGGGTCGTCAGCAGGCCGACACGGGTACGAAGATGACCCACCTCGGCAAGAACACAAAGAGCACGATTATCTCGAAGGGAATCTCCGGCGGGTTCAGTAATAACTCGTACCGGGGACTCGTAAAGATCAACAAGGGAGCGGAAAACGCGCGCAACTTCTCGCAGTGCGATTCAATGCTGCTCGGTGACAAGTGCGGCGCCCATACGTTCCCCTACATCGAGATCAAGAACCCCTCTGCGCAGGTCGAGCACGAGGCGACGACCTCGAAGGTGGGTGAGGATCAGATTTTCTACTGCAATCAGCGGGGAATCGGTGAGGAGCAGGCGATCAAGCTGATCGTGAATGGATTCTGCAAGGAGATTCTCTCGAAGCTGCCGATGGAGTTCGCCGTCGAGGCGCAGAAGCTGCTCGACATTGAGCTAGAGGGTAGCGTGGGATGATGAACGTTGAACGTTTGAACGTTGAACATTCCACGTTTCTTTGTTTTTGGCGGCTAGATGCATAGTAAACGCTGTAACGCAAGTTTAAAGCAATATCCAAATACACGACAATGGCATTACTTGAAATCAAGAACCTGCATGCCCGTATCGAGGATCAGGAGATCCTGAAGGGAGTGGACCTTTCGGTGGAGGCCGGAGAAGTCCATGCGATTATGGGCCCGAACGGCTCGGGTAAGAGCACGCTCGCATCGGTGCTTGCTGGGCGCGAGGAATTTGAGGTGACCGAAGGTGAAGTGTTCTACCAGGGTGAAAATCTGCTCGAAATGGAGCCGGACGAGCGGGCGCAAGAGGGTATCTTCCTCGCCTTCCAGTATCCGGTCGAGCTTCCCGGCGTGAGCATGAACAACTTTCTCCGCCAGGCCCTTAATGAGCAGCGCGAACATCGCGGTCAAGATCCGATGAGTGCCGCAGAGTTTTTGCGGACGATGAAGGAGCGGGCTCGCCTGGTCGATCTCGATCCGCAGCTCATGTCCCGTTCAGTGAACGAAGGCTTCTCCGGCGGCGAAAAGAAGCGGAATGAAATCTTCCAATTGGCAATGCTCGAGCCCACGCTGGGCATCCTGGACGAAACCGACTCAGGTCTCGACATCGACGCGCTTCGTATCGTCGCCGACGGCGTCAACAAGCTCCGCGCGGAAGATCGGTCGTTTGTCGTGATTACGCACTATCAGCGACTTCTCAATTACATCATCCCGGATAGGGTCCACGTGATGGTTGGCGGTCGAATCGTCCGATCGGGCGACAAGAGTCTCGCCATCGAGCTTGAGGACAAGGGCTATGAGTGGATCCGCGAAGAAGCGGTGGCTGCGTGAATCGGAGATCGACTCCCCCCGACGATATAGACTTTTAACGATAGATCGGAGATGCCGAAAACGACTGAAGATATGAACCTGGAGGAGCGTTTCGTTTCGGCGTTTGAAATGAACGTCGGCCGCACGCTTAACGGCACGAACGCCAAAATCCAGACGCTTCGCCGCGAGGCGATCGATCGCTTTCGTGAACTTGGCTTCCCGGGGCGCAAGCATGAATCGTGGAAGTACACGAACATCGGAGCAGCCCTCCGCCACGAGTACAACGTACTCGCTGCCCCGCCGGAGCCTGCGATCACCGCCGAGGATATCGATCCGTACCGCATTGCGGATCTGGATGCCCACGTAATCGTGCTCGTGAACGGAAGATTTTCACGCGAGCACTCGAGCATCGGCGAGCTTCCGGAAGGTGTGGTCATCGAAAGCCTCGAAAAAGCGGCTCGGACGAATTCGGAGGTCGTCGACGCCTATTATGGTCGGTTCGCACACCTCAAAGACGACGTTTTCACAGCGCTGAATACGGCGTTTACGCTCGATGGCCTGTTCGTCTACGTGCCGGCCGGGCGTATACTTGAGACGCCGTTGCACGTGATCAATCTCCAGAAGGTCGACGACGATCTCTTCCTGCAGCCGCGAAACCTTTTTGTGTTTGAGGAAGCCAGTCAGGCACGACTCATCGAAACCGGACATTCCATCTCGAGCACCCGGACGTTCGCAAACGCCGTGACGGAGGTTTACGTCGGTCCGCGTGCCGTAGTAGACATGTACACAGTCCAGGATTTCGGGGAGCTGGCTACGCAGGTGACGAACATGAACGCCTATCAGGCAGGATCAAGCGTGTTCTCGACCAGCACAGTCACGCTCTCGGGGGATATCGTCCGGAACAATCTGACCGTCCTGCCGGATGCGGAGCATTGTGAGACGCACCTGTACGGTCTGTTTCTACCGAACGGAACGACGCACGTCGACAATCACACGCTGGTTGATCACGCCAAGCCGGACTGCGTGAGCAATGAGCTCTACAAAGGCGTGCTCGACGACCACGCATCGGGCGTTTTCAATGGGAAAGTCTTCGTCCGGCCGGATGCGCAGCGAATCAACGCATTTCAGGAGAACAAGAGCATCCTCCTGAGTGAGACGGCGACGATGAATTCGAAACCGGAGCTCGAAATTTACGCGGACGACGTGAAGTGCAGTCACGGTGCGACGACCGGACAGTTGGATCCGGAGGCGCTCTTTTATCTACGCACGCGCGGCATTCCGGAGAGGCAGGCGCGAGGCATGTTGCTGTACGCGTTTGCACGAGACGTTATCGAGAACATCAAGATTGAGCCGCTTCGCCGAGTGCTTGACGACCGCGTAAACGAGCGCTTCGGCTGGTAGCACTAACGACGAGGGTGCCATGAGCACTGCAGAGACGCGTACGATCGGCACCGAACGTGCCGCCACCGCTTCGGATTTCGACGTATACGGAATCCGGGAGCAATTTCCGGCGCTGAAACACGACGTATACGGGCGTCCTCTCGTCTATCTGGATAATGCCGCAACGTCGCAGAAACCGCAGAGCGTCATCGACCGGATTACGCGCTACTACACGGTCGAAAACAGCAACGTTCACCGCGGAGTCCATTATCTGAGCCAGCAAGCGACCGATGCTTACGAGGCGGCGCGGACGAAGACGGCATCCTTCATCAATGCCGGCTCAGACCAGGAGATCGTCTACACGCGCGGGACCACGGAAGCGATAAATCTGGTCGCCGCCAGCTTTGGATCCCTTCGCGTGTCGGAGAACGACGTGGTGCTCATCTCAGCGATGGAGCATCATTCGAACATCGTCCCGTGGCAGCTACTTTGCGAGCGCGTCGGGGCCACGCTCGAAGTGATCCCGATCAGCGACGACGGTGAAATTCTCTATGACGAGTTCGAGCGCATGTTGACCCGCCGCGTTAAGATGCTGGCCGTGGGTCACGTTTCGAATACGCTCGGGACGATCAATCCTATCGAGCGGATGGTCAACGATGCCCACCAACTTGACATACCGGTGCTCGTCGACGGTGCACAGGCCATGCCGCACATGAAGGTCGACGTACAGGCGCTCGACGTCGATTTCTACTGTTTCTCGTCGCACAAGATGTTCGGCCCAACCGGTATCGGCGTTCTATATGCCAAGCCGGAGCATCTCGAGGCCATGCCGCCCTACCAGGGTGGCGGAGACATGATTGACACCGTCTCGTTCGAGGGAAGCACGTACAGCGATCCGCCACACAAATTCGAGGCCGGGACGCCCAACATCGCGGGCGTAATCGGGCTTGGTGCTGCTGTAGATTTCCTCGCTCACGTCGGCCATGACGGCATTCGGCAGCATGAGGAGGCACTGCTCTCCTACGCGACCGATCGGATGAAGGAGGTAGGGGGAATGCGGATTTACGGGGAAGCCAAACAGAAGGCATCTGTTCTTTCGTTTCTGGTCGACGAGGTCCATCCCTACGATGCGGGTACGATTCTCGACCGCCTCGGGATTGCCGTCCGTACGGGACATCACTGCACGCAACCGCTGATGGAGCGATTCGGCATTCCGGGCACCGTGCGGGCGTCGTTTGCGCTCTACAATACGCGAGAAGATGTCGACGCCCTCGTTGCTGGGGTCCGGAAGGTGAAGGAGATGTTTGGATGAGGATGGACAAGTCATGACGCAGCACGAGACGATACAGGACCGTGCCGACACGGTCGTCGAGGAGTTCGAGCTCTTCGACGATTGGATGGGCCGCTACGAGTACCTCATCGAGCTCGGTCATTCGATGCCCATCATCGAGGATGAATACAAGACTGACGAGTTCAAGATCAAGGGCTGCCAGTCGCAGGTTTGGGTTCGTCCGGATTACAGGGACGGGCTCATCTTCTATAAAGGCGACAGCGACGCCCTGATTACAAAAGGACTGGTCGCCCTGCTCGTCCGCGTCCTTTCCGGACAGCCTTCGGAGGACGTGGCGGAGGCCGATCTCACCTTTCTGGACCGCATCGGCATGATGGACCATCTATCCTCGACGCGGAAGAACGGACTGGCGCAGATGGTCAAGCAGCTGAAGCGCTACGCACTCGCAAAATCTCAGACGTCAAACGGCGAATGATGCCGTAAAATCGATGGATGAATCGACCCAGACCTCTACAGAAGACCTCGAACAGGAAGTGATCGAGGTTCTGAAGACGATTTACGATCCCGAGATCCCGGTCAACATCTACGAGCTCGGGCTCATCTACGAGATTAAGATCCATGAGGACCGCTCGGTGTACGTGAAGATGACGCTCACGGCACCGAACTGCCCGGTGGCGGACATCCTACCGCAGCAGGTCGAATCGGCCGTGGGATCGATCCCCGACGTCGAGGATGCGCGGGTAGAACTGACCTTCGAACCGCCATTCACTCCCGAGATGATGTCCGAGGAGGCCAAGCTCACGCTTGGTTTCATGTAGCTCACTGATGCCGGAAGTGCGTCTCGGATATGGACCGGGCGTTTTGAAGATCTTCAGTTAAACCAGCACCGAATTCTGGAACTCTCGAAGACCATAGCGATGGCACGGGGCATCCTGGCGGAGGGGCGTCTGCTCGATGCATCGCGCATGATCGAGCCGCTCATCGACCGGAGCGTTGACGCTCAAGCTGACGCCAGCCAGATTGTGCTGCGCTGCCTGGCGGCGAGGGTGCACCTGCTCCGTCACGCGGATAGCCGCAAGGTGATGGACCTGCTTGGGTCCTACGAATCGTCGGAGGCCCGCGCGGCGCTCGATGCGCCCCTCCGGGCCGAGGTCTCACTATGGCTGGGCTGGTCGACAGCCTGGCAGGACGACGAGCGGTACGATGAGGCGCGGGCACTGAACGTGCTTGAGGAGGCGGAGCACGCTTTCGAGGAGTGCATGAATCACTCGGGCCGCTGCTGGACGCGCATCGCGCAGGCGCATGTCTACTTTACGATCGATGAGTACGAGCTGATGCTGCAGGCGTTGAGCGATGCGGCGGCTCTACAAGAGCGGCTGACCGACGTCGCCGCGAAGGCTTGGGTCGATCACCTGTCCGTCGTCGGTGCCCGCTTCGAGGGTCGCTACGAGGCCGCCCATCGGCACGTAGACGCGCTGGAGCGGTTCGGTCGCGACATGAACGACGACTACGCGACCGGAAGAGCGCTTGCGCATCGTGCCGTTTTGTACTACGAGCTTGGCCGCAAGCCGGATGATGCCATTTCAACCGCGCGCAAGGCGGAAGCAATGCTTCGACGCTCGGCCGTCGAGCCGGGCTACTCGCTCCTGAGCGCCTATCATGCGCACATCGGCGCGGCGATACGAGCCGGCCGGTGGAAGGAGGCCGACCGCGTCATCGACGAAGCGCTCGAGCAGATTGGGCTCTTAGGCACCGCGCCAGCGTACATTACGCTACATCGTGCTCGGCTGAATGAGTACCGCGGCGATCACGGCGTCGCACTTGAGCTAATAGACGACGTTTCCCGACGCATCGACCGACAGCATCGACTCCTGGCCGCCAGCGTACATCACGTGAGTGCCGGCATACTGATCAAGGAACAGGCTTTCGACGCAGCCGGCGAGCATGGACGAAAGGCACTGCGATGCGCACGAGAAGCCGGACACGTCGGCTATCAGCTCCAAGCGCTCCTGCAGAACGTGCGCGTCGAGATCGAGCGTGAAAACGAAGAGGAAGCTCGTCGGCTCGTTCGCGAGGCTGAGCGTCATGCCGACTACTTCAGCATCCTGCCACTTGCCGCGCAGCGATTTCTCGTTCACGGATATCTGTCGGTTCTGCGGAATCGCGCTGACGAGGCGCGGGCTTATTTCACGCAGTCGCTGTCGGCATTTTCATTGATTGGGGACGAGTATTCGGTCGCGCTGGTGCAGTGCGAGCTCGCCCGCCTTGGTAATACGCTTGGAGAAGCGCGCAATCTTGCGGCTTCGGCGCTTCGAACGAGTGAGCGTCTGGGGGCCGTTCCGCTCGCACGCGCGGCTCGTAGCCTCTTGCGGAACGCTCCGCCCGAAGGCGATGAGACCGCCGTCGAGCACGAGGCGAACATCGGTGCTATCATGGCGCGCGCCGCCATCTCCGTGGACCTGGTCGCGGAAGCCTGGCTCCAGGCCGCCGAGGCCCTCGCGCCCGGTCGGTGGCTTGTCGTGTATCGATACGATGAGGAGCATTCCTGGTCACTCGTGCACAAACATGGGGTTATCCCGAGTGATCTGCCGTTTCCGGATCCCTCCTTAGAGCGTATCTGCGAGAACGGCGTCGATTGGGTACGTCTTAGAGGCATGCCTGCGCCGGCATTTTTCTTCGGGATGGAATGCGGGGGAGACGATGATCCTGCCTGTGCGGCGATCGAGAAGCGCTTGGAACCCTGGATTCCCGTGGTCGGGCTTGCACTAGAACATGCACTGCTCAGGTCTTCGCGACTGAGCGTGAGTGGCCGATCAGATCATTCGGATCAGGTCAGTCTGGTTGCGGAAACGGATGGGCGCTATTTCAGCGGCCTGGCCGCGAACAATGTCCGAAGCCAGATTCGGCGGGTTCGAACCGGTCACAGTCCCGTCTTGATTACCGGTGAAACGGGTGTCGGCAAGCGGCGTGCTGCACGAACCATCCATCTCACGGGCGACCGCCGGGAAGGCCTATTCAAAGTGATCCGATGCTCGACGCGCCCGGTGGAAGCGCTCGAAACCATGCTGTTTGGGACCGCCGACGACGACCATCCCGGCGCCTTGCTCGGTGCCGACGGCGGTACGCTCTACCTCGAAGACATCGACGAACTTCCATTCGAGGCACAGTCGCGGCTGCTGCATTTCTTGCGGGAGGGTTCGCTCTCGCGCGTGGGTCACGATGCCCCGATGACCTCAGACGTCCGCGTAATTGCTTCGACGACGAAGGATCTGCAGATGATGGTCCGAGAAGGTCGTTTCCGCGAGGATCTCTACTACCGACTCAATGTGGTGCCGATCCGGATTCCACCGCTCCGCCGGCGGCGCGAGGAGATTCCGCTTCTTGTTCAGCACTTCCTCCGCGATTTTACGGCTGACGGCCAAACTGCCGCCTCGATCACGAGCCGCGCTCTGGACGTCTTGATTCAGTACGACTGGCCCGGCAACGTCCGTCAACTCCGCAACGAGATCGAACGGTTGATCGAAGACACGGGAAGCGAGCCGTTTTCGATGATCGACATTGAAGACTTATCGCCCGTGATTCGGGATCGAAAGGCGGCCGACACCGATCTCGATTCGGGAGACGCCATACGAGACATCTCACTTGACGGCAAGGGACTCGACGATATTCTGGCCGTGGCTGAACGGTCTGTCATTGAGCAAGCGCTCCGGCGGCATGGAGGACAGGTCTCCGCGACAGCGGAAGCCCTGGGACTCTCCCGCCAGGGCCTCTACAAGAAGCTTAAGCGATTGGGCATCGAGCTGGCTGAGTTTCAGCCGGAGCCCGTCGATCATGCGAGCGAGCCGTCTTAACCAACGCCTTGGCCATGTCCGAGCAGCACGACATATCGAATTCGACGCCGCTTCAGCTCACGCATGCGGCCGTCATGTCGAGGCACATTGAGGAATCCGTCGGGTTCTACCGCGACATTCTAGGGCTGTCGCTGAAAACGATCGAGGCCGACCCCATCCGTGAGGGGCGCAGGCGCGCGATGCTTGTGGATGGTGATGGCCGCGAAGTTCTCGAGGTGATCGAAATGGCCGAGCTCGCCCATCCTTCCATTCCGGGACGCGGGGGCATCCACCACATCGGATTCCGGCTGCCGAAATCGGACTGGCACGCGCTACGCGCGCGTATGGATGCGCGGAGCTACAGCTATGATGAAATGGAGGGGCGACTCTTCGTCCGAGACGTGGACGGGCTGGTCCTGGAAATCGAGCGGGAGTAAGCACTCCGCTTAATGTCCTCGTTAATGTCCCTGTTTGATACGGAGCTCATTTGAGAGCTCGTCCGTATCACCGTCTCGAATCTCTACGCCGCTCTTCTCGAGCAGTCGGCCGCACGTATCGATGGCTTCGATGAGCCCTTCCGCGATGTTGCCATTGCGAATGCCCGTGCGGATCTGCTCGACCACATCGACCCATTCATCGGGCGAAACGAGTTCGTTGATGCCGGAGTCTCCAAGGACCTCGATGCGGTGCTCCAGTAAGGAGATGAAAATCAGGATGCCGGTCCGATCCCGTGTCGCAAATACCTCCTCATCCACGAACGCCTTCATTGCACGCCGATGCACGGCACGTGTCATATCGTCCGAGCCGGCCAGTAGGCGCCTCAGCGGGTGAATGAAAGCGCCGGCCACCCCACCCATTACGCCGGCCGCGAGCGTCAGAAAGGCGGTTCCCCAACCGGTGTGGAGCCAGCCGAAGCCCCATCCCTGATAAAAGTGAAAGATGAGCATCGCGGTCCCCAGCGCGACGATCGCCGCAAGCGCTCCCCCCTTCCAGATCGCCACCTCGTAAGGATCGCTCATCGGAACGACGACAGGTACGATTTCGCCGGAGGTACGCTCTTCCGCCCTCGCAATCGCTTCGCGTATTCGTTCACGATCCTGATCTGAGAAAATATCCTTCATCTCGTACGAGCCTAATGAGTTCACAGTGGCTTACGCTACTGCCGGCCTACTGTCTCGATCCACATATCCGCCTGGCGGTAGTACGGGCTTTCAGCGGAAGCTAAGTCCTTTACCTTTTCGAACTGCTCGATGGCATCGGAGAGTCGATTGATCCTGAGCAAGAAAACGCCGCGATTGTAATTCGCCACCAAATGGTTCGGATCGGACTCGAGCACCATGTTCGTCTGGCGAATGGCCTCCATCGGATTCTGCGGATCAAATTGATAGACCCAACCGAGATCCGCTCGGACGTCCAGATCGTCAGGGTTCTCCTCGAGAAAACGCTCATAGGCGTCAATCGCAAGGAGGGCGAC
>CAZQAS010000059.1:0-19103 GCA_964591285.1 uncultured Rhodothermales bacterium
AAGCCTTAAAAATATGTTCGATACATACCGGGACGTTTTCGAGAAGCGAGGCGCTGCCTATCATGAGGCCATTCGGCGGTATCCGAATGCACGAGATGAGGAGTTCGGAACCATGATCTCGGTTGCTGAGCCTCAAGACGGTGAGGTGTTCGTAGACATGCCGTCCGGCGGCGGCTACCTGAGGCATTACCTCAATGATGTCGATGTTCAGCTTATCGCTGTCGAGACGACGAAAGCGTTCTACGATCAATGTGCGGAAGACGATCGCACGACCCGCCGGCTCTGCGATTTGGCCGACACGGGCCTGGATAGTAATTCCGTCGACGCGGTCGTCAGCATGGCGGGGCTTCACCACGTAGACGATCGGCCCTCCGTATTTGCGGAGGTGCGGCGCATCTTACGGCCCGGCGGGCGGTTCTGTATAGCAGATGTCGACGATGGCTCCCGCATCGACGGTTTTCTCAACACGTTCGTCGACGAGCACAATTCGATGGGGCACACCGGAACGTTCATCGACGAGCGCTTCCTGAGTGATCTTCGTGAAGCCGGGCTCGCCATCGATCACGACCAGGTCCACGCGTATACGTGGGACTTCGACGGCGAGGCCGAGATGGTTGAATACTGCACGCTCATGTTTGGGCTCGACCTGGCCAGTCCGTCTCAGGTGTTGGAGGGGATCAAAGCGTATCAGGGATGTCAACAGAACGGCACGCGCTGCCGCATGAACTGGGCTCTCCGGTTCATTCGGGCACGTAGGTAGGCTAAGGTCCAACTCAACGAACCATCTTGAGGAGCCGATAGCCGGCCGCCCTTGCCTTCTTGCCCGCCGCCCTCCACACGCTCCGACGCCGTAATCGTTTGATCGCCTGGCGAGTTCCGCGGGATACGTCCCGTCCGGCGAGGTCATCCCAGATGAAGAGGAGATGAGGCGGTATCGCGGGTAACTCATCCAGTAAATCAGGAAGTCGGGTCCTGGTGTCGAAGACACGGTGAAACGCATCGAGGCGGCCCGTCGTCTCGATCGTAACCATCGTGCGAAGGCACTTCTCACAACGGGAGCAGTTGCCTGCGCTCGAGAGATTGCGCCAGCATACCCGGAGATGCTGCTGCACGAGCGGCTCGCGAGTCAGCTCGATGATCTTGTCTCTGCGATGCACTGATGCATCATCGTGGATGATCTCCAGGCGCCCCGGTATCGACCAAAGCGGATCCGTGTCCCAGTGAGACCCCCATGGTATTTCGTTTTCATGAATATAGCTCGACGGTATGACCAGTCCGCCGAGGTGGTCGCTCAGTACCAGACCAACCGCAGCAAGTGCGGCACCGTGCGTGCGTTCCCACGACACCGAGCAGAAGACTGGATGCTCCCTCACGTTCGTCCGTACGACGATAGCTTCGAGGGCGAGTTCGTGGGCTACCGACCGCAGGGACTTGTCGAAGTGCCGAAACCTCTTCGCGTCGTCCAGCGCGATGTCGTAGCCGTGCGCAAAGATTAAAGATTCAGCTTCGTGTGTACCGCGTAGGAGTGAGTAGAACGAGTCGATACCGCCCGTGAAGCATTGTCCCAGCACGCCTTGTGTACGCGGCGACGTCTCCGCCGGCGGCCGTGCGCGCGAAGACGTCACGAGTGGGTAGTCCTCCGGGTAGCTCCACCACGAAGCATAGATAGGCAGCAGCTCACGCGTATTGGCGAGCCACCGCGGATCCAGCGGCTCCTCTACTCTCAGGCGTATGCGATGGTGCAGTGCCGGTATAAAAAAGGTCGTGGCGAAAGCCTCTGGCGTAGCATACATGCCGGCATCAGCCGACTCGAACCATACAGGGGAGCCGCAGACGGCAGCCGATACGCGAGCGGGATCGCGGGAAGAACGCACGGCAGAGATGTGACACCCCGCGGGTGAAGGATCATTCATCACTGAAAGAATCGCCCCAGGTACATTGACACGTCATGCTAAGGGATAGACGCCGGCGGCCGCTGTGTCGTTCGCTCCGATGAGGACTGAGCCTGCGGGTGTATAGCCATGGTGCCGCGCGATGCTCGCCGCCGCCGTTGGGGCTTACTGCACCGCCGTCACTCGAACGACGACGACCAGCGTCTCCGGCGAAGACTCTTTCGCCCGTCAGCGCGGATTCTTCGTGGGTAAATCGTCTGAGATTACCTATTAACATCCTCTCGGTAGTTTTTTCATGGATCTGCCGCGGCATGGATATTGTTGACATGCCCTCACTCGGCGGCTATATTGGCTTCCGCGTCGAGTTACAACCTGGCAAATACACGATTAGGCGCCGTTTTGAGTGGTTTGAAGCGCCCGTGACCGGTGACCAGGTTCGTGCAATGAACGGCTCATCTCCCGCCTTCCGCTTAGTCAGGCCCGATCTTTGTCGATACGATAGGTCGACCTACCGATACGACATTCTTGAGTGTTCATTAGTAATGCCGAAAAACCGCTACTATTACTACGATCACGAGTCCTGTAACTTCGTCGAGGTCAAGGCGACGCGCACGCGCGTATACTTGCAGGGCTGCGCAGTGTTGGTCGTGGCATTTCTACTCGCCAGCGCCATCTCGTGGGGAGTCGATGAATTCACGCAGACCCCTCAGGAAATGGCCTTGATAGCTGAAAACGAGGCCCTTCGCCACGAGCTCACGGAAATAAGCGGCCGTGTCGAGACCTATTCGCAGGAACTGCGGAAGCTCAGCGAAGCCGACCAGGATCTCTATCGCACGCTTTTCCAGGCCGAGCCGATCTCGGACGACGTGCGGCAGGTCGGCGTAGGCGGTACGGATCCATACGAGAAGTACAGCGGCTTTAGCTCCTCGACGGCCAACCTGCTCCGCAACACGAGCGAGAACCTCGATCTCCTTGAGCGACAAATCAGCCTGCAGAATACGAGCTATCGCGAGCTCGGCAAGCTCGCCGACGAACGTGAGCATCAGCTTCGCGAGATGCCGGCGATCCTGCCGGCTAGCGGTCCCGTCGTCTCCGGATACGGTATGCGCTTCCATCCCATCTTGCGCGTTCGGAAGATGCACCACGGCATCGATGTCCTGGTGGACACCGGCGAGCCGGTCGTTGCAACGGGCGACGGCATCGTCCGCGAGGCGCGATTCAGCTCCACCTACGGCAACTTCGTCGAAATCGAGCACCCATCGACGGGGTACTCGACGCTTTACGCACATATGTCGAAGATCGACACCGCTGTAAAGAATGGACGGCGGGTCGAGCGCGGTCAGGTCATCGGATTGAGCGGAAGCACAGGCCGATCGACCGGTCCCCACGTCCACTACGAAGTGCGGAACAAGAGCGATCGTACAGTGAATCCGCTCTACTTCTTCGCGCCGAGCATGACGCCCGCGGAGTACAAGAAGCTTGTCGAGCAGACCGAACAGTCGACCATTTCGCTGGATTAAGCCGGCCGCCGTCGAGCTACGTCGGGTTACCATACCTACATCACTTCTCGCCATTCCCCGGCACGCGAAACGGTGCTGGTGCAGCTCGAATCTTCCCATCTCCCGGCACGTGCGTCCTCATCGACATGGAGGACCTTTCCCCGTCCGTCTTGAGGGACCGCCGTCGTCCGGATTCTCGAGCGACGTGGTCGTTTCGTATCTCTGTCCCGTGTTGCTTTTATCCGCTTCGCGTCCTATAGTGCTGGACCGGCGCACCTCGCGATTGATCGCGCACGATGACCTCTCCTCAAGCTATTAGGTCGAGAACGTAGACACGTTTATGTACTGGACCCTGGAACTCGCTACCTATCTCGAAGACGCTCCGTGGCCCGCGACTAAGGAAGAACTAATCGATTACGCGGAGCGTACTGGCGCACCTCTTGAGGTCATAGAGAATCTCGAGCAGATGGAAGACGATGGAGAGCCGTACGAGAGCATCGAGGAAGTCTGGCCGGATTACCCGACTGCCGACGACGACTTCTATTTCGAGGAAGACTAAGCTCTCGTCCGTCGTTTCCCGCCTCGGCGCGATCGCCGCTTCGCTCAATCGCCTCCCCACCGTCACTTCCAGCCGCTCCCGCGAAGCCTCCGCCAATCGCTCCCGCGAGGTCACCTCCCGCCGCTCCGGCGACGTTACGTTCACTCTTGCGGGCGCATTTTTCCGGGTTGCCCTTCTGGGGCTCCTTCTGGCTGGGACGGCGCCCGCCCTTCAAGCGCAAGGGACTGCCTCGCCGGCCGATACCGCGTCGCTCATCGTTCGGGACGTCGCATTCGCCGGCAACGAGTTTTTTTCGGATCAGGAGCTCTCCGTCAGGGTTCGGACGCAGCCCAATCGCCGATTTCTGGGTATCCCGGGCCTGACCTGGTGGCTCTGGCTCTATGAATTGGGTGAGTCCGGAGCACTCGGGGAGCGGGTCGGCGAAGCGCTGATGAGAGGAGGCGAGCCGCCGGCATTTCTGGATCAGGGGGTGCTCGCATCCGATGCCGAGCGCCTTCGTCTTCTCTACCGGCAGGAGGGCTTCCGAGATGCATCGTTAGACGTCGAGGTGGATACACTCTCGAATCGTCGTGCAGACATACTCTTTCAGATCGCACCCGGCTCGCCGACATTCATCCGCAACGTCACGTTTGAGGGAGCCGATCACCTCACCGCCGATCAGAAGCTGCGGCTGGCACGTGGAACGCTCTTGCGGTCGGAGGTCGTCGGCCGGGAACGCCCGCTGACCTTTCGGGCGGATGATCAGCGCTACTCGGAGCCGACGCTGCTCGAGGAGCGCCGGCGCCTTCTTACGTTTCTCCGTAACGAGGGCTATGCCGCCGTCACGCGCGATTCGATCCGCGCACTTGTCTTTCCCGCGACGGCCGACAGCTTCGACATTACGCTGCGCATCGGCACCGGGCCGCGGTTCCGCTTTGGTGACCTCGAGTACCTGGTGACCGGTCCGGAACCGGAAGCAGTCACGCGGCTCGATACGATCGCCTTCAGGGCGCCGTCCGACACCGTTGCCGGCGGACGCGCTCTGTTTGTGTTCGAGGACGAAAGCAGGCTGTCGCCCGGCCTGCTGACGCGCACGTTGCAATTCCGCCCCGGCGAGTGGTACGATCAGTCCGACGTGCTCGCTACGAAGCGTCGCTTGGACGGATCAGGAGTCTTCCTCTTTACGGACATCGTGCCGCTTCCGGAAGATACCGCCAGTGTGCAGGCACCGGGGCCACCGCGCCTGCCTCACCAATTCGAGCTGCGGACGCGGAGAAGGCATCAAATTCGCCTCGAAACCTTTATGCTGCAGCGCTCGGGCGTAATCGGAGGATCCGACACCGAGCTCGGCACCGGTGCCGGCATCACGTACGAGAACGCGAATTTGCTCGGACGGGGAGAGACGTTCCAGCTGCGGACGACGGGCTCGATCTCCGCCGACATCGAATCGACGCTGCTCACGGGTGCGCAGGCCGAAATCGTCGGATCGCTCACCTATCCGTACCTTATCTGGCCGTTCCGATTTCTTGAGCGAACGCTGTCGCTCTATGATGCGCGTACCCGAGCGTCGCTCAGCCTTCTCACGGCAAGGCATGATCGGCTCGGCCTGATAATCCGCGGGCGGGGTAACGCGCGTTATCGTCTTGAAATGCGGCACAATCCGCGGTTGATTTCGCTGCTGGACGTGCTGGATCTGAGTTTGAGCAATCCGGATACACTCGACAACTTCCAATCGGAGCGCTTTTTCGATCCCATCACTGATCCGGTGCAACGGGCACAGATCATCGAGGATTACACGTTACCTCAGATCAACACGGCGCTCCGTTACACGCTGCGCTCGGCGAATGTCAATCCACTGCGGCGCGACCGCGGCTATAGCTACGAGGCGGTCGCCGAGCTCGGCAACAATCTCCCGTATCTTCTGGATCGGTACGTGTATTCGCCGGACACGCTCGAAGGCAGCCTGCCCGGCCTTCCCATCTTCCGCGAAGAAGGATCTCCGAGTCGGCTCACCTACCGGCGGTACGTTCGGTTCGTCGGTGACGTGCGGCAGTACCGCGCGCTGGGCGGCCGCTCCGTGCTTGCACTTAAGTTCTTTACCGGCTACGCGCACCCGATCGGAGCATCGAACGTCGTTC
The DNA here is from genome assembly GCA_964591285.1 of uncultured Rhodothermales bacterium. Classification (GTDB taxonomy): domain Bacteria; phylum Bacteroidota; class Rhodothermia; order Rhodothermales; family VXPQ01; genus CAZQAS01. The sequence goes on from CAZQAS010000059.1 coordinate 6,068, forward strand.
CCTTCGATCGCAGGTTCTATGCGGGGGGCGCATCGAGCGTGCGGGGCTGGGGCTTGCGGGACCTCGGACCCGGCGGAGCTCGCTTCGTGCCCACCGACGACGGTGAATCGACGACGGGCGAGGTCACAAATATTCTCGGCGGAGACGTGAAGATCGAGGCCGCCGTCGAAGTGCGGGACGTTCTACTACGATCACTGCTTGCCGCCGACTGGATAGGCGTGCTCTTCCTCGATGCCGGGAATGTGTGGTTCGGCCCGAGAAATCCAGGATTCGGCGAGGATCTCCCGCAGAGCGACAACGGACGATTTGAGATCGGATCGTTCTTCCGCGAAGTAGGCGTGGGGTCCGGCCTCGGCATCCGCACGGCGTGGGAATACCTTATTCTCCGGCTCGACTTCGGTGTCAAGGTGTACGATCCGACGAGAACCGAACAGGGGTTCCTTCCGGATGGGCTGGACGACGTCCACCTCCACTTCGGCATTGGACACGCATTTTGATGCCGGCGGTCGAAGTGCCCACCAACGTATATCTTTCACGGAGGGCGTCAGCGCGTGGTCGTCGCCCCAGCTTTCTACCGAGACCATTGAATCGACGAATGCCATCCTCTGATACTGTATTGAACCGAATCACCGAGGGGTTTCGACGCGTCTTCTCCAGCAGCGAGGATCCGAAAGTCACGGAGGCCGTCGAGACACTCAAGCAGGTGCCCATGCTTCACGGCATGCCTCGCCGCGTACTGCGGGATCTCGCCGAATCCGTACACAGGCGGGACTACAAGCGGGACGAGTTTCTGTACTACGAACATGATCCGGGACTCGGGATGTACGTCGTGCAGCGCGGGCGCGTCCGGCTGCTCGTGGAAGAGAACGCCGGGGCCGTGCACGAGCTTCGGCAGGTCGGCGAACACGACGTTTTCGGGAAGCTGTCGCTGCTCGGAGATTTTCGGCGCGTCGAGTCGGCGCAGGCGCTGGCCGACACGCGTGTACTCGGATTCTTTCGACCCGATCTAAGGACCATCCTGAAGAGGCATCCGTCCTCCGGAGCGGCATTTCTTGAGGCCGTCTCGCGGAATCTAGCAGCGATGGAAACAGAGCTTATCCGCGTTCTCGTAGAAAGGGACGGAAAGGTAGAGGCCATGCGCCTCGTTGACAGCGCTACGGCGCGAGTAGATCACATCGCAGCGGATGCCGCTTTTTATTGATCCACGCGGCGAACGCTCCGCATCGGGAGCAACGTACCAGACGAAGAGGACGCCATTCTTAAGCGAGGAGAGCTCGTAGAGCTTCAGGTCGAAAAATTTGCGGATCGCGGCAAGTCGCTGGCGCGCCGGAACGGTTACGTCGTATTCGTGCCGTGGGCTGTGCCGGGTGACCGCATCCGAGCGCGAGTTTTCAAGACGAAGAAAAACTTCGCGGAAGCAAGTCTCGAGGAGCTCCTGGAACCGAGCGAGCTGCGGACCGAACCCCGCTGCTTCTACTTCGGAACGTGCGGCGGCTGCAAGTGGCAGCACGTCGACTATCAAGCGCAGCTTGAGGCGAAGACGAACAGCGTTCGCGACGCTCTGATTCACACGGGCGGCTTCGATGACGTACGTGTCAGTCCGGCGATCGGATCGGAGAAGGTCTATTTCTATCGCAACAAGATGGAGTTTTCCTTTAGTGCGAACCGGTGGCTTACACGGGAGGAGATCGATTCCGGCCGCGACTTCGATACCGACTTCGCCCTCGGCCTCCACGTGCCGGGAAATTTTGACAAGGTTCTCGATCTGCACGAATGCCACCTGCAGGCTCCGCTGAGCCGCGCTTTGGTCAACAGTGTGCGCGCGTTCGCGAAGGAACGGGATTGGGCCCCGTGGCACATTCGGAAGCACACCGGATACCTTCGTCATCTGGTGATTCGCACCGGGGAGCGCACCGGCGAGGTCATGGTCAACGTCGTCACGAATGGTTTCGACGAGGAACGAATGGCGGAATTCGCAGAGCATCTTCGCTCTGAATTTCCGGAGGTGACGACGCTCGTCAACACAATCAACACGTCGAAGGCGCAGACCGCGTTTGGTGAGGAGATCCGCGTCATATACGGATCGGGAGTGATTCACGATCAGATTGGCAAATACACCTTCGAAATCGCGGCGAACGCCTTTTTTCAAACGAACACCGCTCAGGCGGAGCGCCTGTATGAGATCGCGCGGGGCTTCGCCGGTCTGACGGCCGACGACGTCGTCTACGACCTATACTGCGGCGCCGGCACGATCTCCATCTTCGCGGCGGATCAGGTAGCGAAGGTCATAGGTGTGGAACTCATCGACGAGGCGGTCGAAAACGCACGTGCAAACGCCGCGTCGAACGGCGTCGAAAACTGTACCTTTGTGGCGGGGGATATGCTGGAGGTCTTCGATCGGGATTTCCTCGGCGCGCACGGCGCACCCGACGTTCTGATCGTCGATCCACCCCGTGCGGGGCTGCACCCTAAAGTCGCCGAGCGGATCGCCTCCTTCGGACCGGAGCGCTTCGTATACGTAAGCTGCAATCCCCAAACGCAGGCACGTGACCTGAGCATGATGAAAGAGGCCTACGATATCGAGGCCGTCCAGCCCGTGGACCTGTTCCCCCACACGCATCATGTGGAGACGGTCGCGAAGCTGCGACGACGATAGTAGCTGTGACAGCAATGCCTCCTTCCGGCTGAATCAAGCATCGCCCGTCCAAACCATGCCATCTGCTTTCGTCACCGGCGGCACGGGCTTCATCGGGAGCCATCTCGTTGAGGAACTGCTGGACCGCGGCTACGACGACGTGCGCTGCCTCGTGCGCACCGAGCACAAGTGGCTCGACGGCCTTTCGATCACCGCAATTCGCGGCGAGCTGACGGACGGCGATCTCATCCGCGAGGCCGTGCACGACGTGGACTACGTCTTTCACAACGCCGGCGTAACGCGAGCGCAGAACTGGGACGCATTCCGGACGAGCAATGTGGATGCCGCAATTCAGCTACTCCGGACCGTCGCGGAGGTAAATCCGGATGTACAGCGGGTACTGATTACGAGCAGCCTCGCGGCGGTCGGGAGCTGCCCTGGAGGCGTCGCCACGGAGGAGAGTCCGCTCCAACCGGTCAGCCGATATGGCCGGAGTAAGGCAATGATGGAAAAGGAAGTCCGGTCGTTTCGGTCGCAGCTGCCTGTCGTCATCGTCCGCCCGCCCGCAGTCTATGGACCGCGCGAGGAGGACATTTTCACCTTTTTTAAGACGGTCCAAAAAGGGCTGTGTCCGGTCGTCGGACCCGTACACGAGCCGGTCCTCAGCCTCGTCCACGTTGAGGACCTTGCGCGTGGGATGGTGGATGCAGCGGAGGCGCCGCAAACCGTCGGCGAAACGTATTTTATCGGCAGCGAGGGGCAGTATTCCTGGAATGACCTCAAGAATGCCGCGACGGACGCCCTCGGCAGGCGTGCGCTGACGGTTTCCGTTCCGCCGGCGCTCGTGGGGATCGTCGGTGCGGCGGTGGAGATCGGGGCGCGATGGATGGGATCCTACCCGCCGCTCAACAGGGAGAAGGCGCGCGAGATTCGCCACGCCTGCAAGATGTGCAGCAGCGACAAGGCGCAGCGCGACTTCGGCTATCGGCAGCGCGTTCGGCTGCGCGAGGGCATCAGATCCACCATTGAGTGGTACAAGAAGGAAGGATGGCTCTAGCGATTCCGATGCACGAGGATGGATGGTGAATGGGTCCGGGACTCGGCGGGAATCCTTGCAACCGACGGTTCGTTACGTGTACTGATGATGCGATCATTTAGCAGCTGAGAAAGTGAGTTCGCTTGGATTTAATACCGGGTACATTGAGGAGTTGTACCGGCAGTACCTCGAGAATCCGGACAGCGTAAGCGAAAGCTGGCGGGAATTTTTCGCCGATTACCGCCCGCGCGAGTCATTTGTCGCCGCGGCCGGAGGCCGCTCGACGCCCGCGCAAGAGCAGGTGGTCGTCAAAGCACCGCCTGAAAGTGGGGACGGCGCACTGCCGGAGCCGGTCAAGCCGGCTTCCGCCCCCGTCTCCAAGGAGCCGGACGTCGAGACCGAGGCGATCCGCGGCGCCCAGGCCAAGATCGTCGAGAACATGGAGGCGAGCCTCGGGGTGCCGACGGCCACCTCTCTCCGCACGATTCCGGTCAAGTTGATGAGCGAAAACCGACAGCTCATTAACGCCTATCAGCGATACGTCGGCGGCGAGAAGGTCTCCTTCACGCACCTCATCGCGTGGGCCGTCGTGAAGGGGCTGAAGGAGTTTCCGAATATGAATACGACGTTCCGACACGAGAACGGAACGCCGCAGCACATCATACCGAAGCACGTGAATCTCGGCCTGGCCATCGACATCGAGCGCCGCGGCAAACGCACGCTGCTCGTGCCGAACATCAAAGCGGCCGACGACATGAGCTTCGCGCAGCTGCTCGGGATCTACAACGATATCGTACGGCGGGCGCGCGACGGCAAGCTCGAGCTTTCCGACTTCGAGGGCACGACCGCAACCCTGACGAATCCCGGCATGATCGGCACGACGATGAGCGTCGCCCGGCTGATGCCCGGGCAGGGAGTGATCGTCGGGGCGGGCTCGATCGGCTACCCGCCCGAATACTTTGCCTATCCGCCGGATTCCGTCAGCAAGGTGGGCATCTCCGAGGTGATGACGGTCACCTCGACCTACGACCACCGGGTCATCCAGGGGGCCGAGAGCGGGGCCTTCCTTTCGTACATCGCCGAACTGATGCTGGGACAGCACGACTTTTATCGTGAGATCTTCCAGCACTTGAACATCCCGTACGAACCCTACACGCTTTCACCGGACACCACGCCGCAGCTGGGCAACTCCGAGCACGGCTACGAGGTGGACATGGTGCACAAGCAGGCGCGTGTGCTTCAGTTCATCCGGGCTTATCGGGTGCGTGGACACCTACAGGCCGACGTCAATCCGCTCGGCAACAGCTGGATCTCGCACCCGGAGCTGGACCCGTCGCAGTACGGCCTCACCATCTGGGATCTCGATCGTGAGTTCGTGACCGGCGGACTGGGCGGCAAGGACGATCTTCCGCTCCGGGACATCATCGAGATTGTGCGTGACACCTACACGCGGAAGGTCGGGATCGAGTACATGCACATCTCGGATCCCACCGAAAAGCGCTGGCTCCAGGAGCGAATCGAGCCGGTGCGCTGCGAAGAGCCGATTGCGCCGGAGGCGAAACGGCGGATCCTGCAGAAGCTGAATGCCTCGGAGGCCTTCGAGCGGTTCATACACACGAAATACATCGGCCACAAACGCTTTTCGCTGGAGGGCGCGGAGTCGGTAATTCCGATGCTCGACTGGATGCTCTCGGATGCCGCCGAACAGGAGGTCGACGAGGTCGTCATCGGTATGACGCACCGCGGCCGCCTGAACGTGCTGGCGAACATCCTCAATAAGCCATACGAGGCGATCTTCTCGGAATTCGAGGGGAATATCGATCCGAATACCACGCAGGGTTCGGGCGACGTTAAGTATCATTTGGGCGCGAAGGGCGAACATGAATCGCCGACGGGCGCGAAGGTGCGGCTGACGCTGGCTTCGAACCCGAGCCACCTCGAAGCCGTGGATCCGATCGTCGAAGGGATGGTCCGCGCCAAGCAGGAGTTGCTCCGCAACAAAGCAGAGGGTGCGCCGGGCGGCGACTATCTGGATTCCGTCATTCCCCTCCTGCTGCACGGCGATGCCGCCTTTGCGGGGCAGGGGGTGGTCACGGAAACGCTCAATCTGAGCCAGCTTCGCGGCTACAAGACGGGCGGCACGGTCCACATCATCATCAACAATCAGATCGGCTTTACGACGACGCCGTCGGATGCGCGCAGCTCAACCTATGCGACCGACGTAGCGCGGACGATTCAGGCGCCGATCTTCCACGTTAACGGGGACGATCCCGAGGCCTGTGTGCGTGTGGCGCGTCTTGCACTCGATTACCGAAATGTCTTCAACAAAGACGTGGTGATCGACATGCTCTGCTATCGAGTGCACGGGCACAACGAGGCCGATGAGCCGACGTACACGCAGCCGCTGCTCTACGAGACGATCGACGAAAAGCGGTCGCCGCGGAAACTCTTCACCGAGACGCTGCTTCGCCGCGGCGAGATGGATCCGGATGAGGCCGAGCAGATGCTTGACGACTATCGCGATCGGCTGCAGGACGCCTTCGAGCGCACGAAAGAACTCGATTCAAAGGAAGCGGTCGAGCGATTCGATCTTCTGCAGAAAAAGAAAACCGAGACGCCGGCGCTTACCGATGTCGATACGTCCGCGAACGACGAAGATCTCCAGGCGACGGTCCGCGCGCTCGTGGATTTGCCGGACGAGCTCCACGTCCACAAGAAGCTCATCCGGCAATTCGAGCGCCGAGAGAAGCTGTTTTTCGAGGAGAAGAAGATCGATTGGGCGTTTGCCGAAGCACTGGCCTTTGGGTCGCTGTTGCTTGAAAACACGACGGTTCGGCTCAGCGGGCAAGATTCGCGGCGCGGCACCTTCAGCCAGCGACACGCGGTGCTCTACGATCAAAAATCCGGTGAGGAGTATATCCCGCTCAACAACATTAGGGAAGAGCAGGCGAAGCTACTGATCTACGACAGCTTGCTGTCCGAATATGCCGCATGCGGTTTCGAGTACGGCTATTCGGTAGGTGATCCAGCGGCCCTGGTCCTCTGGGAGGCGCAGTTCGGCGATTTCGCCAACGGCGCGCAGATCGTATTCGATCAGTTCCTGTCGGCTGCCGAAGAGAAGTGGGGCCAGCGAAGCAGTCTCGTTCTCCTGCTTCCGCACGGGTACGAGGGTCAGGGGCCGGAGCACTCCACGGCGCGCTTGGAGCGTTTTCTGCAGATGTGCGCCGAAGAAAACATGATCGTCGGCAACTTCACGACGCCGGCGAATTACTTTCACGCGCTGCGGCGACAGGTTCTCCGCGACGTGCGCAAGCCGCTCGTCGTGATGGCACCGAAGAGCCTGCTTCGGCATCCGGGCGCGATTTCGCGGCCCGAGGACCTGATTGAAGGCCGCTTCCAAAAGATCATGACCTCCGACGCAGAGGCGAGCGCGGTCAAGCGCCACGTTCTCTGCAGCGGCAAGGTGTATTACGATCTGATGCAGGAGCTGGAAGACGTCGACGAGCCCGCTGTGGCGATCACACGGGTCGAGCAGTTCTACCCCTTCCCGGAGGAGGAGCTGCGGTCAGAGCTCGACAAGTACAGCGGCGTGGATGATGTCGTGTGGGTGCAGGAGGAGCCGGAAAACATGGGCGCATGGACGTTCATGCGAAACCGGCTGGATGACTTGCTCGAGGAGCTGCACGGCGATTGCAATCACCGCGTCAAGTATATCGGGCGTCCGGCGAGTGCGAGTACCGCAACGGGCAGCGCGCGTCTACATCAGCGGAAGCAGGAGGAGATTGTCTCGACGGCGCTGCTCCGGTAAGTGGCGCACTTCGCGGGATGGCGCTCGCAATTGTCGTAGCGTGCCCGCCACGCGAATCCGTCTCGCCCTAAGAGCGAATCGGGTCGAAGCCGATTCGCAAGGAATGGATTTAGTAGTTTCGGGAGTGTCGGCGCGCCATGCGGGACGCTTTCTCGCGCGCGATGCGACGCTCTTCCGAAGGTTTCGTGTAGGACATGTTGGATCGGTAAATCCGGAGCACCCGGCTGCGATTTACAGCCCGTTTGAAGCGGCGAAGCGCCCGGTCGATCGATTCGTTGTCACGAACTTTTACTCCAACTGACAAAGTGTATCCCTCCTTTTGTGATATACGATTTGGTTTTCTGGTACAGCCTATCAACATAGGCGGCTGAGCATAGTGGTACAAGTCCGGTGTATTTTGGTTTCGGGCGCCGCGGCGAGTGCGCCGGGCTTTCGAGCACTTCGAGCCGCGATCCAATGCCGCCCCGCCCCGGCGTAAACGCCCATCGATTCCTCATGAAAATTGTGCTGGCAACCCGCAATCCGGGAAAAGTCCGCGAGATGCGCGCACTGTTGAGCGCGCTTCCGGTGGAGCTCATCTCGGCAGCAGAGATCGAAAATGCGCCCGAGATTGAGGAAGATGCCGAGACCCTCGAAGGTAATGCTCGCAAGAAGGCATCAAGCCTATATCGCGCAACGGGCCTTCCGTCGCTTGCCGACGATACCGGCCTCGAGGTAGATGCGCTCGGAGGCGACCCCGGCGTGCACTCGGCCCGATTCGCAGGATCCGACGCAACAGACGCTGACAATCGCCGGAAGCTGCTCGAGGTGCTCGACGGTGTGAAGGAGCGATCGGCACGCTTTCGCACCGTCATCGCCTTCGTGGACCAGGAGGGAATGCATTACTTCGAGGGCCTCTGCCGCGGAAAGATCATAACCGAGGAGCGAGGCCACGGCGGATTCGGCTACGATCCCATTTTTCAGCCGGAGGAATCGGATAAAACTTTTTCCGAACTTTCGCCCGATGAAAAGAACAAGGTGAGTCATCGCGGACGCGCACTCCGCGAATTCGAATCGTATCTGCGTGCGCGTCTGCGGGTTTGAAACGGGTGGTCGACAGGACATCGAGATGGTTGCACTTGTACAGCGCGTCACGCATGCATCCGTTGAGGTCGACGGCGAGACAGTCGGATCGATCGGCGGCGGTCTGCTCCTACTCCTCGGCGTGCACCAAGACGACACCGAGGAGGAAGGGGCCTGGCTAGCACGAAAGTGTGCGAACCTTCGCATTTTCCCGGACGTGGACGGTAAGATGAATCGATCGCTGAAGGACACCCGTGGCGCGGCGCTCGTCGTCTCCCAATTCACCCTCTACGGCGACACCAGCCGAGGCAACCGCCCATCCTTCGAGCGCGCGGCGGGCCCGGAGAAGGCCGAGCGGCTATACGACGGTTTTGTCGAGCTGCTGGATGAACAGCTTGGAACTGTGGTCGAAACGGGCGTTTTTGGGGCGATGATGGATGTCCACCTTACCAATGACGGCCCCGTGACGCTCTGGGTTGAGCGGCTGCGCGCCGGCTAAAGTCCAATCGTGCATTTGTGATGCTATGAAACACGGCGCAATCGCGCTCATATGCGTGCTGGCTCTCGTCAATGTGCTCGCTCTCGTGCAGGATGTGTCGGCACAGGCTGACTACGTCGTCCATCACGCTCGCATCTATACCGCCGATCCTGACCATCCGATCGCATCGGCGATGGCCGTTCGAGACGAACGCATCCTGATGGTCGGAACGGAACACGATCTCTTTGAAGCCTATCCTGAAGCGGAGCGACTCGATTTCGGCGGCGCGACCGTCATTCCCGGCTTCATCGATGCGCATGCTCACCTCATGGGCCGTGCCGATGCGCTCCTGCAGGCGGACCTGGTCGGCACGTCGTCGAAGCGCCAAATTGTTGAGCGCTTGCGCGCGTTTGCGGAGCGACTGCCGGCGGGCGCCTGGCTGACCGGGCGCGGCTGGGACCAGAACGATTGGCCGGAGCAGGATTTTCCAACCCGATCCGACCTCGACCAGGCGTTTCCCGATCGGCCGGTGTGGCTCCGTCGCATCGACGGTCACGCGGCGTGGGCGAATACGGCGGCACTGGATGCCGCGGGACTCGAGGTGATTCGCACCGCAACCGATCCGGAGGGCGGTCGGATTGTGCGCGACGAGTCAGGCGAGCCAACCGGCATCTTCATCGATACCGCGATGCGGATGGTGGACGTTCACGTGCCCGCAGCGGGCGCCGACGAAAGGCGGGAGGGCCTCCGGATGGCTCTCGAGGAAACGGCGCGATACGGGCTTACGGGCATTCACGACGCCGGCATTTCGACCGACGACATCGACCGGTACAAAGCCGCCATCGACGAATCAGCATTTCCGATTCGACTCTACGGGATGATTGGTGGAACCGGTGCATCCTTCCATCAGATCTGCGAGGAGGGGCCAATCTTGAACTATGGCGGTCGCCTCACGGTGCGCTCTGTAAAGCTGTACGCCGACGGCGCGCTGGGCAGCCGTGGCGCCGCTCTGCTCGAGCCCTACGCGGACCAACCTGATACGCGCGGACTGCTGCGGTCGGAGGAGGACGTTCTGGCAGAGGACGTTGTCGAGGCCATGGCATGCGGTTTCCAGGTCAGTACGCATGCGATCGGCGACCGGGCCAATCGCGTCGTTCTCGATGCATACGAACAAGCCATGAATCGACTCGGACGGACGGTGGATCGTCATCGTATCGAGCATGCCCAGATTGTGCACCCCGACGACATCGGGCGTTTCCGATCGCTAGGGGTCATTGCTTCCATGCAGCCCACGCATGCCACGAGCGACATGTACTGGGCAGAGGAACGGCTAGGTCAAGAACGACTCGAGGGTGCGTATGCCTGGCGGTCGTTCCTGGATGCGGATGTCCACGTCGCGCTCGGATCCGATTTTCCGGTCGAGGAAGTAAATCCGCTGCTGGGCTTCTATGCAGCCGTTACCAGGCAGGATGCCGATGGCTGGCCCGAGGGCGGTTGGCTGCCCCACCAACGCGCGACCCGACTTGAGGCACTCCGCGGGTTTACGATCGAAGCCGCGTACGCCGCCCATCAGGAGCACGAGCTAGGTTCGCTCGAGCCGGGCAAACTCGCCGATTTCGTCGTGCTCTCCAAAGACATCATGACGGTGCCTCCGGAGGAAATCCTCGACGCCCGAGTGCTTGCAACTTATCTGGGTGGCGAACCGATATACAGCCGAATCGAGAAGCGCTGAGTGGGCCGGTACCAAGGCCGCCTGACTCACGCGGTGTCACGCGTGCCCTCGACAGCCGACGTCCGCGGGAATGGCCCCTACCGCCCCTTGCCCATGGTATGGCGCCCTGCTATCTTCGCATACCCCTGTAGTAAGCCAGAAAGAGCTTTGAACACCATGACCGAATCCACGACCCTGACGCATTTGAATCCCAAAGGTGGTGTGCAGATGGTCGACGTGGGCGAAAAGCCGGACACCGTCCGAACGGCGTTGGCCTTCGGGCGCGTCGTGCTTACGGAGGACGTCTATAACGCAATACGCGACAAGGACGTGCCGAAAGGCGACGTCCTGTCGGTCGCCCAGATCGCGGGTATCATGGGTGCGAAGCAGACGAGTAAGCTGATCCCTCTGTGCCACGACCTGCACCTCAAGGGCGTCGATGTGGAATTGACGCTCAGCGAAGAGGATTACTCGGTCGAGCTTCGCGCTTACGCGAAAAGCGTCGGAAAAACCGGAGTCGAAATGGAGTCGCTCACCGCCGTTTCCATTGCGGCGCTGACGGTGTACGATATGTGCAAGTCTATGTCCAAGGACCTCCGCATTACCGACATACATCTACTCGCCAAGACAGGAGGAGTCAGCGGCGACTACCGCAAGACCTCGCAGGACGACGACTAAGCGTGCTGCGCACGTGATGATCGAAAGGTCGTCTCTACTTGAAGACTAACAGCGTGCTTCCCGAAACGACATAAGCAATGGACGCCCTCTTTACAACGACCGGCCTGCTCATCATCGCGCTGGCCGTCCTTTTCATTGTCTTTTTCCTTTACCTCGTCCCGGTGGGCCTCTGGGTGACGGCCTACTTCTCCGGGGTTCGGGTCAAACTCGTGCGCGATCTGGTGGGTATGCGACTCCGGAAAGTGCCGCCGGCAACCATCATCAAGCCGCTGATTACCGCGCACAAGGCCGGCATCTACGTGGATACTCCGATGCTGGAGGCCCATTACCTGGCCGGAGGACAGGTGCAGAAGGTGGTCAACGCACTCATCTCGGCGGACAAGGCGAACATCGATTTGACGTTCGAGCGGGCCACCGCCATCGATCTCGCCGGCCGCGACGTGTTTGAAGCGGTGCAGGTGTCGGTAAATCCAAAGGTCATCGAGACACCCGCCGTTTCAGCGGTCGCGAAGGATGGCATCCAGGTGCGTGCCATTGCACGCGTGACGGTGCGCGCCAATATCGAGCGTCTGGTCGGCGGCGCCGGCGAAGAGACGATCATTGCTCGTGTCGGTGAAGGCATCGTATCCACGATCGGCTCCTCCGAAACGCACGCGCTCGTGCTCGAGAACCCCGATTCGATATCGAAGGTGGTGCTGTCGAAGGGCCTCGACTCCGGTACGGCCTTCGAGATCCTCTCGATCGACATCGCCGACGTGGACGTTGGTGAGAACATCGGTGCGAAGCTTCAGACCGATCAGGCGGAGGCGGACCTGCAGGTTGCGCGCGCAAAGGCGGAAGAGCGCCGAGCGGCTGCCGTTGCACGCGAGCAGGAGATGCGCGCTGCGGTCCAGGAGCAGCGTGCGAAGGTCGTCGCGGCCGAGGCCGAAGTACCGAAGGCGATGGCCGATGCGCTGCGATCCGGCAATCTCGGCGTGCTCGATTATTACAACCTCCGCAACGTCGAGGCCGACACCCACATGCGCCGCTCCATCGGCGGAGAGGGCGAGCAATCCACGGAGGAATAGGCGCTTTCGTTCGTCCGCCCCTTGAACGCACCGGCCGCTGCAGGCGCGGCAATCTCCAATGACGAGCGAACGTATCGCGCGCTTTGCCTCGTTTGCGACGATCGGTGTGCTGAGCGTTACCCAGGAGATGGCCGGGGCCGTGCTCGCCGACATCGATGGCGCCGATCCGGACGTCGTGGCTGAGGAGACGCTCTGTCTCGTGGCCACCGCTACGGCCCGCGCCGCCGAAGTGGCGCTGAACGACGACGAAGAGGCGTTCGCCGCCATCTCCACGGTGATGCTGGACCTGCCGTTCCAGTACCGCGATTACCTCCTCGGCACAGAGATGCTCGTCCGCCAGGACAGCGTACTCGCGCAATCTGGAGACGAGGTGTACAGCCGATTGCAGCGAAAACGCGAATTCTACCAGGCCCATCTACCGGCGGGCAACTTTCCGGGTGAGCGTGCGCTGAGCGATAAGATGGATCTGTGGATGGGCCGCGTGAGTCCACCGAAACTCCCCGAGACGCCCACGAAGCGCCTCAAGCGGCTCGAGCTCCTTGAGCCGCTGCTCATACATCT